>JBEIRZ010000231.1:0-7003 GCA_040375695.1 Planctomycetaceae bacterium
CACGCCCCGCGGCGAAACCCGTACAATCTAGCCCAGTCACCAATGACGCGATGCGACGTCGTTCGCGCGATTTCGCGTCCCCTTTCCTACTCATCACCCCCGCATTTTCCCACCGACTGCTATGCGCTCCGACCAACCGATTCGCGGCATCGCTTCCCTTGTGATTTTTTTCACAACCTTTTTGACAATCGAAACGGCCCTCGCCGAAGTGCGGCTGCCGGCGATCTTCGGCGACCACATGGTCTTCCAACGAAACCAACCGATCCGAATTTGGGGTTGGGCCGATCCGCAAGAGGTGGTGACCGTCACGATGAAGGATTCGAAGGCGATCTCGACGGCCGATGCCAATGGCCGTTGGGAGGCGAAGCTGGCCCCGCTGCCGGCGTCGAGCGATCCGGCCACGATCACGGTCCAGGGTACGAATAAGCTCGAGATCAAAGACGTCCTGGTCGGTGAGGTTTGGCTGTGCAGCGGCCAGTCGAACATGGAATGGAGCGTCGCGGCTTCGGCGAACCCGCAAGACGAGATCGCCGCGGCGAAGTTCCCGCTGATCCGTCACGTCAAGGTGCCGCTGACCGCATCCCCGTCGCCGCTCGAAGATTTTCAAGCCGCCTGGCAAGTCTGTTCCCCCGAGACCGCGGCAGGTTTCACCGCTTGCGGCTATTTCATGGCCCGGCACCTTCACCGCGAATTGAACGTCCCGATCGGTTTGGTGAACGCCTCGTGGGGCGGGACGCGGATCGAACCCTGGACCCCGCCGGTCGGGTTTCAAAAGGTCGATGCGTTGCAGGGGATCTATCAATCGGTCCTCGGCCGCACCCCGGGAACGCCCCCTTACCAAGAACGCTTGGCCGAACAGATCCGGCTCGTCGAGGCCTGGACGATGAAGGCGAAGTTGGCGCTCGAAGCCCGCCAGCCGCTCGCACCGACCCCGGCTTATCCACCCGAACTCGCGCCGTTCACTAGCAACCAAGACCCGACGATGCTTTACAACGGCATGATCCACTCGATCGTCGGTTTCCCGATCCGCGGCGCGATCTGGTACCAAGGGGAATCGAACCATGACGAAGGGATGCTCTACCTCGAAAAGAAAAAGGGACTCATCGGCGGATGGCGAGAGCTTTGGGGCCAGGGGGATTTTCCTTTTTATTACGTCCAGATCGCCCCGTTCCGTTACGGTGATCCCGACCCGACGACGCTCGCAAAATTCTGGGAGGCCCAAGCCGCCGCCAAGTCGATCCCCAACACGGGCATGGTGGTGATCAATGACATCGCGACGATCGGCGACATCCACCCGCCGAACAAACAGGACGTCGGCTACCGCCTGGCGCTGCTCGCACTCAAGAACGATTACGGCAAAGCGGACGTCGTCGCCGAAAGCCCCGAAGCCGATCGCGTCGAACCGATGGGGGACAAACTTCGGATCCGTTTCAAAAACGCCGCCGGTGGGCTCAGAACTCGCGACGGCAAAGCCCCTTCACACTTCGAAATCATCGGCGAAGGTTCCGGCGGCTTCCGACCCGCGACCGCGACGATCGACGGGGACAGCGTCCTATTGAGCAGTGCCGAAGTCAAAACGCCGGTCGCCGCGAGGTTCGCCTGGAACCTCATCGCCGAGCCGAACCTGATGGGGGGAACGGGCCTGCCGGTCGGCGCCTTCCGCATCGGTAACCCACCCGATTTCGCCAAGTCGGTCCCCGGCGCGAGCGCCTATTCGCTCGTTTATGACTTCGACCTTGCCAAATTGCAGGCCAATCCCCCCGCCGACATCGACCTCTCGGATTCGATCAAGCCGTTCGACCGCGTCGCGTACCTGATCGAGCTGACCGCCGCCGACGGCCGCGAACAAGCGCTCTTCGTTTCGATGGAAGCCTTCACCGACGACGTCAAAAAAATCGGCATCCCGACCTTCGCGTCCGGCGCCCGCTTCCAAATCCCGGTCAACTCGCTGGATGTCTTTAGCAACGTCCCAGGGATCACCGAAGGGACCGCGATCGCCACCGGGAACATCGAGTTCTGGCCCGACAATTACGGCGCGGTCAACGGTGTGAACGTCGAAGGGGCTTCCGACACGGTCTACGATTTCGGCGATGAGCTCGCACCCCCCGCCGACGGTTACGGGTCGATGCAAGTCCACAACCGTGCTACCGGCCAAACGTTCTTCGCGGTCAACCATTGGCGGGCAGGCAATGGCGCCGACCTCGGGATCGGAAACAGCCCCGGTAACACCCGCGATTGGACTTTTACTGCGAACGCGGGGAGTTATGGGGCCAAACGGCTACGCGTTTTTGTTCGGCAAAAATGATGAATGAAGGGAGATCGATCGCTAAGCCTGAGCATCCTCGGGATGAGCTGTCTCAGGCGAAGAATCGTTCTCGGGCTCGATGAAGTTCGAGTAGCGAGGCGAGAAATATAAAATCGAGAATCGAAGTGACGATTCGTTAGGAGATCGACCCAACGGATCAATGACCTTCCCCTTCGTGTCGCTTCGGCGGCTTGGGGGGATGCATCAGACGGTCGGTGTAGGCCAAAGCGATCGAGGAAACGAGGAAGGTCAAGTGGATCAAGACCTGCCACTTGATGTGCGACTCGTTAAACGTCGCATCATCACCCCCGTGCCCACCCATTTCGATGAAGGTCTTCAGCAGATGGATCCCTGATACGCCGATCAACGCCGAAATCAGCTTGATCTTTAGAGTCGTCGAATTGGTGTGATCGAGCCACGCGGGGCGGTCAGGATGGTCCCTCAGCTCCATCTTGCTGACGAACATCTCGTAACCCCCGACCAACACCATGTAGACGAGGTTGATCACCATCGTCGTGTCGACCAGCCCCAACATCGCGAGCATCATCTCTTCTTCGCCGAACTGCGGCGAGTGCCAGACCATGTGGAGAAGCTGCTCGATGAACTTGATGCAGTAAACCACCGCCCCCGCGACGAGCCCCAAATAGATCGGGGCCTGGATCCAGCGGCTCGCGAAAATGATCTGTTCGATGACCTGTTCGATCAACTTGAATGTCGACTGCATCGGTGTTCAAGAAATATTTCAAAGGAAGAGAAAATCAGCGGACCCGCCGCCAAAGGTGCGAATCCCCGTCAACAACGCTGCTGCCGCCCATGTCGAAGCCGCGTCGATAGCGCAAATCGGCCGCTATCGTAACGCCCCAGCGACCGGCGGTGAATCGGGTGAATCGGGTGAATCCGCGATCCCGTCTTTCCTTGCAGGCTTTAAAGACGAGTCAAAAATGAGCTAAGGGCAGAAACGATGCCGCTCTCTCGGCGAGCGTCGTCATCGCGCCGAATCAAAGGTAGGTGGCTAGGCTCAAGCCGCTTTGCATCGCCCAGTTGGTGACCACCCGCATTTCGTCCCGGGTCGCGCGGCGATTCCGCAAACCTCGAACTTGCCGGATTTCTCCTTGAGGCAAGCCGACTTCGATCGTCAAGCGTTTTTCGATCCCGTCAAAGGTCTGCAGATCCATCGTCCAGATCGAACATTTTCCCTGGAAACACGACTTCGCATAGCTCGCGACGCAGTGCCCTTGGGCCCGCCCTTCGGCGATCAGTTCCTTGCTGCTGACCAATTCGCGGATCCGCCAGACCTGCATCTCTTTCCCCTCGGCCGAGCCCTCCCTCTGGACGTAATCGGCTACGGGCGACTTTCGCCATTGCAAGTCGCCACCCGATTGCTCGCGCCCTAACCTGCCGTGCCACTCGTCGACGGCTCGCAGCAACGACTCGGCGGTCCGACCGCGCATCGTGAAATTCGGTTGCAGCGGCGGACGTTCCTCGGCGACACCTCGCTCGACAAACACGATCACCGGTTCGTAACGTTGACTACAAATGTAGTCAACGATCGGTTGGACATGGGCCCGGTCGAGCATCGGGTTGTCGACAAAAAACCGGAGCACCGACAGCCAAAACGCGTCGTCGCGAAATTCACGTACCAGCCGCGTTTCGCGGATCGCATCGGCCAAACCGGGGTCGCCATCGAGCGACATGACTTGGCCATAACGGAGGGCCGCTTCCACGGAGTAATCATCGGGGGCCTGCAGGAAAAAATGCGCCATCCGCTTGTTGAGCGAGATCGGTAACCCCGCGGCGGTGCGGATGTTCTTACCCGCACCGATGTGGCGAAACCAATCCTGCCGCTGTGTGTCGCCCCCCATCCAAACCCGGTCCATGAATCGCGGCACGTCGTAGTCCGCGTAGAGGTGACGTGCGAGCGATGAGAATTGCTTCTTTTCGTTGTGCGATCTCGCCTTCCATCCCGAGGGCCCGCGAAGCCACGCGTCGGATCGGCTGGCCAACGCGATGACGCCGGTCGCAAACGCGGTCGATTCCAACAGGTCGGTCTGCGACTCGACGGACACCAGCAAATCTCGCAGCGCGTCGCGATCGGGGAGGGTGCGGAACGCGGCCAACAATAGCCGCGCGACTTCGGTGCGAAGCTCCGATTCCTCGACCTGGTCGACATGCATTCTCCGGATCAATGCGGCGAGGTTATGTTTGCTCGCGGAGGCGAGCTTCGCGTCGGCGGGATCGACCGCGGCTTCGTTCGTTTCGACGCCGTCGTCCTCGCCCGGGTTTGGCTCGGCCGTTTCGTGGGGCGGGCGGTGGGCGCGGCCCAGGCGTCGTTTCAACGTCTCGGGGTCATCTTCGAGTTTGGCCCGAATCCCTTCGATGCCGCATCGAAACAGGTAGAGGTATTTGACCAACGGCGGCTGGTCGGTCAGATCCATCTTCGTGAGCCGCCGTTTGCCGACGCGGCGATCGAGCATCCCCAGGGCGCGAACGACCGAATCCTCCGACGCGAGGATCGCTTCGATCGACAGCTCCTGATAGGCGATCATCGCTTGTTTCAAACGGTTCTGGCCGAGCCTCGAGGCGAGCTCGAATTCGCGGCCCAGCTCCGGTTCGTGACGATCGATCGTATTGCGAGCCCACTCGACATCCAGCGGCATGTTGATCAGCTCTTCGCCGTCGATCGTGATCCAAGATCGCCCTTCGTCGTCCCAGCGGCCGGGGCGACGGTAGCTCGTCATGTGCAGCCCGATCCGCCCTTTGATGCCGTCGGCAAAAAAACCTTCCATCCCCGATTTGAGCTTCGACCAGGTCATGCGGTTGGGACCAGACCGAGCCCTTCGGCGTTCTCTTTGAGCGCTTCGAGGATGAAGGCGATGTGTTCTTCCAGTGAGACGCCGAGGATCGCGACCCCCTCGATCACCTCGTCGCGATTGACACCGGCCGCGAACTTGGGCGTTTTGAATTTTTTCATCACCCCCGCGACGTCGAGGGTGCGGATGCCGTCGGGACGAAGGAGCGTGCAGGCGACGATCAGCCCCGTCAATTCGTCCGATGCGACCAACATTTTGCTCATCGGCGTCACATGCGGCACGCCCCAGTGGACGCCGTGGGCCGCGATCGCGTCGGCGACTTCGTCATCACCCGTTTTGCGGATGTAATCGACGATCCGTCCCGGGTGCTCTTCGGGCCAGCGGTCCCAATCGGCGTCGTGCAACAGCCCCGCGATCCCCCAACGCTCGATCTGGTCCGAAGTCTCGCCGCGGCGGTCGGCGGCGACCCGCATCACCTGTTCGACGGTCAAACAGTGGCGTCGCAGCCCCTGGTTCGTGACCCATTCTTCCAACAGCCGGATCGCTTCTTCACGATTCATCGTGACGCTCGATGTAGGGGGTTCGATTTGACAGTTTCGATGCGGGGTCTTGCCGATAAAACCCGATGAAATTCACGGATCCGATCGGCCACAAGGTTCATGACCAGCCGTCATTATGCCGTGTCACGATTATGCCGTGTCACGGGCGGCCCGTGACCGGTGATCGGTCAGGCGAGCCGCTGTTTCCAAAGTCGGATTTGCTCCGCGACGCGATCCGGCGAGGTGCTCCCTTCGCTACGGAAAGCCGCGACGGCGTTGACCGCCCCCAGCACCTTGGCGACGTCACTGGTCAATTCCGGGGCGTGTTGTCGCATCACTTCGAGCGGCAAATCGGCGAGCGGCACGCCGCGGCGCATCGCCTCACCGACGATCGCGCCGACGAGGTGGTGGGCGCGGCGCTGTGGCATCCCTTGGGCGATCAGGTATTCCATCAGCGTCGTGGCATCGAGGTAACCGAGCTCCAGCCTGGCGGCGATCGAGTCACGACGCAGCTCCGCCCCGGCGACCAGCGGCGTGATGACGGCGAGCGCCGCTTCGATCGTGTCGAACGAATCGAACAGCGGCGGCTTGTCCTCTTGCAGGTCGCGGTTGTAGGCCAGCGGCAGGTTCTTGATGAGCAGCATCAGCGTCTGCAGGTTCCCCATCACGCGGGCCGATTTGCCGCGGGTCAATTCGAGGACATCGGGGTTCACCTTTTGCGGCATGATGCTGCTGCCGGTGCAAAAGGCATGAGGCAATTTCAGAAATCCGAACTCGACGGTGCTCCACAGGATCCATTCCTCGGCCCAACCGCTGAGGTGCGACGCGATCATCGCCAAGACGAAGCCGCTCTCCAGAACAAAGTCGCGATCGCTGCTCGTGTCGAGGCTGTTGGCGGTGACCGCTTCGAACCCGAGCTCTTTGGCGGTCATTTGGCGATCGATGGGGAGCGACGTCCCCGCGACGGCGGCGACCCCGAGGCTGCAACGGTTGACCCGTCGCCTGCAATCGGCGACGCGTTCACGGTCCCGCTGAAACTTTTCGACATACGCCAACCAGTAATGGGGCGCGAGGACCGGTTGAGCCCGTTGCAGGTGGGTGTACGCCGGCAGGACCACGTCAAAGTCGCCATCGCAGCGGCCGAGGAACGCGCGTTGCAAATCGGCGAGCGCCGCGTCGACGCGATCGAGCGCGTCGCGGACCCAAAGCCGGACGTCGGTGCTGACCTGGTCGTTTCGGCTACGGGCCGTATGAAGTTTACTGCCGGTATCGCCGAGCCGATCGATCAGGGCCTGTTCGATGTGCATGTGTATGTCTTCGAGCTCGATCCGCAGCGGCAATTTTCCCGC
>JBEIRZ010000379.1:0-4362 GCA_040375695.1 Planctomycetaceae bacterium
AGGCCCATGATCGCTCTTTAAAAGACGATCGCATGCTGTGCGATGGATCGGTAGCGTTGTTTCTTGTGGGCGTGCCGGTTAGGTTCAAGATCGGTGGCCTTTCATCGCTTGTTGATCGCAGCAAGCGTTTTTTTCTTGCGGGCGTTGGTGGATCATTCGCGTCCGATTTTTGCCGCACACCCTTGGGCCGGTTTGAACGAAGGAATCAGGCATGCGCGTTGCCAAAACAAAAACGATCCTGAGTGTGATGGTGATGTCGTATGCGCTGCTGTCTTTTGGGTCTTTGGGATGCGCGTTCGGCGACGAGCCGGCGAAGGCACCTGTCGTCCCCCAGACATTGTTGAAGCTGATCCATGCGCAGCAGGTCCAACAGGAGCTCGGGTTTCGGGCTGACGACGCGGCTCTGCTGGCTGCTTTAAGGGAGGTCGATGGGGCGTGGTGGCGTAGCCGCAACTTGCCGGAAGAGAAGCAGCAGGCCGTTGTCGTGGGGCTCGAAAAACAGTTGCTGACGCGACTCGATGGGGTGTTGGGGAAAGACAAGATCAAACGACTGCGCGAGATCGAGGCCCAGGCGCAAGGGTACCGTTCGCTGCTGCGACCCGGGATCGCTAAGGCCGTCGGTTTGAGCGATGCGCAGAATCGCGACGTTCGGGAAATCTGTTTCGAGACCGACCGATTGGCAAGCTCATTTGTTGGGAGCAAGGGGGATGACGCTGAAGCTCAGCAGGAGTTGCTCGCCGCGCGCGAAAGCGAACAGAAAAAGCTTCGGGAACTTTTGACATCGGCCCAGCAAGTGGCGCTTGCGAAGTTGGTCGGGGAGCCGTTCGACACGCAAGGGTTGCAGCGGATTTTGCCGTTGGCCCCCGAGCTGATCGATTCGGGTGAATGGGCCGGTGGGGAGCCGACGACGCTTGCCGGGCAAAGGGGCAACGTGGTGTTGGTCCATTTCTATGCCTTTCAGTGCCACAACTGCGTCGCGAATTTTGAGCATTACAACCGGTGGCACGAGACTTTGGCGAGCCGAGGGGTCAGTGTCATCGGGATTCAGACCCCCGAAACCGCCGCGGAACGGGATATCGCTTTGGTCCGTAAGGCGGCCAAGGAGAAGGGGTTCGGTTTTCCGGTGTTGATCGATACGGAAAACAAGAATTGGGACGCCTGGGGCAACACCATGTGGCCGACGGTGTATGTCGTGGATCGCAGCGGCTACATCCGGACGTGGTGGCAAGGGGAGCTGAATTGGCAGGGTGCGACGGGCGACAAGTCGATCGAAGAGTTGGTCGATCAATTGCTCGAAGAGACGCCATAAGTCGTCGCGAGTGACGACAAACAGACCCGCTAGGGTCGTACACGGGATTCGGGATTCACGATTCGAAGGGTCGTGGGGAGGAGGCTTGACGATGGCTGGCCGATCTAGCCTATCTAGCCGATCTGGCTGTTGGGTGGCACGTCCCTGAATCGGCGAAGGGCGTGGTGGGCCTGAGGGCGAGAAAGGGGCTTCGTCGCGTTCAGGCCAAAAGGTCGGTGACTTGGCCGGTGCTGTCGGCGAAGTTGTCCGTCGCGAGCCCCATCAGCTTGGATTGCGTTAACCACAAATTGGCCAGCGGTGTCCCTTCCGCCATGTGGATGTGTAGCCCGGTCTTGACCCGATTTCCGCCGCCGGCCATCACGATCGGCAAGTCGTTGTACTGGTGCGTCGAGCCGTCCCCTAACCCCGAACCGTAGGTGAAGAGGGTGTTGTCCAAGAGCGTCGTCCCGTCACCCTCCTCGATCTGGCTCATCCGTTTCACCAAGTAAGCGAATTGTTCCATATGAAAATGGTCGACCTTCAGCAGGTCGTCGATCATTCGCGTCTGGTCGTGCGACATCTCGTGATGGCTCCGCGGCTTATCGAACAGGCCGTCGAACAGGTACGGCGTGTCCCAGCGTTCGGGGCCGACCATGAAGGTCGCGACGCGTGTCAATCCGGTTTGCAGAGCCGTCACCATCGGGTCGCCCATCAGCCGGACGTAATCGCCGCGTGGAAGGTACGCGTCGCTGGGCTCTTCGAAGTCGACTTGCCGCAATTCCGCCTTGAGCGTCTCCAATCGCCGCATCTGCTTTTCGATCGTGCGGATCGATTCGAAATACTCGGCGAACTTTTCGCGGTCGGTCGCGCCGAGCTCGCGGCGCATCGCCCGGGCGTCTTCGAGGACGAGGCTGGTGACGTCGCGGAGCCGATCCGATTCGTGCGCGGAAAAGAGCCGCCGGTACATCTTCCTCGGGTCGCGGATCGACGGGGCGACGTGACCGCTGCCGTACCACGAGATGTTGTCGAAGTAGATCGATTCCTTGTTGTCGCGGTGGGTGTTGCAACCGAATTCGAGTGTCCTGAAGGGTGTGGCGTCGCCGAGGTGGTCGGCGACGAGGTGGTCGAGTGTCCGGGCGAGGGGCCAGACGGAGCCTTCGACGCCGTAGGGTTTGCCGCTGCTGAGGTAACAGCTGCCGCACTGCTCGTGGACGTCGGTGCCGTGTTGGAACGTTCGGTCCATCCCCGTGATCAGGTTGACCTTGGTTTGCACGTCGCGCAGCGGCCGCATCGTCGGGGTCAGTTCGGTCAGCGGTTTGACGCTGTGGTTGGGGTCTTGTTTGCCGAGCGATTTCATCACATTCCCGAGGTTCCCTTCGGGGATGATGTCGTTCGCCTCACCGGGAAAGAAGCCGCGTCTGACGACGCCGATCGGGACATAGAAATGGGCCATCCGGAGTGGGGGAGATTGCGCCGCGTCCCCTGCCACCGCGTCCCCTGCCACCTCGTCCGCCAGCGACGGGAGTGATGGCAAGGCGAGGGTGACACCACCGATGCCGCGAAGGAAACGTCGCCGCGTGATGCTCATGATTTCGTCCTGAACGGTTCGCTGAGGATGATCTGACGGATCAGGGTTTTCATTTTGTAATTGTCGGCCGCGACCGATTCGGCGATCTGATCGATCGCCAGTCGGTCGGCGGGGCCGAGCGGGCGGGCCAGCGCGAAGGAGAGGAGATGAGCGGCAAGCGCGCGGCAGAAGCGGTCTTTGTTCTTCAAGATCGCCGCTTTGAATTCGATCACGTCCGCGAAGGGGTGTTGATGGAAGAGCGCCCCGGAGGGATCGACGGCGGCGCTGTGATCGTAGGCGTCACGCCATCGCCCGACGGGGTCGAAGTTTTCGAGCGCGAAGCCGAAGGGGTCGATCTGTTCGTGGCAACCGCGGCAATCGGCCCGCTCGCGATGGGCCGCCAGCATCTGGCGTAATGTCAATGACTCGTGTTCGGGGTGTGCGGTCTCGTCCAGGGGTGGGACGTCGGCGGGAGGCGGTTTGGGCGGGTCGTTAAAAATCACCGAGGCGACCCAGGCGCCGCGGGTGATCGGTTTGGTCCGCAGCGGGCCGGAGGTCATCGTCATGACGGCCGCGTTGGTGATCACGCCGCCGACGCGACGGTCCTCGATCGGGATCCGCCTAAAGGTGAGGATCGTCACTTCGTTGTTCGGTGGGCCGAGCTTGTTGCTGGCGAGTTCCCCGTAGGCGGCATCGAGTTTCGCCGAGCGGTAGGTGAAGTCCGGATCGGTCAGTTGGGTGATCGGGAGGTCCTCGATCAAGACCGTTTCGAACAGCAACAGCGGTTCCAGCATCATGTGCATGCTGGCGAGGTACTTGAGGTAATAAAAATCGGGGTATTTATCGGGGTCGGGGAGCGACGAGACGATCCGGTCGAGTTGCAGCCATTGGGCCGGGAAGCTGTCGCAGAAGCGTTTCAGCTTTTTGTCGCGCAGCATCCGATCGATTTGCCGTTCGAGCACCTCGGGTTGGCCCAGTTGCCCTGTCGACGCGAGTTCGAGCAGCGTCTCGTCGGGGAGGCTGCCCCATAAAAAGAAAGAGAGCCGCTGCGCGAGTTCTCGGTCGTCGATCGGACGCGGCTTGACGGTTTGGGCGTTGTCATCGCTGGCGGCGGCGTCACCTTCGCTTCGTTCGTAGAGGTAGAGGAAGCGGGGGGAAGAGATCGCGGCCGCGGCGGCCCCTTTCATGGCGGAAGTGAAGTCGGTGCCCGAGGCGATCGACCGAGAGACGAAGCTTGCGTAGCGATCGAGCGATTCGGGTTCGACGGGGCCGCGGAACGCCTTGGTCAAGAAGGGAAGTAATCGCTCGCGAACGGTTTGGTCGATGTCGGTTGTGTCAGCGGGAGGTGCGAAGAAAGAGTCCCAGATGCCGACGCGTTTGGGGCCGAAGTCAGGGCTTTGCGTGATCGATTCGCCGAGTTTTAAAAATTCCTCCATCAATAGCGGCGAGAGGGAGAGGTGATCGCCGCGGTTGTCGAAGCCATGGTCGGCGCGGAGGTCTTGCGGGA
>JBEIRZ010000651.1:0-1573 GCA_040375695.1 Planctomycetaceae bacterium
CTTCAACCGAAGCGGTCTCCTCCGGCGAAGCGATTTCTTCGAGCGAAGCCGTTGCCACTCCGGCAACGCTCGCCACACCGGCAACGCCCGCCGCGGCCGCAGAAACTTTGCCGTCAGGTTGGATAGCGAGTATCGATCGGGTCTTTGGCGTTTGTGTCGCGGCGATTTCGAAGGTGATCTTTTTCAACGTCTACCGGTCGGCCGATGGGGCGGTGCAGATCCCGTTCGTCGTCGCCTGGCTCTTCGGCGGGGCACTCTTTTTGACCCTGCGGATGGGGTTCATCAACATCCGTGCCTTCGGGCATGCGATCAAATTGACGAGCGGTCATTACGACCACAAAGATCACAAAGGGGATGTGACCCATTTCCAAGCATTGGCGGCGGCGTTGTCGGCGACGGTGGGGCTGGGCAACATCGCGGGGGTGGCGATCGCGATCGGGTCAGGTGGGCCGGGGGCAGCCTTTTGGATCACGCTTTGTGGCCTCCTCGGGATGTCGTCAAAATTCGCCGAGTGCACGCTGGCGCAGATCTACCGATCACAGGATGGCAAGGGTCAGATCATCGGCGGGCCGATGCGGTACCTTCGAGAAGGGCTCGCCGACCTCGGCCTCCCACGGTTGGGCAGGGTGTTGGCCGTTGTCTTCATGGTCCTTTGCATCGGGGCCAGCTTTGGCGGGGGGAACGCCTTTCAAGTCGGCCAGTCGCTCGATACGATCCGCCACCAATTCGGGCTGCTCGATCGCCAACCCTGGATCTATGGCTTGACGATGGCCGTCTTGGTGGGGCTGGTGATTTTGGGGGGGATCCGCAGCATCGGTGCGGTCGCCGGAAAACTCGTCCCTTTCATGTGCATCGCCTACATCTCCGCGTCGCTCTTTATCCTCTTGACGCATTGGTCGTACCTGCCGACCGCCTTTGCGACGATCTTTCGCGAAGCCTTCAACCCGACGGCGATCAAGGGCGGGCTGCTGGGGGTGATGGTGATCGGGTTGCAACGGGCGCTGTTTAGCAACGAGGCAGGGATCGGTTCGGCCGCCATCGTTCACTCGGCGGCCAAGACCGAGGAACCGGTAAGCGAAGGGATCGTCGCGCTGTTGGAACCGTTCATCGACACCGTGCTGGTCTGCACGATGACCGCGTTAGTCGTCGTCGTGACGCGGGTCTATGCCGATCCGGCGATGGAATCGGTGATCGCCAACAAAGAGGGCGCCCGATTGACGCTCGCGGCCTTCACCAGCGGCGGGTACGACTGGTTCAAATACGTCCTTTACCTGACCGTCGTCCTGTTCGCCTATTCTACCTGCATCAGTTGGTCGTATTACGGCGAAAGGTGCTGGGTCGAGATGTTCGGCGATAAGACGTCGGTCATTTACAAGCTGCTGTTCCTCACCTTCACGTTCCTCGGTTCGATCATCACCCGCGGCAATATCCTCGATTTCAGCGACCTGATGCTGCTGGGGATGGGGCTGCCGAACCTGCTCGGCGTCTTTTTGCTCAGCGGCGTCGTCAAGCGAAACCTTGACGATTATTGGGACCGTTACCGATCGGGGATGATCGTCCCGCACACCAGCGA
>JBEIRZ010000364.1:0-4536 GCA_040375695.1 Planctomycetaceae bacterium
GCGTTTTGCTTCGACGATGCGCCTCGCAAATTGCCATTGGACTCGGCACGAGTGACCGCCAGCGTGGTCCAGAGCCCCCCGTCGATGGTGATGTCCGTATCAAGCGTTTGATCGGCGGGTACGGGCTTCGTATTGAGGGTCGCGACATGCTCGTTCCTCACCATGCAGGTGTTGGTGCCAGGTTTAAGGCGAATCTCGGCTTTCGCTTCGGCGATGAGCTTCTGGCCAGACCTCAACACCACGGGCCCATCAAGGTAATAAGGCTGCTCGCGGGCCGGAATGTGCAGCGTGCCCGCCCGGTCCAACTCCGCCTGAAACGCGGCTGTCCATACCTCGGCGGTGACAACGCGGCTTTCCAACGAGCCAGACACCTCCGGCCATTTCTCGATCCACGTCTCCGAGCGAACGAGATGACGAACGGCCCCCAAGGGCGCATCAGCCGCGCGAATCGCGGTCGGTGATGCGAGCAAGCAGAGACTGACTAGTCTGAAAAAAGCATTCATGTGTTGTTGCCGACTCGCCGGGAACCGAAAAAGGGAACGAACCGTAAAAGGACGGGGGTCGATTCGCGAATTTGCAAAAGTTTAGTGGACTGCGCGAGGGTAGGGCGATGGCTCAACCGTGCGTCTTACTCCCTTTGATGTACCTTAATTCGCCAGACAAATTCGAACTGCAAGATCCTACCTGGATCACACCGACCGCGCAGTGAACGGAACCGTTTCAGACCCGACACGGATGACGTTCCTCAGACGTTGATACGATGCCCCGCCAGCAACCTTGCCCGAACACTTCGTCCGCTACCGATACGAACTGGACTTATGGGTAGCAAAATGCTACCATCGGCTATGGGAGAAATTACACTATGGGACAACCGGTTAAACTTTCTGACGAATTGGTCGACGATGCCCGTGCCGTCGTCCCTTTTTCGCAGCGGAGCATTGCGGGCCAAATCGAGTTCTGGGCTGGGCTCGGTAAATCGATCGAACCACTGCTGCGCGGCGATCGGGCATTATCGCTACAGATGTCCGGAAAAGAGCGACCGTTATCGGAACTCCTTGCGGAAGTCGAATCCGCCAAGGGACGTAAACGTCTTGAAGCCGTTTTGAAAAGACGTCCCTACCCACATTTCAAGCCGGTGGTTGGTCACCCGGAATTGCTCTGCCGCGTTGAGGAAGATGGGAGCGAAACGATCGGACGCTTCATTGGCCGTAATTTCATTGCGGTCGAGGTCCCAGGTTGAGCAAGCCTTTCGATTTCCTCGACACGCGTCCGATCGTCATCGCCTTGGCAGGGTCCAATGGCGCGGGCAAGTCGACTTTCTATGAAAGTCACTTTGCCGATAGCGGTTTGCGTTTTATCAACGCCGATGAATTATCCGCTTCGCTCGACTTATCAGCATATGATGCCTCTGCCCTTGCCGGTTCGATCCGTAGGGCACTGGTGGCCCAGCGCGAAAGCTTCATCTTCGAAACCGTGCTGTCAGATCCCGTGGGCGAAAAGGTTGAACAACTCGCTGCTTACGTTGAACTCGGGTACACAGTCGTTCTTATCTTCATCCACCTCAATAGCGCCAACGAGTCGAGCAAAAGGGTTTCCATACGCACCGCCCAAGGCGGTCATGACGTACCCGAAGAAAAGCTCCAAGCTCGATTCGATCGCACTCAAGCCAATTTACTGCGAGCCATTCGGCGACTGCCTCACGTCATCGTCTACAGCAACCAAGACCTAAGCGATCCCTTTCGGTTTGTCGCGCGATACGAGCACGGTCGAAAGCTAACGAAAAAGACCGATGAGTAGCCCGCCACCCTAACCGAAACCGTAAGCGAAAAATCACGGTGACAATCTGATCGCGCTAGGACGCTCATTTCCTTCGATCGCAAGCATGCGAGACGGTGGCGTGTGAGATGCCCGCGTTGGCATCGGGCCCAGTCGGAATTTCGATGGAGTCGGATGCCCTCGCATCCTGTTTTTGAATTCGGTATCGCCGTGATTCAGTTGCATTATCCGCCAACCTTAGCGCGGCGAAAAAATTAATCAACAGCGGAACTAGCAAAGACATCTTCGCTCAAAACCGAAAACATGACCTGCCCCCACTTAGCCCCCAGCAGTTGCATCGACAGGGAATCGCTGGATTTCCGTCGCGGTCCGGATTTTTAGCAAAATCCACTACCTCAGAAGGGCTTGCGGCAGCTTTGTCGTGGTTTGGCATGGCCGATCGAACCGTCAGACAAGTTAGTCACTTATCGTCAATCCGATCGGTGTCATCATGGCTTGAGCCACTTTTCGATCTGCGGTTGCAAACGTTGAGCGAGTACCTCGTAACCCGCTGCTCCCAAATGGAGATGACCGTCCGAATAGAGCTCACCGCGCAAGCGACCTAATTCGTCAATAAAATCTTCCGACAGGTCCAGCACCTCCACATGGTCGTCCTTCGCCAAACCGATCTCGTCGAGCGCCGCATTGATCGCGCCGATCGCCGCCCCGACTTCGCGGGTCGGGTCAAACGCGGGTAACGGCTTCACGACGATTACCCTCGACGATGGCGTTCGCAACCGAATGTTGTCGACACAAAGCCGGATCCCGAGCGCTACCGCCGCAGCCGGGACGCCATTGGCATGCACCAAGGGCGCGTTGTTCACCCCGATCATCAGAACGATCACCTTCGGCTCCACGCCGTCCAATGCCCCGTGATCGAGACGCCACAAAACATTTTCGCTGCGATCACCTCCGATCCCCAAGTTAACGGTCCGTAACTCGCCGAATCGTTCGCCCCACGCCGGTTGAAATTTCGCCCCGTCGCATCCGCCACCCCACCCCTGCGTGATGCTATCACCGATCAACAACACGTCGATCCGATCCCCCGTGCCCTGCAGCTTTTCCACACACGTCGCATGATGCCCGACCCACGCGTTCCCTTCGCCCCCATCCTTGGGTTGCCAATGCGCCGCCGTCGGCGTCACCGGCCACATCTCCGGCAAATGTTTCTGCACCTCATGACCGGGCTTGCGATAATATTCCCCCTTCGCCACCCATTTCAGTTCCTCATCATTCAGCGGCCAACCTCGCGTCTGCGGATCCATCTTCCCCTCGTTGTACGGCGCGTAAGGATAAACGAGCCCCTTGCCGTCTTCGGTCTGGGGCGTCGGCCGCGACAGGTACTCGGCTAAGGTCGCTGACAAAGGCGCCACCTTCACCCCTGTCGGCTTCGCATCATGCACCGCTGATGGATCGACCGATCTCCCCGGCGGTTTGACCCCTTGCGTCCCCTTGGGGGGCATCGCGACTTCGCCGCCTAATCCCTTACCGCCCAAACTTTTTTCGACAAGCGGCGCGAGCCTTTCGGCGTACTTTTCGTAACCCGCTGCCGACAGATGAATCCCGTCCGAAGTGAAGAGCGGTTGGCGGAGCGTTCCGTCTTCATTGATGAAATCACTCGTCAGATCGATGACCGTCACCTTCGGGTCACGGTCGAGCCCCAGCGTATCGAGCGCGACGTTGGTCTTACGAATGTCCTGATAAAAGCGTTCCTGTGGCGAGTGGCAGGGGAGGATCTTGGCGACGATCAATTCGGCGTCCGGGAATTTGCGGCGCAGGTTATCGGCACAGGCTCGCACCCCTTCCGCGGCGGCCTCGACCCCCGTTTCCGGCGTGAAGAACATGTTGTTGTTCCCGATCATCACGATGACCAACCGCGGCTGCAACCCTTCAACACCGCCATGATCGAGCCGCCAGAGGACGTTCTGAGTCTTATCACCACCGATGCCGATGTTGATCGTCTTGTAATCGCCAAAACGTTTCTGCCACGCCGTATTCAAAACGCCGGTATCGAGCGGGCTGCCCCACTGCTGCGTGATGCTGTCACCCACCAACAAAATGTCGATCGGGCCACGATTGGCCTGCACGTAACCGACGAGCTTGGCATGCGTATCGAGCCAGCTCGTCCCTCCCCAAAACCCCGCCGCGGGGATCACCGGCCAAAGCGTCGGCTGATGCTTGTTCGACTCGCGACCCGGCCTCCGCTCGTACTCGGGCTTCAACGCATAAGCGAGCCCCGCTTCCGAAAGGGGCCATCCTTCGACTTGCGGATCCATCGCCCCTTGCAGGTAAGGCGGGTAGGGATAAGCCGCGGCCTCACGATCCTGAGACCAAACCTTCGCACCCCCGATCGGCCACAGCACCAATAGCAGGACCGGAAACGCGAAGCGTAGCAACGGAAAATCATTCATAATTGGGTGAACCTGACGAGACAAACGACGACCAAAGCAAAATAACGCTGCAGACAAACATGAAGATGACCACAACACCCGAAGGTTTCCTTTCTGTCTACAAACGCGTTCGCACCGAGCGTGATTCGCCCGAATCGCGAACCCATCGCTCGTAGGGACGTTTACGACCGAGCGTTCAAGCCTCCAGCGCCCCGATCGTGCCGGTGCTGCTGGCGAAACGATCGGTTTCGATCCCCAACCGTTGCAGCAAGCTGACAAAAAGGTTGGCCAACGGCGTGTTGTTCGATTCATCGAACGCGAGATGTTTTCC
>JBEIRZ010000297.1:0-5657 GCA_040375695.1 Planctomycetaceae bacterium
ACCCGTTCCCCGAGCCGACCGCTCGGCCGCCCCCGTCCGATTTACCCCCCTTCAAGACCCGCCGGAGCGTTCCGATGCACCGATTCGTCGCACCCGTTTTTGCCGCGGTGGCGGCCCTGTTCCTCGCCCGGTCCGCACCGGCGCAGGAGGCCCCACTGGCGCCCGAGCCCGGCTTCCTGTCGCTCTTCAATGGCATGGACCTGACGGGGTGGGAAGGAAAGCCGGAGTGGTTCCGCATCGAACAAGGGGCGATCGTCGCAGGAAAGCTCGATACCAAGATCCCGCATAACTTCTTCCTTTGCACGCAACAGGAATACGGCGACTTCGAACTCCGACTTCAAGTGAAGACCCGCGGTGATGGGGTGAACGGCGGGATCCAAATCCGTTCCCGCCGGGTCGAAGGGAGCGACGAGGTGAGCGGTTACCAAGCCGATATCGGTGGCGTCCCCAACCGATTGGTCTGGGGCGGTTTGTACGATGAGTCACGTCGCAACAAATTCCTCGCCGAATCCGACCCCGGGCGGCTCAAAACCCTCGTCAAGCCCGACGATTGGAACGATTACGTGATCCGCTGCGTCGGCCCGCGGATCGAACTCTTGATCAACGGCGAGAAAACGGTCGACTATTCGGAACAAGAGACCCAAATCGCCCGCAAAGGGGTGATCGGGGTCCAGGTCCATTCGGGCCCACCCTGCGAAGTCTGGTACCGCCGATTGCGGATCAAAACCCTATGAACGAACTCCCCCGCGAAGGTGCCGACCACCTCCGCGCCCACGTCTCTACCAATTCGGATACCGACCGGGAACTCCTCGCCGACGACCCCGAAGTGACCGGCGACAAAGGGACAAAATCCTCGCTCCGCCCCGTCGCCGTGATCGATATCGGCGCGACGAGCATCCGAATGTCGGTAGCGGAACTGACCCCTGACGGCAAATTCCGCACCCTCGACACCCTTGTCCAAGCCGTCGACCTGGGGCGAGAAGCTTTCGCCACACGACGCATCTCCCGCGCGACGATCGAACGTTCCGTCAGTATCTTACGCCGCTTCCAACGCGTCCTGCGGGAATACGGGATCAGCCGCCAATCGGACATCCGCGTCGTCGCCACGTCGGCCGTCCGCGAAGCCTTCAACCGCCTCGCCTTTTCGGACCGCATCTACATCGCCACCGGCTTGGTGGTCGAGGTCATCGACGAGGCCGAAGTGAATCGGGTGACCTTCATGGGGGTCAACCCGCACCTCGAACAAAACCCGGCGCTCCGCGCGGCCCGGTCGATCGTCGTCGAGGTCGGTGGCGGCAGCACCGAATTGCTCGTCCTGCGGGCCGGCAACATCCTGTTCAGCGATACCCTGCGACTCGGTTCGCTCCGGCTCCTCCAATCGCTCGAATCGGTCAACCCCTCGCCCAACCGCCGTCGCCAATTGCTGGAATACCAGATCGCCCGGGTCATCGATCAGGTCAGCGAAGTCGTCCCCGATGAACCGGGTACCAACCTGATCGCGATCGGCGGCGACATCCGCTTCGCCGCCCGGCACCTCCTGGAACACTGGGAACCTGACACGCTGGCCGAGATCCCGACCAGCCGACTCGAGACGCTCACGGCCGACACGCTGCGACTCGATGACGACGCCCTGGTCAAGAAGTATGGCCTCAGCTACATCGAAGCGACGACGGTCGGCCCCGCCTTGCTGGTCTATCTCTTGCTGGCACGACACTTCGCCATCCAACAGGTCCTCGTCTCGGACAGCAACCTTCGCGAAGGGCTCCTCTATGAGATGGCCGTCGGCGGGAGCTGGACCGAGGCCTTTCGGAAACAGATCATCCGTTCGGCGATCACGCTCGGCCACCGCTGCGGGTTCAACGAAGATCACGCCCTGCATGTGGCTAATCTCGCGAGCGTCCTCTTCGCCCAACTCCGCAAAGAACATCGCCTCTCCGACCGGTACGAGGTGATCCTGCATGTCGCCGCCGTGCTTTACCAAATCGGCACCTTTATCAATTCGCACAGCAGCCACAAACATGCGATGTACATCATCCGCAACAGCGAACTGTTCGGGCTCAGCCGCAGCGACCTGCTGCTGGTCGGCCTCGTCGCCCGATACCATCGCCGCGCATCACCCCAACCGACCCACGAAGGGTATGCGACCCTGGGACGCGAAGACCGCGTCGTCGTCTCGAAGCTCGCCGCGATCCTTCGCGTCGCCATCGCCCTCGACGAAACCCGCAGCGGACGCGTCACCCAAGTCCGCTGCGTCCGGGAAGGCAAACGGCTGATCATCGAAACCCCAGGGGTCGACGACGTCTCGATCGAACAGCTCGCCCTTCGCCAAAACGGCGGCCTGTTCCTCGAAGTCTTCGGCATCCCCGTCATGTTCCGCGGGACATTTAGCTGACGCGGGCCTTTCGCACCCACAATCGCCGCCGCCCCCCAGAGGCCAACAACCGGCGGCGGGGTCACGGCCGCGCGACAGCCCGCGGGCCGATGACGACCAAGCGGGTTACTTTTTGGGGACAGCGAAACGGACCCTAAGCACCATCGGCGACACGTTCTCGACCCCTTCGCCACGGATCTCGATGAAACCGAAATCATCGGTCCCTCGGCCCATCAGGTCGATCGGCTTGGCCGCAGGATCAACCGAAATCATCAAGGGGACCAGCACCGTCGTGCTGCGACCGACAGGCTCACCAAGCTCCGCCTTCAACACCCCCGCCGGCTTCACTTCCCCGATCGCTAACTTAATCTTTTCCCGGTCAGGGCCACGCACCAACAGGTTCGCCCGCATCGGCTTCCCCTCCGCCGGGTCGACCTCACCTATCGTAAAGATGTAACCCTCCTCGCCGCTGAAAACCCTTTGGCTTTGCACCAAGGTGATCACACCGACGATCCGGCCTGACACTTCGGCAGTGAATCGCGAGATCAGATCCGAATCGTAATCGCCGGCTTCGTTGAATGCCGTGGCCGGGACGAATTCGAAAGTCAAGTTTTCGCGGATCGGCCCCTGACGGTAACCGGGACCGATTTCGGTCTTCAGCCGGAAGGCCTGAACCGCCGAGGCATACGCCGAGTCGCCGCCGTCCTTCGGGTCGATCTCTTCGACCTCGAATTTCGTCCGCGAATTCAAGTCCAAGTCGCTGATGACTTGCTGTACCGGCTTGATCGGCGACTTGCTGAAACTGTAGATCACGTTTTCCAACCGAATCGTCTCGCCCGATTCGGCATCGCCGATCGCCAAGGTCCGAGGGCTCATCGCCATCGAACTGACGACCCGGCCGATCACCTTCAAACTGAATTCGCTCCGGTTGGGATCGTTCGACCGCATCGTGGCCGATTGCCCGAACTCCTCGATGTTCGATTTCGCAGTCCAGGTCATCACGACCTCGGTCTCTCCACCGGGTTGCACCAACGGGTTGTCGAGCTTGCCAACCGTGCATTTGCACGTCGAACCGATCACCCCTAACTCCAGCGGCGCTTCACCAACATTGCGGATCACGAATTTGTGTGTCGCCTGTGCCCCAGGTTCCATCACGCCGAAATTGAACTCTTCGCCGCCAACGACTTCGAGTTTCGGAGACTTCCCCGGCGCGCCCGCGGGCAACTTGCGGAGCGATACCTCCGAGGCCGGGACCATGGTGTCCGACGAAAATGGGCCGAACTGCGAGACCCCTCCGTAATTGGCCTGGAAACGCCACCAACCGACCGCGGCGCCAGCAAGCCCCGCAACCAACCCAAGCAGCAATGTCTTCATCAACGCTCATTCCCCATCGATACGACCGCCTCAACTCTCCGAACGAGCGAACCGGCTTGAAATCCCGACACCGAGCAGGGGCTAGGCCGACACCGGCACGATTCACATCGAAAGTTCGAAGCGAATCTCGCACTTCCCCACTCGCACACCCTATTTTACCCGCTCTTCAATCCCGCGTCCCCCCGACACCTCGACGTCGACCAAGAACTTCTGATGCCGGCAACCGGACCCGCTCCCGTACCGACGATTGTTGACGAACGGCCGGCATCAGCCGCAAATAGGGGAACGTCCTCTCGAAATACCCGCCAAGCTTGGAAAGTTGCTCCGCCCTCGACGCCATCTCCGCGCCCCTGACGTCAGCAAGCTCGAAATAGATCTCCGCCAACTGGGCCGCGTAGGTCTCATGGGCCGGTGCGAGCCCCACGCACCGCTCGTACATCCGTGCCCCCTGTTCCAAGACCGCCCGATCCCCACAACGCTGGTAATGCCACAATCGGTTATCAGCCAACTGGCGGACCACGACCGGGTCATCCCCACACCGCCTCAAAGTCTCCGCCTCGGCCGCCTCCCAAATCGACTCCCATTCCGCACGCCGCCCCGGTTGCTCGACCGCCAACTGGATCGCGATCTCCGCCAACATCATCGTCGGACCCGGATCCCATCGGTCCGCTTCCGCAGCCCGCCGCAGCGCATCGACCGCATCCGATTCGCCGCCCGCTCCCCAAGCCGACTCGAACCTCCCCATCGCCCCCAACCCCCTTTCGATCGGCAGCACCGCGGTCATGTACCACCCCGCCAACAAAATCGATGCGACAACCGCCACGCCCCACCGCCAAGCCGATCGCTTATCAACGTCCCCCGCCGCGCTGTTACTCACGCCGGCGGCCATCCTCCCCAACCCGTCACACCCCCAATCGGTCAACCCCACCCACACCCCAAGCATCACCCACCAAGGCAAGGCGACCCCCGGTACCGTCACCCCGCCCGCGAACATCAAGTCGATCGCGATCGCCAACGCCCCCCAACCCGCCGCCTCGCGTGCGCCGCTCGGTGACAACCCCTCCCCATCGCCCCAAGACATGACGAGCCAATAACCGATCGCGACCACCGTGCCGATCATCCCCGCCACCGGCGCCGGGATCAAACCGACCAACATCCCAAGCACCCAAACCGACCCGATGCCGATCGCCGCCGCATTGCCAACGACCCGCCGTGACACGGCTCCCGTATCGGCCAGCACGACGTCGCACGCATTCCCCCCACGCACGATCGCAAACACCGCGAGCGTAGCCAACAACACCAAACAAGACCCCGCCGGGATCCCTCCCGTCGTGACGACTTGCCAAAACGCGTTGTGCGGCTCGACGATCTGCTCCAGCGCACTCTCGTCGCGATACCCTTCATACCGCGCCTTGAATTGGCCCGGCCCGACGCCCAACCAAGGGTGATCGATGAGCATCCGCAAACTCGCCTTCCAATAACGCAACCGAAAGGCGAGCGATGCCGGGGCCTGGCTGATCCATTCCGAACTTCCGATCCGATCCCTCAACCCGCCCGCGTTGTCACCAACTTCCCCCGACGCAACCGGCTGCTCACCTTCCGCCGCGCCACGAAGCGCCCCCCATCCCCACCCGACAACCAACGAAAAGCCGGCGATCACCAGCGACCCGAGCAACAGCTTCGCCCGCTTCGACAACGCCCCACCATTGGGCGCAGGTACCAATCCCGTCCCACCACCCGCGTCCTCTCCCGCTATCCTCGTCGCTTCGGAATCGCCGCGCGACCCGCGAACGGACCATCGACTGATCCACCAAAGCAGCCCGACGAGCAGCAGCGATGCCACCGCCGAACGGCTCCGCGCCGCAACGATCATGGCCAAGACCATCGCCAACACCGCCACGGTCGCGGCCCG
>JBEIRZ010000324.1:0-5251 GCA_040375695.1 Planctomycetaceae bacterium
ACCGGACGGCTTGGAAAACGGATGGATAAACCGGTTTGGAATAGGGAATGAAAGTGTCCTACAGAGAAGATTTAGCTAATCACTTTGGCTTTGGCTGGTGCGCTGACCGTGGCAACACGGTGGGTGTAGTAACCAGTCCGAGGGAAATGCAGGCAAGCTATCGAGCTCCGAAATCAGGTCAATTCGTGTGTCGACCCGGTCGAGCTGTGGGGAAGACAACATCGGGAGGTTCGTTATGAGCGAGAACCGACCGAACACGGCGGAGTCGCAGAACCTTGGCATGCACGGAAATTCCAAACGCGAGAACATCGAGAGCCCAGCGGCTTCCCAGAGAACGTTTTACGAGATCTGGGAACGGTCGGAGAACGCCTTGTGCGGTAATCCCGACATGCACGCTTCTGGGCAGTCACATAGCTCCATAGTACTTACGACAACGGCGAACAAAGATGGAACTGACCCATTGGCGGAGTCGGACGAGGGAAGGGAGCTAGCTAAGGGAAACATCGAACAAGCCAACTTGGACTCGGCACAGACTGAGAAGCACAAGTCACGCGGTTTGTTCGGTGTGCGTGAAGCGGCCCGTCGGGACCGCCAACTTCGTTTTACGAACTTGATGCACCATATTACGCCACAACTGCTGATGGAGAGCTTCGACACACTGAAGCGAGGCTCAGCGGCTGGTGTTGATGGAGTCACCTGCCACGACTACGAAGTGGGTGTGGAAGATCGAATCATCGATCTGCACGCCCGTATTCATCGGGGAGCCTTTCGAGCACTTCCCAGCCGTCGAGTGTGGATCGATAAAGCCAACGGGCAGAAACGCCCGCTCGGGATTGCCGCGTTGGAGGATAAGATCGTCCAGCAGGCAGTCCTTTGGGTGATCCAACAGATCTACGAAGTGGATTTTCTCGATTTCAGCTATGGCTTCCGACCGGGGAGAAGCTGTCACCAGGCACTGGATGCCCTGAGTGTGGCGCTTCACCAACGGAAGGTGAATTGGGTACTGGACGCCGATCTATCAAAGTTCTTCGACTCGCTGGACCATGAATGGTTGTGCAAGTTCTTAGCGCATCGGATCGGTGACCGCTGGTTACTTCGATTGATACGCAAATGGTTAAACGCCGGTGTTGTCGACGACGGCCAATGGGCCGCTAGCGACGAGGGAACACCACAGGGATCGGTGATTTCACCGATCCTCGCGAACGTGTTTCTGCACTATGTGTTTGACCTCTGGGTTCATTGGTGGCGGACCCAATACGGTCGCGGTGACGCGATCGTGGTCCGATATGCGGATGACTTCGTTGTTGGCTTCCAGTTCCAAGCTGACGCAGAGGCGTTCCAGAGCGATCTGGAGGCAAGATTTGCTAAGTTTGGACTGGCTGTCAATCGCGAGAAGACCCGACTGATCGAGTTTGGCCGTTACGCCGAAGCCAATCGCCGCAAGCGCAACGCGCCCAAGCCTGAGACGTTCGACTTCCTCGGGTTTACGCACATCAGTGGCCGTACTCGGACAGGGAAGTACCTCGTCAAACGACAGAGCATTGGCAAGCGCATGCGTGCCAAATTGAAACAGCTTGGTAGCGACCTCCGCCTCCGGCGTCATGCTGATCTCCGCCAAACGGGCGAATGGCTGACGCGTATCGTCCGCGGATGGTACGGATACCACGCCGTCCCCGGCAATATGAAGCGTTTGGAGCAATTCGCCGATGGCGTTAAGTCTTCGTGGCTTGGCAACCTTCGACGTCGCAGTCAGCGTTCTCATTGGACTTGGGACCGTTTCGCCCGTGTCCTTGGCCATTACATCCCCGCGCCTCGTATCGTTCATCCCTATCCAGAAACCCGTTTTCGCGCTCGACTCAAGGCAAGAACCGTATGAGGGAATCCTTCACGTACGGGTCTGTGCGGGGGGCTGGGAGCAATCCCAGTCCCTACCGCGATCGCCGTGCCGCTTCTGTAGGTGCCACTGAATTCCACTCCCCGGTGTTTTTCCGACAAAGAAGTCTCGTTAACCGGATCGTCGGCGAGTGTGCCAAAGGTGTTTGTTAACCAGCACGCGGGATGCCGATGAACTTGGGCCTTGGGGATCGATTAGGATAGGTGCGTGATCACTCGGGGCGATTTGGCAATTCTGAAAACCGGAACGGGGGTTGTGTCGTGGAAACGGATCAGCAGACGAGACGCTTGAATGGCTTAGGGCGGTTGTTGTGTGCGTTGGCGGTCGCCGCGGGAACTTTGGTGGCGATCGTCATCGGCGGCTATTTGGGGTTGGTCGCGGTCAGCGGTTTGGTCGCTAGCGAGCTGAATCAGATCAATGCCGGTCCGGATTTGCCCGGCAAGGGGCTCCCGGAGATCGTGATGGCCTTGATTTATGGCTATGGGGGTGTGGGGTTGGGGGCGATGATCGGCGGGGTGCTGGGGTTGATGCTGATGCTGCGGCTTGTCAGGCAGCGGATCGTCCCGTGGATGAGAACAGAGACACGGTTCGTTCAGGAGTGCGAAGATCTTCTTTGAGTCTCACCGGCCGATTGGGCGGCCAGCCTGGCAACGGGTGTGACGTAAGGGGCAAAAACGCGGCGGTGGCGTTCGTGCAGAACTGACGAACCGGGCGATTATTTTGTTGACCGAGTGCGGTGGGGGCGATATCACAGGTCGGTTGCTCGCCATTTCGGTTAGCGACGCTCCTCTGACAAGGGCTTAGCCGTCATGACTTTAAATTTCCACACCGCTGTGATCGGGACATCGGTTGCAACGCACCGGGGCATCCTGGCGATCCTCGTTGTCGCCTTGTGTTTGGCTTGGAGTGAAGAGTCTTCGGCCCAATCGAATGAGTGCCCTGTCCGCCCGCCCGGCACCATCGTCCCCTATTATGCGGATTACAAAAGCAGCATCTTCAGCGTTGAGGACAATTTTTTCTTTGGTAAGGGCGATTACGAAGTCAAGTTCAAAGTACCGATCGTCCCCAAGCGAATGATGGTGATCACCCCGCCATCGCCTGGGACCAACGCTCGGAATACCTATGACAAGTCGTGGGTCAGGTCCGAAGATAAGAATGGTTACCGCTTCTACACGATCATTGCTGGGAGTACGGCCAGGGAAGCGGGGAATTACAAATCAGGCGATTGTGAGGCGAAACGTTTCGCCCGGGAATTAAACATGCGCTACCACTACAAGTGAAATCCGACCCCGGCATGCCGCATGGTAAAGTTGACTACAAACGTAGTCCTGATTACTACAAATGTAGTCACAATGACTACAAACGTAGTCACGTTGACTACAACTGTAGTCATTCATCATCCAGGCTTTACGGCGTGCCGAGGAATTCGGCTTGGGTCAGTTCGCCGTTGCGGTCGGCGTCGAGTTTGGTGAAGCGGGTTTCGCCGGCGGCTTGATTGTCGTTCTGCAGGGTGGCGAGGAATTCTTCGCGGGTCAGCAGTCCGTTGCCGTCGCGGTCGCGGCGGGCGAAGTTGGCTGTGCGATCAGGTTTTGGTTTGGCGGCGGTTTTTGCTGTTGCTTTCGCGGGTGCCGCCCCGTCGCCATTGGCCTTGGCCTTGGCCGCGGCGCGGTTCGGTTTCGGTTCGGGCATCGCCGCCAGGATCGCGTCGAAGCGGGCGCGAGCGGCGCGGGCTTCGGGGTCGGCCGAAGCGGTGACGTCCTTGTACCCTGCCCCGTCGCGGCTGTTGCCGCAGTCGAAGAACTTGGCCTTGGTCAAGTCGTTCCCTTTGGCAACTTCCAACAGCCACCGCTGGTCGCGAAGGATGCGGCCGTCATCGAGGTGGCTGTAGGCCCAGTCGCGATGTTTGGCCGCTTTGCCTTGGATGACCGGCAGGAGGCTGTGGCCGTCGAAAGGGCGGTCGGTCGGGAGTTTCGCGCCGGCGAGTTCGGCGAGGGTCGGCATGATGTCGGTCAGGTCGGCGACGGCGCCGGTCACGAGGCCGGGGCGGACCGACGGGCCGCGGATTATTCCCGGGACGCGGGCCCCCAGTTCGGTCAGCGTCCCTTTGCCGCTGTTGGCCGTGCCGTTGTCACCGATGAAAATGACGTAGGTGTTGTCATCGAGCCCTTCGGCCTTGAGCCCGGCGAGGAGTTGTCCCATCAGGTGGTCGAGGTATTCGACGTTCGATTTGAAGTTAGCCGGGAGCCGTTTGCCGGGGTTGGCCGGGTCGGGTGTTTCGAGGTGTGGGCCGTGGGTCAGGACCGAGGTGTAATAGACGAAAAAGGGTTGGTCCTTGTGCCGGCGGGCGAAGTCGAGGACGAACGCGTTGAACAGGTCGGGGCCGTAATCGTCGGGGGTCGTGGGGAGGTACTGTCCGTTCTCGACGATGCTGGGGTGCCAATACCGGCAGGCGTTCCCCGAATCGCCACGTTCGTGGGCGGGGTGTTTGATCCCTGCGGGGAGGTTGTGGTCGTAGGCCCACATTCGGTATTCGTCAAAGCCGGCGTCGCGAACGAGCGTCGGGAGGGAGCCCGAGAGTTGCCACTTGCCGACTTGCGCGGTGGCGTACCCTTGCGACTTCATCAGATCGGCGTGGGTGAAGTGGTTCCCGATTTGGGCTTGGGGTGAATCGGCGGGCGGTTTGAAGGCCGGGTTGGACATCCCGAGGAAGCCGTTGTGGTGGCCGTATTGTCCCGTCATCAACGTGACGCGGGTTGGGGTGCAGAGCGGGTTGGCGAAGAAGGTTTCGAAGCGTGCCCCTTCGCGGGCCATCCGATCGAGGTTGGGGGTCTGGTGTTTGGTGTTGCCGTAACAACCGAGTTCTTTGGCCCCCAGGTCATCCGCCAGGATCAGGATCACGTTCGGTTTGCGCGGCGTTTGGGCTGACGATGATGACGCGGGCATCAACGAGGCGACGAGCATCGCCGTCAACACGATGCAAAAGTTGGGGCGGGTCGGCATGATCGGTTCGGGGGCTGAGAGGATTTGCGTGGCGAAGCGGTCTGGCGATTCGGGTGCGGTGCTGGCCGCGGGGGTGATACTCACGTGGCCTTTGCCGATCGCCCCAGAGTGATCGATGTGGCGATCGGCAGGATCGATGTGGAGCGTGGTCATTCCTTCGGGATCGGTTTATCGATGAAGGGGCGATGTTCCGGGAGGACGCTAACGTCGGTCGTAAGCCGCAGCGGCAAGGGGGTGCCGAGGTTGAATTCGCATTGCACGAAGGCGGCGACCCAACCTTCGGTGGGGATATCGATCTTGGCGCGATAGATCCCGTCATCCCCTTTGGTCAGGTCGGTCGATTGGAACGACTTGCCG
>JBEIRZ010000211.1:0-7752 GCA_040375695.1 Planctomycetaceae bacterium
CCGGCAAAAACCGATGATCTGATGCTCTGCTCTGTGACGCTCGGTAAAAACGTCACAGCGATTCGCCATTTTTAAAATAGGCGATCTCGCACTGACTTAAACTCAGCAGAAAGATTCATCACCAAATTGTCAAAGATCGGTTAAGCCGAATCGGACACAACCCTCAACTTAGGTGTAACCGAATCGGGCCTCAAATTGTTGCCACAGCGGGCTTTCGCGTCAAGCGAATAACCCTTAGGCAGCAACTGCACACGACTGCTGGACTCGTGGTCCGGTGAGTCGCGATCGAGAGGTTGAAGAATATCGTTACCAATCGGCAACGGCAAGTGCTGGCCACAGGGAATTTAATTTTTTTTCCGGACCAGTTGATCGAGCCATGCTGACACGGCCGGCAACGCCGTGCCTGCTCCGGCAAAGAGCGGCAGGGTTACCGAGCCGTCGCCGCGGATGACGACACCTGGGTGCGATACGCCAGGAGTCGACGCCGGCAAGTGGAGCCTGCTCGGTTGCCATTCAAGCCCCTGCCCGGCATTGGCAGTTATTGAGCGTTGGCCGATTGTAATTTGATGTCGCCAGCGAAGCCCGATCGTTTTCTCCCTGTCCCCGGAAGGATCAGCCGGACCTTCGCTTTTCGTGTGCCAAGGGGTAAGGATGACCGCTAGGTCGACTTCTTCCCCTTGCCGTTGGATGTCGCCGTCGCGGATCGCATCAGCCTCCTGGGAATGCCGCGCTGAGCGTTGCTGAGTCCAAGCAAAAACACTCCGCAGTGTCATTTGTGGGTCGAAACGCAACAAAGTCGCACGACGGCTGCTATTCAAGTCCGCAATCAATCCGCCGACGGAGGCCCAGAGTGTTCGAGCACATTCTGCTGCTGCGACCTTCGGGTCGACGAAGAAAACGATCCCTTCCGCCTCGCGAATCGCTTCCGCCGTCGCGACAAGATCGAGATCCGTCAGGTGGGGCGAGGCCAAAGGGGGCGACGGCCGTAGTTGGCGACGCAGTTCCGCTAGCCGCGCGGCAACCCGACAGGTGTTCGTCCAGGTGATGAGCTTTTTGACGCCTCGAACCCGCTGGTGGAACCTAGGCCAAGCGGCCTCTGGGTCCCCAATCAAGATCATGGTCTGGTGTCCTGCGGCAGCGTCTCCGAGGGTTGTCAGGATCCCCCCACGAGTCCCAAATGTTTCCGCAAAACGGTCGTCCCGCCGCGGGTCCATCAGGAGTGTGGCGTGGGTCTGGTCGGCGAAGCGACGAACGGCCCTCGCCGTATCGAGATCGACGATCTGCCCGGTGATCACGATGGAACGTGCTTCGGCGACCCACCGCCCTGCCTTCTTGACCGATGCGAGCTCGGGGGCTTCTCCCTCGATGTCATGGGACAAGGAATGCTGCCATAGCTCGGAGAGCCGCTCGCAACCGTGTTCCCACTGCGTATCGTTTCGGGGGGGGAGGTCATCGCAGTGGATCGGGCAGAAGGGGCAAACGAACCGGAGAGGGGTCATCGTTGGCTATGTTCCTTGACGAATTCCACCAACCGAACGACGTTGTCGACCGGCGTCTGCTGAAGGATTCCGTGTCCGACATTAAAAATGTGGCCCGGTCGGTTGGCCGCAGCATCCAAGACCCGTTGTGCATGCTCGGCGATTACGGCGGGGCTGCTCAGCAGCACGCCCGGGTCGAGATTGCCCTGGACGGGATGTCGATAAGCGATCCTTTCCCAGGCGGTGTCCAGAGGTATGCGCCAATCGACACCAACGACGGTCCTCTCATCGCCACACAGCATCGGTAGCAATTCGGGATTGCCCGTCGCGAAGTTAATGACGGGTACCCCGGGGGTGATTCCGGCGATGATCGTTTTCATGTGTGGCAAAACGTAGGTTTCGTAATCGTTTGGCGACAAGCAGCCTGCCCAGCTGTCAAACAGTTGCACCGCTTGGGCGCCTGCCGCGATCTGGTGGTTGAGGTAGGTCACCACCGCCCGCGAGAGCTTGCCAAGCAGGTCGTGCCACGCCTTCGCACTACCGAACATCATTTCCTTGGTAGCGGCGTATTGGCGGCTTCCCCCGCCCTCGATCGCGTAACTGGCGAGGGTGAACGGGGAGCCGGCGAAACCGATCACCGGGAGCTCTGCGGGCAAATCGGCCCGGGTTTGGCGGACCGTCTCGAAGACGAATTCGAGCCGGGACGGGTCCTCCAATTCCAGCACGCGTCCTATCTCCTGCGGCGATTTGACCGGATTATGGATCACCGGCCCGTCGCCGTGGACGTACTCCAAAGCGAACCCCATCGGTTCGAGGATCGGTAGAAGGTCGGAAAAGATAATCGCAGCGTCGACCCCGAGCCTTGCGACGGCGGTGCACATGACTTCGCTACAAAGCCGCGGTGACTTACAAAGTTCCAGGAACGATCGCTGCGACCTCACCGATCGATATTCGGCCATGTATCGCCCCGCTTGACGCATCAGCCAGATCGGCGTTCGTTCGGTCGATTCCCCCCGGCAGGCTCGCATGAAAAGGCTCTGTTGACTGGGGTGGGAATCGACCGGTCTGGGGGCGATCCCAGGTCGGAATCGAGGCCCCGTCGCCATCGGTGGCAGTGCGGCTAGCGTTCGTCGATTGCGGAGCAGCATTTCCGACTGTGCTGCGGCCTCGACGACCAGGTGCCCCATTTTCGGGTGGGAAGGTTCGAGATCGACATGCAGTTCGCTTTCGTGCAGCATCTGGCTGGTCGTCGGCCCGATCGATGCGATGACGGTCGTCGCTAACGATTCCCTTAATTTGCCGAGTACGCCCCGCTCGTCTGCTAGGCGCAAAAGGTTGACGACTTGGTGAGCGCTGGTCAGCAACAACACGTCCCGGTCCCCCGTGATGAGGGCTTCGAGGTTTGCCACCAGAGGCCCGATTTCCTCGGGAAAATCCCAGCCGTAGACACGGACCGTTTCCACGGTTGCGCCGCGCGCCTCCAGGCCAGCGATGAGGCTCGGGTTGGTGATGCCGTATTCCTGGAGACCGATTTGTTGGTTTGCGACCGGCACCGCATGATCGATCAGTTGCAACAACTCTCTCCACGTGTTCGGCTCTTCGACGCGATGGGTCGGGGAGATCCCATGTTCCTTCATTGCCGCTGCCGGTTTGGGCCCGCGGGCGATCGTCGTGATGTCGGAGAGGGCGTCCAGGAACCGTTGGCGATCGACGTCACTTTCGATCGCGGAGAGTAGGAATCGGAAGCCGACCCCTGTCATGAAGATCACCACGCTTATTTGGCCGGTGATCACCCGGTAGGCGAAATCGACGGCGGCTCGATTCGGCCGGATAGGTACTTCTCGCATCGAGGGGCTGACGTAGGGGGTGCCACCATGACGTTCGATCAGCCGTGCCATATCCTGCGCCCGCCGGCTCTCGAGAGAAGCGATCCGCAGGCGATTAAAGTTGGGGGGATTTTCGTTCATACTGACTATCGTAATCGGCAGAGGTCGCGCGGCGGTAGAGCGGGATGCTTTCTGTTCGCCCCCCATGCTCATCGATAGGATCATTAGGCGTGCATGCGTCCAATCCCGGGTAAGCGGGGGGGGATGCGGCGACAACCCTGTCGATCTAGCGACGCCGCCACGAACTGGGCATCGGCCCCTAACCGGTCCTCCGTTTTCCATGGGGTAGGCCCGACTTGCCCATCGGATAAGCCCGCGTTTTTTGCAAATCAAACGTCATTTCGCGCCCGAAGAAACCCTCCTTTTACTAGGTTCATTCCGAAAGATGTCTCGTCGTCACGTCGGTCCTGCCGATTCGAAGTCCGTCGTGGGCCGGTACCTGCGAACGGTTGATCTGCTTCCGGAGCGTCTCACAAGCCAGTCGCTGTTTGGTAACGAGCTGCCGCTGGAACTGGAGATCGGATCGGGAAAAGGCTTATTCATCGCGACGGCCTCGGCCAAACGTCCCGGGCACAACTTTCTTGGTGTCGAGATCGCCCATGCCTATGCGATGCAGTCGGCGTCTCGTTTGGCAAAAGCCAGCGTCTCCAATGCTTTGATGGTTTCGGGGGATGCCGAACCGCTCCTTCAAGGTGCCTTTCCCCGAGGATCGCTGGCGGCGGTTCACATCTATTTCCCCGACCCCTGGTGGAAGAAAAAACACAAGAAGCGACGGGTCATCAATCCCGATTCGGTTCGGAACATCTTTGACGCCCTAGCCGTTCAGGGGACGTTTCATTTCTGGACCGATGTTTTGGAATACTTCGAGTCTGCCATCGAAATGATCTCGGTCGAATTCCCTTTTTTTGGGCCCCCGGTGCCGGAGGAGGTAGAGGTCGAGGGGGTTGATGACCATGGCGGCGAGGACGTTGGGGCTTATCGCACCCATTTTGACCGCCGCAGCCTCCTTCACGGGATCCCCGTTTACCGGGTCCGGTACGTCAAGCATCTGTGACCGGGGGTCACGGTTGTTGCCGTTGTCCGAACAGGGCGAACGCTCCCGCGTCCCCTCGCGGTAACAGGCGCTCGATCGATTGGCCGCAAGTGGCGTTTCGGGTCAGCCCCAGGTCGTCTGATCGAAACCGCCGGTCGTCAGCCAAAAAGCGACCAGCATCGCCAGCCAGATCAGGTCGAGAAAGTGCCAGTAATTCGCCGAAAAATCGACGGCGAAATGACGCTCGTGATCGTATTTCCCTAGGCCAGCCCTGATCGCCACGATCCCTAAGGCGACGACCCCTGCGGCCACGTGCAGGCCGTGAAGGAATGCAAGGATCACGACCATGCCGACCAGCCCTTTTCCGTTCCCTGCGACGAGCGTCGTCCGCTGGAGCATTTCGAGCATGGCCGCGACTTGGATCACGAGGAAGATAATCGCCATGACCCCGGCGATTGTAAGCAGCCATGCGGTTGTGGTGATGCGGTCGCGACGGACCGTCTTGGTAGCACGATGCAACGTCCCGCTGATCGCTACCAACAGTCCGGTGCTTGCCAAAAATGAGATTGGGAGCGGGGCGTTTCGGTAAGGGTCATCTCGCCGCATGTATGCGTAGATGGCGTACAGCAGCAGGCTTGAGAGGAAAAAAATCAGTAGCATGCCGAGGAAGATCCAGCCCCCCTGTCGGGCCCGGTGGTCGATGGGTAACACGGCCTGGGGATTGAAATACGACATGGTGAAAGCGAGTACTTTTGTTCAGCGACCCTTGCACTTCCGGGCTCTTCGCGGAGACTTGAATGGAACCGTCGATCTGTTGCGGCTTCAGTTGACCGCCGTGGGCAACGATCCGTCAACCGCGAAACCCGGTTCCGCACTTTGGTTATGTTCGAGATCCGTTCGTTTCGCAATTCTGATGAACCGCGTTTGGCGATGCTGTGGGTCATGCACCACGCCGTCTACCGGGTTGCCCCGGCAGTGACCGCCGCGATCTGGGAGCAGGCGATCCCCGCGAGACATTTTTTCAGGGCTGATCGGTTGTTGGTCGCAACCGCCGCGGGACAGGCGGTTGCTTGGTGCCATTGGTTTCCAGACGAGCATCGTGTCGCTTCTTTGCCCACGTTTTGTTTCGAGCCATCCATCGACGGCGAGGCTGCTGCTGCGGTTTTGTTGGCGGAGGTCCAGCGGCAAATCGTCGCGGCCGGTTTCTCGTCGATCGTGGCAGGCGTGGGGCCCGAATCCCGATGGGGCTATCAAGGTCTTGAGCCGGTCGGCCATGGGAATGGGGTTGATGTCGCCGATGACCGCACGAACCAGCTTTTCGAAGCCTCGGGATTCGAGGAGGTCCAGCGGATCGACCGATGGGAGGTCGCGACCTTGGACTACCGGCCGCCGGTGTCTCGCGAAGCGATCGCCTTTCGGCGCGGTACCAGGATCGAGACCGCCGTCGTTCAGCCTTCATCGATGCGTGAATCGGAAGCGATGTTTCACTTCGAATTCAAACAGTTCCGGCTCGCCCCCTTCTCCGGAGGCGCCCCCATGGCGACCGCCGAGATCTGGTTGAGCGACCCCGACATCCAGGTGATGTCGATGGGGCAATCGATCCTGGGCCGAGTTGGCAGTTCGGCATCCGATCTCTCGGCCCGGGAGTCGGCGATTCGGTACTTGATCGCAAGCGTGATCCCAGCCTTGGGTGAGAAGCACATCCGCACGCTGCACCGAAGCGTCCCCTCGGACCATCACGACGAGGCTGCCCGTCTGTCGGCGCTCAAATTTAGGCGGACGGCCGTCGGCAGATTGCTACGCAAGACCCTCTTGCCGACGGGGTCCGCGGCCTCTTCTTGATCAGCACCGCCGTCGCGGGTCCGGTGGGGCTGTTTACCGATCGCTGTACAGGGTTACCGATCGCTGCCCAGGGTTACCGGGCGGCTGCACTGGGTTACCGGGCGGCTGCACTGGGTTACCGGTCTAATGCGACCCCGCAGTCGCTTCGGCGAAACTTTGCTCCGACTCCCACACCGCCACCTTGGAAAGCGTTAAGCCCATGTCCCCGAGGATTTGAGGTGCGACTTCTTCGAGCAGGTACCGGGCCATATTTTCGGCAGTTGGGTTATAAGGGAGTTCGAAAACCCGGTGGGGTTCACAGCTTCTCACCGCGCCGAGGGCGTTGGTGTCCTGTTCCCAAAGGAGAAAGGCGTGATCCCAATGGCGGTCGATCCACCCTTTGCACCGGTCCTTGAGGAGCGCGAAATCGATCGCTTGGTCAAAGGCGTCCTGCCGCGGGGCAGAAAAGTGAAATTCGGCGATGTAATTGTGTCCATGAAGGTTCTTGCATCGCCCGTCATGTCCGAGCAGGCGATGTCCGGCACAGAACGTGACTCGTTGCATGATTCGAAGCGACAAGTTCAAGGGCTCCGCTTGGTAGCAGGAAAGTAAAGTCGAGTTGTTAGGAAAGCGAATTGTAGCGCGTGCGATAGAAAAATCGCAGGCGGTCTGTCCTACCTAATGCCGATTTTCAGCTTTATCCCCGGTTTTTCTCCGACCGCTTCTTGGTACTGTGAGAATCCCGTCGTGTCTTGTTTTCTTTCTCTGGTGAACTCCATGAATAGCCCGCTCGTCGACCCGTCCGACCTCGAACTGTTTCAGCGGATCGGCCACTTGGGGGTGATCGCGGTGCTGATTATTGACGATTCGCGCGATGCGGTACCTCTCGCCCTGGCCCTGTCCGAAGGGGGTGTGGGAGCGATAGAATTGACGCTTCGTACCGACGCGGCGATCGAATCGGTTCAGAAGATTCGCGACGAAGTGCCTCAAATGACGGTCGGAGTCGGTACCATCCTTCGGCCGGAACAGGTGGAGCGGGTCGTCGAGGCGGGGGGACATTTTGGCGTCGCACCGGGTTTCAATCCCCGAACCGTCAGGGCCGCCCGCGACGCCGGGTTGCCCTTCGCCCCCGGGGTCTGCACCCCTAGCGATGTCGAATTAGCCCTAGAGGCGGGCTGCACGCGGTTGAAGTTCTTCCCCTGCGAACCATGTGGCGGGTTGCCGTACCTTCGCAGCCTTGCCGCCCCTTTTGCCCACTTGGGTGTCCGGTTCATCCCGCTGGGTGGGGTCGATGCCTCCAACGCCGAGACTTACCTTAGGGAGCCTCTGATCCTCGCTATCGGGGGGTCTTGGCTGGCGCCTCGCGAAATCGTCCGTGAGAAGGCGTGGGATGAGGTGACGCGGCGATCCAAGGTCGCGATCGAAGCGGTGTCTCGGGCGAGAACTTCGGACCGTTGATTCGGTCTCCTTCGGTCGGTTATTTTTGAAATCGCATCGTAAAAGGGTGGTTATGAAACGGGTTGTCGCGGTTGGC
>JBEIRZ010000616.1:0-1931 GCA_040375695.1 Planctomycetaceae bacterium
TCCCCTTCGGGTTGCTTCCGATGACCCGGGATCGGCCGCTGGTTGATTTCGATCTGATCGGCGTTCCGCCACAGGTGCGACGGGTAATAACTGTGGGCGACCGCTTGGCAGTTGTAACCGAAGAAGAGATCAAACCCCTTCCGGTTCGGGTCACCCGTGCTCCCGACGGGACCGAGCCCCCATTTCCCCATCGCCCCGGTCGCATATCCCTGGTCGCGAAAGAGCTGTGCCAACGTCAGCACCGACGCGGAGATCGGGTATTGCCCTTCGGCGAACTCGGGGAAAGCCTTGCGGGCCTGCTGGTTGCCGCGAATCTCGGCATGACCGAGGTGCTTGCCCGTCATCAACACGCACCGCGACGGGGCACAGACCGGCGCCCCCGAGTAATGCTGCGTGAACCGCATCCCCCGTGCCGCGAGCGCATCGAGATTCGGCGTCGGGATTTTCTGCTGGCCGTAACACCCGAGCTCTCCCCACCCGAGGTCGTCTGCCAGGATGAAGATGACGTTAGGCCGCTTCGATACCCCTTCCGCGGCGATCGCCCGATGCGGGACGATCCCGCCGAGGACCAACACCAACACGATCAAAACCCGAAGCATGCGACCACCTTTTTTCACGAGCACCGATCCATTATTTGCTAACCGTATCGTCCGACCCGACATCGTACCAAAGCCGCGTGTCGGTCGACTCAACGCTTCGACCAGATCCTGGTGTTCAGATCGAGGTCTTCGACGATCCCCATGCAGAGCGATACCTGATCGAGCGATTCGCGGAGCGTCGCGGGATCTTCCAGACTCTTGCCCAGCCGCGGTTCGAAGAAGTTGCGCGAAGTCGAGATCGCGATGTGGACCCGCGAACGCAAAAACGAAAACTCGACCTCCGACCCGAATCGTTCTTTCAGCTCGAACATCCTTCGCATCAAAGACGGCGAAAGGATGTAGCGGGCTTCGATCTGGTCGGTCGACTGCACCACGAACTCGCGTTCGAAATCGGGATCTTCCAACTGCACGAGCTGCAAGTCGGAAAAGATCGGCTTTTGCAACATCCGCGCGAACCTGCCGAAGTTCTTCTCGGCGACGTCGCAGCGGACGAAGGTCTTGCCGCGAAATTCCTTATGGAAATCGGCCGAAATGAAGACCCCTTTGAAGATCGTGTGCCACTTCGTCTGCGTCTTGCCGTCGCTGTCGGTGGTCGTCTGCTTGTATTCCGTGTACAATTCCGAAACCTTCAAATCGGTCTGGCCGATCCGCGCGAAGATCGAATCCTCGATCGTCTCGCGGTCGGGCTCGGTGGTGAAGAGCTCGCTGCGTTGATAATCTTGCAAGATCTGCCGATCCCCCTCAGGGAGATACCGGACATCATCGGCGACCGCCGCGAGCAGGTTCGAAATGAACTGCCTTTTGAACTGTTTGCGGAACGCTTCGTAAGGCTCCGCGAGCTCATGGGCGTAGGTCACCCACAGCGCGATCACCGTCAGGATCCCACCGACAACCGTGGCCCAAATGGCGAACCGGCTCAGCGCGATCGTCCCGGCCAAGCCGCAGGCCAAGACGGCCAGCATGATCACCGTACCGCGGCTCCGACGCGACCGGGTCGCTTGTCGCTGCTGTTCGAGCGGACCGAGTTTTTGCGTTAGCTCCGGCAGGATTTGTTCGATCGCACGCATGGGGGGTCACGCTTGTCGGGTCATTCGCCGAGCTTGGGAACGGCCCGATCCGCTTCGTCGATAATGAGGAAGTCACGGCGGGTGAACCCGAAGGGTTTGGCGATCAGCATGTGGGGAAACATCTCGACGCGGTTATTGTATTGGAGGATCGCCGCGTTGAAGGTCCGCCTCGCCGCCGAGATCTGCTCTTCACATTCGGTCAACGATTTTTGCAGGTGCAGGACGTTGGCGTTGATAGCAGTGTTTTAGCTGCCTTACTATACAA
>JBEIRZ010000553.1:0-2424 GCA_040375695.1 Planctomycetaceae bacterium
AGAGTATTTCATGAGCGTCAGCCCGCGAAGGTTGGCGGAAGAGAACGCCAAAGCGATCGCCAAGGGGTCGCTAATCCGTGTCGTTTGCGGTGATCGGGACGAAACTTACCCCGCGAATTTGGCGTTTCACGAGCACCTGCAAAGCCTCGGGATCCCGCACGATTGGAAGGTGTTGGAAGGGGTGGACCACAACCCGCTGCGGACGCTCGAGATGCTTGGCGATACCAATTGGGCTTTTTATCGTCAAGCGTTTGATCGGGCCGAAGCGAAGGTCGAAGGGGGTAAGGCCGATTTCGAATTGGCCTTGCGGGTCAAAGGGCAAGACCGCCGCGCGGTGGTCGTCAACGCGCCGGTCGATGGGACGAAACGGCCCGTCGTGATCGCTTTGCACGGGGGGCAAGGGAGCGCGCAGGTGATGCGAATGAACTCCGGCTTCGATCCCGTTGCCAAGGCCAATGGGTTCATGGTCGTCTATGCCGAGGGGACCGATTTCGGCAACGGTCGGCATGCTTGGAACACCGGATTCCTCTTGCGGCGACAGGTCCGTGATACCGATGACATCGCTTACTTCGATACGTTGATCGACAAGCTCGTCGCCGAGCATGGCGCCGACGCGAGCCGGATCTACATGACGGGTGGGTCGAACGGCGGGATGATGACTTTCGTCTATGGGGTCCGTCGCCCCGAGAAGCTCGCGGCGATCGCCCCGGTCGTCGCGTCGATGTTCACGTTCGATGTGAAGCCTGCGGTGCCATTGCCGATCCTGATGATCAATGGTGCGAAAGATGACGAGGTGCCGCTCGGGGGCGGGATGAGCCGCAACCTGCTCGTCAGCCGCGCGCAAGACGCCCCTTACAAGCCGCTGTCGGAAGTCGTGAAGTTTTGGGTCGATGCGAATCGGTCGGAGCCGAAGGCCGAAGTGGTGACCGACGGGACAACGACGACGACGGTTCACGCGGCGACCGAGGGAGGGGCGGTGACGCAGTTCGTTGTCGATTCGGCCGGGGGACACGGATGGCCTGGGACGCGGGCCCGTCGGCAAGCGGCCCCGCCGATTCAGGCGTTTTCGGGGGCCAAACGGGTGTGGGCGTTTTTCGAGGGGAAACGGCGGGATGTGAACGCTGAGGCCCGCTGATGGTATTCGCGAGGCGCGTCGAAGGGCGAAAGGGTGGTCCTTGGGGACTTGGCCGCCGACCTATCGAAGGGAGCGGCCGATCGGGGTATCGTTAAGAACTGGCGATTGACAGGGCCATCGATTCCGTAAACCGAGTTGTAGCGACCGCATGTCCGAGACTTCACGATACGACCGTCAGATGCGATTGCCGATGATCGGCAAAGCGGGACAAGACCGGTTGCGGTCTGGGCGTGTCGCGGTACTGGGGTGTGGGGCGCTCGGGACGGTGGCGGCCGATATCTTGGCCCGTGCCGGGGTCGGTTATTTGAGGGTGATCGATCGCGATGTGGTCGAGTGGACCAACCTGCAGCGGCAATCGCTGTTTCTTGAAGCGGACGCCGCGGCGGGGCGGGCGAAGGCCGAAGTCGCTTGCCAGCGATTGGAAGGGGCGAATTCGACGATTCGGGTCGAGCCCGTGGTTGCCGACGTGACGGTCGACACGATCGCCGCGGTCTTGGAAGGGATCGATCTGGTGATCGATGCGGCGGACAATTTCGCGATCCGATTTTTGTTAAATGATTACTCGTTAAAACACCGCATCCCTTGGGTGCACGGGGGGTGTGTCGGTACGAGCGGCCAGGTGATGTTTTTTGACGGGCGGGGTAAACCCTGTTTCCGCTGCCTTGTCCCATCGATGCCGCCGCCATCAGCGATCGCGACGTGCGACACCGCCGGGGTGCTCGGTTCGGCGACGCATGCGATCGCGAGTTTGCAGGCGACCGAGGCGCTCAAATGGCTAGCCGGCCATCCCGAGGCGGTGCGGCGCCGCGTCTGGTCGATCGATTTTTGGGGGAATCGCAATCGCGAGATCGAAATCCCGGCGGCGCTTTGGGAATCGTGCCCGGCCTGTTCGAAGGGGGAATTTTCCTTCCTCGATGGCGCCGCTAGCGGTGGTGATGCCGAGGCGAAGGTGTTGTGCGGGCGTCGTGCCGTTCAATTGCCACCGCCGACGGTTGCATCTTCTTTGGAGATGCTCGCGAAGCGTTGGGCCGATCTGGGGCGGATCGATGCGTCCCGTTTTTTCGTCCGGCTGCATCTGCCGGACGAGGTCACGATCACCGTTTTTCGGGATGGCAGATCGGTCATCGAAGGGACCGATGAGATCGCCAAGGCGAAGTCGCTCCATGCCCGTTACGTCGGCGGTTGATCTGCCCGGGCAGGGGTGGGCAGTAGGACATGATCACTTCGGTAACCCTTTTGTGGATTCACCTACAAATGCACCTGCAGATGCCCCGGCTTTGGTCCAGGGG
>JBEIRZ010000351.1:0-4733 GCA_040375695.1 Planctomycetaceae bacterium
ATGTATAGAATGTGTTGTCTTAGGTGCTGCCGATAGAGCCACGCGCAAAGGTATATAGAACGTGTTCCAGTTTTCATTAATCAATCATCATTACCCGCACCTCCCTTCGCGTCTTCGTGTTAAACCCCGCGCGACAATCCCTCCTGTCTTCCCTTTCCGTGGATTTCCGTGTCATTCCGTGGCCCACGACGAGCGCCATCCCCAAAAAACCTTCGTGCTCTTCGCGTCTTCGTGTTAAACCCCGCGCGCCAATCCCTTTCCGTGGATTTCCGTGTCATTCCGTGTGACTCCGTGGCCAAAGGCGCCCGCCAAATCCCTCGCCATCGGTGTTTTTCCGCCCAACTTCGCCGGAAATTGCGTCTAAGACTCGCCATTGAGGGGTGATCTGAATTACGATCATCTTTTCCGCCGGTCTGGCTTTGGTTCGGCTTTGGCCCCGATCGGTCCGGCTATTTCGGGACGAACTTCGTAGCTTCTTTTTATCAAACGCCTTCGCCCATGCCGCGACGACCTCGGTCCGAACTCTCGACTGTCCTTTCTTATTTGGTAACGTTCGCCCTTGCGTTGGTACCGGCGATAGCGCTTTGGAATTACGCCGCCGTCCACCCTTGGACCCGGTATTGGGTCAGCATCGGCATCCTCGCCCCCGGCGTGTTGGCATTGTTCATCGCCATGGGGCGCAGCCGACGGCTTCGCCCCGGGGCGGCGTTACTGCCGCTTGTCGCGCTGTTGATTTGGGGGATCGGGTTTGCCCAGACGTTACCCCTTGGCGTATCGCTGACCCAATTCCTGTCACCCGGTTCGGCATCGGCCTACCGTGATTGGGTCCCGGCGGCGATTTATGACGAAGCGAAATCGGGTGTGACGACTCAGGTCTCGGGCTCCGAATCCGAGAATGAAACTCGCGATACAGAATCACCCCAACAAGACGCACCCCGTGTCGAAGGGTCGGAGGCTATTGTTCCAGAGGAGCGGTTCCCCACGGGCGACCGCGGTTCGTTGGCGGCCTCCCCGATCACGCTCAGCATCACCCACACTCGCGAAGCGTTGACCCTGCCGGCGCTATTCGGTTTGGCGATGCTCGCCGCGATGATCGCCTACCGCGACAAATACAGCCTCACCATTTTCATGGGGATCACAGCGATTTCGGGGGGGATGCTGGCGGTGGGGGGGCTGCTAGAGCTTGCCCGTCAGGACTCCCCGTACGAGATGGATCCGATTTTCAAAACGATCGGTTTAACCGCTTCTCCGTTCGGCCCGTTTGTCAACAAAAACAGCGCCGCGGGGTATTTGAACCTGAGCATCGCGTGCACCCTTGGGCTGTTATCGATCTACCGTCCCAAGGTCAACGTGCAGACCTTCGCCTTGCAATTCGAGAAGGGTTTGCTCGGCTGGGTCGATCGGGCGCGGACCTACGTCTCGACGGCGATCACCGATTTGGAAGCGATCCCGGTCGCCCTGATCGTGTTGTTGGCGTTGCAAGTCGTCGGGTTGATGGCGGCCGGGTCGCGCGGCGGGATGCTCGCCTTTTTGATCGCCCTGGTCGCATGCATCCTTCAGGCCCGTAAGGCTTCGGCCGCAAGGCTCGTCGGCAGCGTCCTCTTCGCCGCGTTCGCCGCGGTGATCATTGCTGCGGTTTCGGAGCAACTGGAGATTACGGAGCGGGCCCGCAACCGCTTCGCCTCGATCACAAACGCTGAGGACGGTTCACGGATCGGGCGTCTGCTCCATTGGCAAGACAGCTTTTGGGCGGGGCTGCGTTATTTGCCGATGGGGGCGGGGCTGGGCGCCCACCGGTACGCCTATTTGCCCACGGCCAAGCAACTTTCGGCGTCATGGTTCCATCACGCCGAATCGATGTGGTTGGAATGGTTCACCGAAGGTGGGATTTGGTTGCTCCCCTTGATCATTCTGGGGATCGTCTTTTTCGTGCGAAGGCTCACGCGGTTGGCCAAACATCGCGATTCGGCACTCGCCCGAGGGGTGTTGCTCGCCGGCTGGTTCGGGTTGGCGTCTCTCGTCATCAGCCAAAGCTTTGACTTCGGTATCCTGACCCCGCCCCTCTACCTAACCGCCGCGATCTTCGCCGGCAACGCCATCGGGCTCAGCTATTCGTCGTTTGGGCATCACTCTTCGAGCGGTTCGGCTACCAAATCGGCAAGCGAAAAATCGCCATCAAGCCAATCGCCATCAAACCGGCCCCCATCAAGCCGACACTCGTCAAGCCGCTCGGCAACCGGGGACTCCTCAGGCCGCTCCTCCTCAAACCGATCCTCATCGGGGCGTTCTTCGTCCGGCCGGTCATCCTCTGGCCGGTCATCATCGAGTAGCTCGCGGCGGCGTCATCGCAGCTCCCGAGGCCGCTCGCATGGGCATAGCAGCACCAATCGGCTCCATGGCAAGTCGGTCCCCCGAATCCCCGATGATTACTTCCCGATCCGGCCCGAACCCGGGTCACGTGATCCCGAATCAGCCGAACACGAATCGGACGACTTGAACATCAACGATCCGGAGGTGCGAGAAACACCTTCACGGCGGTGGGACGAGGACCCTGCACCCTCCCGGGCGATGCGCGAGGATGCCTCCCAGATCGATCCGCGCGATAACGATCCGCGCGATAACGATCCGCGCGATAACGATCCGCGCGATAACGATCATGAAGACGACGATCTTAAATCCGACATGGTTGATTCCGAAAGCGACGTCGGGCCGATCGACCCGACGTATCGAGCCCACGAACCGGAATCGGCCGAGGATCAACCCGAGTCCTCGATCGATACGGACGCTGTCGAAGCGGAGCTGCTTGGCGATTCGGCCGACGCGGGCGATGGTGCGGATGAGTCGTCGGCCGATAAGCACGGCATGTCCGCGGGCCAGCGGCGGCTTCCGTTTGTCGTGACCGCTGCGCTCTTTTTAGGTTTGATCGGGGCGAGCTATTTGGCGACCCGGTGGAACCACCGCGCCGCAATCTCCGATTACCTCGTTCGGATCCTTGACGTCCGGCCGGCGCGGATCAGCGACCCCGACTTTGACCGTTATTTCGCCGAGGCCCTCCCAGAAAACCCGATGTTGCAGGTCTCGGTCGCCTCGGCCATTCTGCGTCAGCAATCGCGTCAGGGGGAACAGGTCGTCGTCGACCGATCGAGCGCACCCGAAGGTTCCGAAGCCCGCATCCTGGCAACGATCCCTGGCCGCAGGGCTTTTTATTACGCCTCGGGCAACACCCCTTCCGAGCGGCAACCGGTCGAAGCATTCCTCCTTCGCGGCCAGAGCGTCGATCAGCTACGGGAGGCACACCGTTTGGCGGCGGCGGCATTGACCCGTTGCCCGCTCGATTACCGACCCCGGTTAGAACTGATCGAATCGAGCTTTGTCGTCCCCGACGACCCGAAGACGGCCGTGCAGCTCGCCCAGCAGGCGGCACAACTTTGGCTGGGTCACGCCGACATCCTCGACCGCACGGCAAGATTGAGCTATGTCTATCCCGGGTTCGAGGCGGCGGCCCCGATCCTGGCAAAATTCCTGGAACTCGCGCCGGGGCGTTTCGATTCGGTCTGGGGGATGATCGAACCGCTTCCGCTGGCCACGGGCAACCAAGACGGCTCGACGCAGCAGCGGCGGTTGACAGGGTTGAACGCCGCGGCGGCCTTTCCCAACGACCCGGTGGCGCTAGTCCCGATTATCGAAACGGGGAAGCTGACGCCACAGCTCGAAGAGCAATTGATCGCGACGGCGCAAGAGCTCTTGCGGCCAGGGGTCAGCAAAACGGAATCGCCGCTAAGGGAATACCTCGTCGGCCGGCTAGCCAAGCGAACGGGGGACCAAGCTGCCGCGGTCGAAGCCCTCCGCGAAGCGGTTCGAATCGACCCATCCAACACCGCCTATCGCGTCACCTTCGCAGAAATGCTCGCCGCGACGGGCGACATCCCCGCGGCAAGGGAGCAGCTCCGCCGCTGTCTGATCCAAAAACCCGGTGACACCCAGATCATCAATAAGCTGCGCGGGTTAGAGCGTTAATTCCCCCAAGTGGCGGGAAGTTAACACCTTCTCCACACGATTTGATGGCATTTTCTTGGCCCTTCAGAGGGGTCCGGATTAGAGTAATGGACGGTCCACTCTGTCCGAGTTGTTGCCTTCCGCCGGCGAGGTTTTTTTAGTTGAAACCCCAGTCGGGGGGTGTCTAATGAAGGCTCGCGAAAGTCGGCCAAAAAGCCAAAAAACGGACGATCGGACCAAAACCTTACATCACAGAGTGACTTTTTTGTCACCTATTTGATGAACGGTTTTGGAATAGACTTACTGAGTGGGGTGTCAATCTGTCACCCAAAAGGACGAAGTCTGCACCCATTTGGGGGGGCGGTGAGAAGTAGGTAGACATTAGAGCATGGGAAATTTACCAGCGGCGATTGTCGCGCGTGGGGTTTAACACGAAGTCGCGAAGAGACGAAGGATTTGCGCGTGTCGGGGGCCACGGAATGACGCGGGTGGCCACGGAAAGGGAAGACAACGGAATTGGCGTTTGGGGGTTCACCACAGAGCACACCGAGGGCACGGAGGTTGGTGGCGGGTAATGGTTATTGATTAATGGAAATCGAAAAATGCAAAATGAAATCGGCGGGCTAGTTGTTTAGTTGTTGGTTGTCAGTTGAACAATTCACAAGTCACAATTCAAAACCCCCTTCGTTCCTTCGCGTCTTCGTGTTAAATCTCGCGCGCCAATCCCCTTCTTCCCC
>JBEIRZ010000219.1:0-7393 GCA_040375695.1 Planctomycetaceae bacterium
AGCGGGGATCGCAAACGCCGACATCGAGGCCGATGACATTAGCATCGAGGCGAGCAACACGAAGTCGATCGGGTCATTCGCGGCTGGGCTAAACGGGTCATCCGTCGCGGCGACGGCGATCGAAGTGGCCGGGTCGTTCGCGCTCAACCGGATCACGAATGTCACGACGGCGCAGATCTTCGGGAGCAGCGGCACCGAGCTCGGAACGATCGAGATCGCGGCGAAGGAAGAAGATGACGTGGTGGCCGCGGCAGGGACGCTGACGGCGTTAACGTCGTTGGATAGCAAGTCGGAAGGGAAAGACGAAGGGAAAAGCAAAACCAAGATCGGGTTCGGGCTCGGGTATGCACAGAACCTGCTCGATTCGACGACGCATGCCGTGGTCAGCAATTCGCAGCTCCAGCAATCCTCCGGCGATGTGAGCATCGAATCGGGGCAAGCGACGCGGAGCTTTGTGCTTGCGGCCGGGGTCGTCTTCGAATTGGGGAAAGGTACCGGGATCGCACCCTATGGGATGGTGGCGTTGAATGAGGTCACATCGGCCGACGTCCAGGCGGTGGTGGAAGAAGGGAGCACGATCAGCAGCGTGTCGACAGATGCGGCGGCGGGGATGCGGGTCGCTTCGGAGCTGGTCCCGATCATGATCACGGCGGCCGGCGACTTGGGGTTGGGGATCGCTTACAAGACGGGCACCGGGGCGACGGAGACGTCGTTGGGAGCCGGTGTGTCGGTCACCAAAGCGGACATTACCGGTAATTCGCTGGCGACGGTTAGCGATTCGACGGTGTCGATCGCAAACTGGGGCTTGAACGTCGACGCCTTTACGGGTCAATCGAGTGACTCATCGGCGCTCGAAAGTGTCCTGAGCGAGATCAACCTGCCGGAAGGGAATTACAACCTCTTTTCGCTAGCGATCGCGGGGGGAGTGGCGACATCGGCTGCCGTGTCAGGGGAGATGGCGTTGGGGATCGATGGCGTGGGGGCGGGTATCGGATCGTCGACAACGATCACCACGCAGGCGACCGTGACGGAGGGCTCGACGATCGCCGTCGAGACGCTTGTCGTGACCGCCCAAGAGAAATTGAACATTTATAACGATGCCGGTGGGGCTTCGGTCAGCATCGCGATATCGGACGACCCGGCTGTCGGGATTGCGGTGGGCGTTGGTGCGACGGTTCACCATAGCCACAACGGCGTCGCGGCGAGTGTCACGGATTCGGTGGTGACAACGACAGAGGATTTGACGATCGAGTCGGCATCGGATTCGTCGATAACAACGATCGGTTTTGGCGTAGCGCTCGATATCGCGGTCGCTTCGACCGCCGTCGGTTTCGGTTCATCGTCGGCGATCGCGAAGATCGTTTCGGAGAATACGATCACGGCATCGATCAGCGGCGGGACGACGACCGTGGGTGACGAGCCGGCCGATGCCCTGAGCGTAACGGCCAACGATGACACGGCATTTTACACCGGGGTCGGTTCGGGGTCGCTGTCGGTATCGGGCGGTGGAGTCGGGGTCGCGTTGGCGGCGGGCGATTCGGTCAGTCGGATCGAACCGTCTCACAGCGTGTCGGCGTTCATCGGGTCCAATGCGGCGGGGTCGACGGGATCGACCAAGGTCACGGCATCGGGGCCGATCACCGTGGAAGCGACCAACGGCCAGCAGTCGACGGCGCAGTCGATCGCTGTCGCGTCATCGGTAGCGATCGGCGGGGTGGCGGTCGGTGTTTCGGCGGCGGGGGCCTCGTCACGCGTCACGACCGAGAACGTGATCACCGCGGGGATCCTTCCTGGGGCGGTCGTTTCGTCATCGTTTGATGAGTCGAACGGGGATGCGGTGACGGTCGTTGCGACGGACGAGATGACGATCTTGTCGACGGTCGGTAGCGGGGCGTTGGAAGTTTCACTGAGCGGAGTGCCGGTCGGGGCATCGCTGGGCGTATCGATATCGGAGATCACCAACAACGATGACGTTCGGGCCGGGATTCGGGGGGCAAGCGTAACGACGTCAGGCGGGGACGTGGTCGTCACGACGAGTGGGTCGAATGATCATCACAGCAAATCGGTAGCGACCTCGGCATCGGTCTCGATCGGTGCCGCGGGGGCCGGCGCGAATTCGAACATTTATGACAACGCGACGTTTGCCGCAGGAATTAGCAACGATGCGGGGCTTGAGGCATCGGTCGTTACGGGCGACGCCTTATCGGGGTATGGCAGCCTAACGGTCCAAAGCAACACAAAAGAATCGATCCTTGCCGAGGTCTTTGGCGGGTCAGCGGGGCTCGGTTCGGTCGGGGCGTTCCTTTCCGAGGCCTACCGCTCGGGGTCGACGGAGGCAGTGATCGAGACCGGCGGCGATATCGTCGTAGGGGATCTCACCTTACAGGCCTATGCCCATCAGACAGTGACATCGGATGGGATGTCGGTAACGGTCGGGGGACTCGCGGGGAGCGGCGAGGCACACAAGTTGTGGATTAACGAAGAGGTCACTACTTCGGTCGATGGCTCGGGGAATGATTGGAACGTCTTCGGGGATTTGACGGTCGGTGCGAAGGGGCAGAACGATACCACGGCGAAGACGAGCGGTTCCGGAGATGATCAGCAGAGCGTCAGCATCGGCCTGTTGGGGGCGGGGGGGTTCGTCGTGCGGTCGTTTGTCGAGCCGACGGTGAAGGTTTCTGTCAGTGACGTCGGTTTGAACGTTACGGGCTCGGCGGGGTTTGGGGCGTTGGCGGAGCTGGCCAACCAGGCCACCGCCCGATCGGGTTCGGGGTCGTTGGTGGGGGCAGACGCCGCCGTTGCGGAGACGGAGAATTCGCCAACGATCACGTTGACGACATCTGGGCTGGAGTTGGTATCCGCCGGGGTAACATTCAAGACGCTCAACGCGACGACCTATGCGACCAACACGAATTCGGTCTACGCGACACTTGTGGGGGGCTCGGCCGCGAAGGCCACCAACAACTCGACCCCCGATCAATCGCTCGTTCTGGGCACGGGGACAACGATCAAGTCGGACGGATCCGTGATCATCGAGTCGACGAGTTCGATCGTCGGGTTAGGGGCAGGTTCGAGCAATAACGCCAGCGGTTTCATGGCCAACGTTGGTGGCGGCGGGCTCGCGGGTGGGTTCGGCGCGGTCACGACGTCGACGATGACATCCGATTCGTCGATCGAGCTTTCTGACAACGTGTCGATCGAAGCGGGTGCGAACGGCAACATCCTGATCGGGGCGCAGGGCAATTGGAACACCAACCAGTTGACGCATTTGGCGACCGGGAGTGGGATCTCGGGAGTCGGGATCTCTTCGACGCTCGATTCGGACCAGAGCTTAACGATCGAAGTGGGGGACCAAGTGACCCTTTCGGCACCGAAAGGGGAGATCGGGATCGGAACAAACCTGCGGGGGGTGACCTCGGCCGATTCGTATTCCTACACCTTTGGGCTGGCCGGAACGGTGACCGGGGTCGCGAAAAACGAGGGGCCCACGCTGCAAACCGTGACGATCGGCGAGGACGCGGTCATCACGGCGGCGGAAGGGATCAACATCACGGCAGGTTATAACCCGCTGAAGAAGACCGCGACGCAGACCGACACGTTCGCCATCGTCACGTCGCGGGCGATCGGGCTATTGGTCATCCCTGACAACGTTTTTGACGCGAGCGTTGATGTGACTACAAGTGTAGTCATTTCATCTGGAGCGCAAGTTATCAGCGATCGGGACGTTCAGGTCGGAGCAGAACCCGGGATCAACAGCGCTGTTGCACACAGTTTCGCGAACACCGACGGGGCCAAGGGGCGGACGCACACGGTCAGCAATGACGTGACGGAAAGCGACACGGTCACGATCGACGGGACGATCGTCGCAGGGAACAGTCACGAGCTCGATATCCAGATCGAAACGTCGGGCGCTGGTTTCACGGTTAACGGCGGGGCGACGCAAACGTTTAGCGGGCCAAGCGACGGAACGCTTGTGACCGTTGACCCGCAAACGGGCGAGGCGTTTTTTCCTTTTCAAGTCGGCTATGACCAGGCCTACGACCCCGCCGGGTTGCTCGTCGGGCTCGACCCGACGGTCCAATTGGTACTCAGCCTGTCGCTCTCGTCGACCCCGGTCGCGGCGATCACGCTGCAGGGCCTGGGGGCCGCGGGTGGGCGGGTATTGATCGAGGCGGGCACGCTCAGCGGCAGCGGGACGGTCTCGGCATATTCGCCCGAAATCACGGTCGACAACCCGAGCAGTGCCTACCTGCTGCTCGGTTCGGTCAACGTCCCGGAGACGTATGGGATGGGGCAAGTCACCCTGAGCGGTGGCGCGACAAAACCGACGTCGATGACGTTCAATTCGGAAGCGAACGCCCCGACGGTCTCGATCACGGCGACGGCTTCTGGACCTGTTGGGGACAACGCGGCAGGCCCCGCGATCGCGTTGACCGGGACTGTCAATAACACCGGCGGCAGCGTTAAGGTCACGAACAGCGAAGGGGCATTCGCGCAAGAGGGTTCGATCAACGCGGACTCGGTCGTGATCGATGTCCCGAATGCGTCGTACATCGTCAACACGCCCGATGATTACTTCGGGACGGCGGGCGATATCCAAGACTATTGGGGAAACAGTTCGAACCTGATCCCGGATGGCAATTTCGAATCGCCGCAGTGGGCTTCGCTTTCGGGTAATTTTGACTACGACGTCGCGCAGCTCGGCTGGACCTTCAGCGGCCAAGCGGGGATATCCGGAAATGGGAGCGGGTTCACGTCGGGTAATCCGAACGCGCCGATCGGTTCGCAGGTCGCATTCGTGCAGTCGGCGGGGACGATTTCGAGGGAGTTGACGGGGCTGATCCCCGGCAGCACTTACGACCTTCAGTTCTATGCCGCGCAGCGGGCCAATTACGGTTCGCAGACGCAGCAATTGGCGATCACATTGGGGGGACAAAGCCTCGGCACGGTCATCCCTACGGGGACGAATTATCAGCTCCAGTCGATCCCGTTCGTCGCGCCGCTGCCTGAAGTGACAGCTGTCTCGAACACCAACCAATTGACGCTCACCGATGGCGTCGATGACACGGCGACGGCGGCCTGGAACCCGAACTTGGTATCGATCCCGACCAGCGGCTCGATCACCTTCGAATTCACCTACCAGGCCGGAGGCAACAAGGCCGCCGACGGGATCGCGTTGGTTTTCCAGAACCAAGGGGCCTTCGCGTTGGGGGAAACCGGCGGGGCGTTGGGATATGTCGGCATCCTTGGCAACACCGCGGCGTACCAAATCAACCTGTACAACGGCCATGTGCAGGGTTCGAATTTCGTCACGACGAACAGTTCCGGGACTTACCTCACCACGGGCGATATCAATTTCAACAGCGGCGATCCGATCCGCGTGACGCTCGTTTATGACGCCGACGCCAACACGGTCACCGAGTCGTTGACCGACCTGACGACGAACGCCACGTTCAGTCGCACTTACACTGACATCGACCTGGCCGACCTCGTGGGGACCGTCGCCTACATCGGCTTTACGGGGGGCGACGGGGCGGCGACGTCGACGCAAACGGTATCCGATTTCTCGATGACGACACCGGCAACGACGGGGTTGAGCGGTTTTGCAGGATGGGGTTACGTCACGCCGCTTTCGTTAACATTCACGGGACTCGACCCGGGCGGTAGCGACGAGACCGTCTTCATCGATGGCGTTTCGCTATCACAAAACCCCAACGGGTTCACGCCAGGGCTGAACTGGTATTCCCCCTACCTTTCGTCTGGCCCTTACTCAGCGAGTGTCGCCGCGAGCAGCGCCGCCAACGCGATCTATGCGAACGCTTCGGGAGCCAGCAATTCGATCGGCTTTTCGAGTTGGCTCTACAACACGGGTGGCCACTCGATCAACACGAACGCCAACGTCTCGGTTGGTAGCGTCGGGTCGAATTACCCGAGCAACGCGGGCAACAACTATCAGAATTATCAGAACGGGACAGGGGTAATCTTTTTCGGCAGTGAGATCCCTTACCTGTGGGCCACGACATCGCAAGGGCCCTCCAACGTCACTGCGGGGACGGTATTCCTCACCGATTACAACAGCATCTCCGACTTGGGTTACCTCGATACGTTTTCCAACGCACAGGGTTACAGCACCGCGGCGAGCGGCAACCCCAACGATTCGGGGCTGAACGTTACCCAAGGGACAGGGCCGCAGAACGGCAGCGACGGTGCGGAACGGGGCGTCTTTCCGGTCGTGCCGTTGAATGCGAACGGCACCTTCCCGACGTCGGCCTCGGTGAGCTCGCCCCAGACCCGAAGCCTCGGTGGCAGCATCAACGCTGGCAACATCGCGGTCACGGCACGCTACATCGACATCAATGGCCCGATCAATGTCGGGGTGACGAACCCTTCGATCTCTTTGATCCTGGGTGCAAACCTGCAGTCGATGATCACCCAATTCCAACAGTCCTATGATGCGGGAAGCGGCGCGAACCCTGAAGTCTCGATCGACAGCTATTTAGGCGACTCGGGTTTGACCGGGTATTACGACGCGGAGTCGCAGCAGATCATCCTTTCGCCTTACGCGATCAATGCCGGGAAAGTGGCCGCGACCTTCCAAGGCGGGATCATCTCGACCACCGGGTCGGGCAAGGTCAGCATGACGAGTGACCCGAACGGGATCAGCATCATCAATCAGACGAATAAGCCGCTGGTGTTGGAGGGGATCACCGCGACCGGGACGGCGCCAACCGGGATCGTCGAATTCCAGGACACGCTATCGAACAGCGCGACGGTCTATGTCTACGAGGCAGGTGGGGACGGCATTCAGGTCTATCAAGGGGCCTATGGGGCGACGCAGTCGGAGATGACTCTGTCCCAAACGAGCGCCGGGGACACGATCAGCCACACGCTTGACACGAACCTCACGTACCAGTGGTCCCAGCAGGTCGATATTTCGCGACAAGTCAGCTTCACCAATTCGAGCAGCGGCATCGCGCTGTTGGGATCGAGCGTCGTCAATGACAGTTGGTCCTGGGGATCGCTAAACAGCAACGGCACGGCACCGAGAAATTACGGGGTGGCGTATGACCCGTTCGGAAGCACGACCGAAACGGTTGGGACGCAAGGGACGAACGGTTATTCGCAGACGCTGACCGCATCGATCCAGGAGCAGACAACGGCGATGACGATATTTTCGTCGAAATACGAAGATGCATGGAATTATGGGAAAGACACGCTGTGGGTGTGGACTTACCCGACGGAAATCCAGTTGTTGCTCCAAAGCCAGGTACCGGCGGGGAATCCGATCGCGATCGATTTTTCGGGGGTGTCGATCGGTAGCTTGAACGTGCAGTCGACAGCCGCGAGTCTTTACATCAACGGCACCGTGCGATTCCCGGGCTCGGTCGCTTTA
>JBEIRZ010000625.1:0-1819 GCA_040375695.1 Planctomycetaceae bacterium
GGACCCATCGGGGCGATATCGAGCGGGAAGAGGACCAACAAGATGTTCGCGTTGACGTCACCCAGGACCTGTCGGAGCGGATTGCGGCCGTAAAAATCGGCCCGATCGTGGCGGCTCCCCAAGCAGGTCCACTGCGACTCGTCCGGCACCGCCGCGACTTTCTGCTGGGACCACCCTGGCGTTACCTGCATCGGCTGGCCCGTCAGCAGCCATCCCGAGCAGATCCCGTTGTGGACGGCTTGGCAAAGGAGCAGCAACCTTGCATCGCGGTCGATCAATTCGCCCCGCATGCGAAAGGTCAGCTCGGCGTTGCGGAAGTCGGTGCCATGGCCGCCGCGAACGAATCGGTTCTCGCCGCTGACCTCGCGATGATGTTCGCCGGGGCTGCCGCTGGTCAGCAGCATGAAGAGCAGGTGCATGTACCCCGCGCCGGGTGGGGCGTGGTTGTAATCGATCCACCAGGGGCTGCGCGAAATGACGCAGCCCTCGCCAAGTTCCAGCGCTTTGGGGCCACGTGCGTTGTCGATCCAGCCGAACCACCCCCCGGACCCGTCATCGAACGTTTCGACATAGCGACTCATGGATCGGTCCTGAGTTCAAGGAAAAGGATCTTGTGCGACCGACGGTTGGGCGTCGTCACATCGAACGCCAACTCGGCGGTCGATCGTAGCGTTCGCCGCCGCGATCCTCCAGACGCCGCGTGCCTCGGGTGCGGTCCCGTCGCACGCTTCGTAAAGGATCCGAAATCGGGTGATCTGATCAGGACCCTCTGGCAACCGGATCAGACACATCTCCGACGCCTTCGCCGCGTCCCACCCTCCGCGACCTAACCTCTGGGCAGTTGGTGTGATCACGGGGCGAGGCCATTTGGTCCACCGCAACCCGTCGGTCGATTCGGCCCGCAAGATCGAAGCCTTCTTCGGGTCGGAATACCCCGCGTAATACATCACGTAGCCAACGCCGGCGACGCGAATGATTTCGGGGGCGAACGCGCAGAGCCGATCGTGGTCGGTGTCTTGCGCGATGCGGAGCCCCAGTTCGTGATCGAATCGCAACCCGTCGTTCGACACGAGGCTGATGATCCCTTCTCCGCGGTCGAAGAGATACATCCGCAATCGGCCGCCTTCGAGAAAGACGATTCGCGGTGCGGCGTAATTGTGCCCTGCCGACTCGACACGGTTCCCCGGTTCGAGTACCCATCTTAAGCCATCGCCGGAGATAGCGCTGCGGATCGAATTCGTGACCCCTTGCGACCCGGGGCAACATTCGAAATACATCCGCAGTCTCTGGCCGTCACCGATCGGGACGACCTCGGACGAGACGACGCGAAAATCCCCCGCGCCCGCTTCCTGTGGCGAAAGCCTTACCCCGGCTTCGGGGACCCACCGCACCCCGTCGTTCGACCAAGCGCTCAGGATCCGCGTCGAGGCGTTGTCATAATCGTTAGCCCCCAATGGGTAACCCGGACGCGGCAAGATCTGCGAGTAATACATCCGGAAGCCCCCGCCGGGCAGCGCGATCACGCGTGGCGAAACGACGCCGCAGAGGCCGGTTCGTACCGCGTCTTCGGGCCAAGCACATTCGGGCAAGGGGTGCGTGTCCCAGTCGGGCGGCGCGTCGATCGCGACGCGGGGGTCTTTGTCCCAATCCACCCCCGGGTCGACGTCGACGCTTTGTACCTGCGGGGTTGCGGCGCGGCTTTTCGTAAGGTCGATCATCGGCGATTCGGCTCAGCTCTTCAGCCCCATCGCGGAGTGCTGTTGTTTGGCCGATGCGGTGTACCGCGCGAAGGCCTCTTCGTCGCGACGGCATGAGACCC
>JBEIRZ010000153.1:0-10104 GCA_040375695.1 Planctomycetaceae bacterium
ACGTACCCGCGCCGACTAAATAATCGATGTTCTCAACGTTTGGCGGGATCGGAAGATCGACGGAAAGTAGACGCGTTTCGACCGAGGCATACGCTTTTTTGTCGGGTGGCATGCTGGAATTGCCCGTCAACCTGACAAGGCTCGCGTTCTTCTGCATGTAAATTTCGGTGACAACGAAACGGCCAGATTCTTTGTCACCGTAATCCTTGTGCGTTGTTCCCAGATGGGTGAAGCCATCTGTCACTAAGAACGCTTTCGCTTCGTCGAGGATCGATTTGATGCTTTGATCATCTTTATCCCACAACGAGTGTTGACGCTCGTCCGTCTTGGCCGATCCGAAATGTGGCATGTGGGAGAGGTCCGTCTTGCCGTAATTGGAAATAGACACACTCCAGCGATCGCCATGTTTTGCGACGGATCCATACAACAAGTAGGAGTCTTTTTCGAACCGCCCGAAGGTATCGGGATCGTTCGGATCCTTCCTGACAATGGATGGCTTGCACCCCAGCGCGACGAGTTGTTTTTCGAGATCCTTCCACAACTCATCGCCATCGCCCGTGACGTCAAAACTGACGCCTGCCAATTCACGGTGAACGTTTTCTTTCTCCCCTTTCGGGAGTTTGATCTTTCGCAGGTCGATCGCCTTGGCGACTTCTTCGAACGTCGGGGCTTCGAGGATCGGTTTTTCGGCGGCGGCGGTGGTCGCGAATAGAGCGGACAGGAAGAGTAAGCAAAGCGAGCTTTGCGGGAGCGACTTCGTGAAACCGAAAGAGGTTGCGAGCGACATCAGAAAAAACCATCGACGAGAGGAGCGACGTCCCTGTGCGAGTCCGGCCGACGCGAGTCGGTGAGGGTCAGATCCGTTCATCTGTGGTAGACAGCCGCGGGGGCGATGTCAACGATTTGGCGACCGCGAATGCTCGCATTCTTCTTGATGCGCTGTTTCCATCAGAAGCCGGTGGGGTTGCATCACATCGGAAGCCGGCGCCGTCACGTCGCATCGGCAGCTGCCGCGGTCAGAAGAGATCAAAACGGCTTGTGGCATGAATCAGGACCTTGCAACCGAGATAGCGGCACGCCTAAGGGCGCTTGCTGAGGGTTGGGTAGGGCCACCGACGTTCTGAAGGAACCGAGCTTGTCACAAAGCTGCCGGAGCCTATACTGTCACGTTGTCGCAGCTTGTGAAATTTTTCACGAAGTCGGGATCGGCCAAAAACACCTGTAAACGCGGGATTTTTGGTAGGTTTGATGACTCGGGAAGGATTTTACGGCTGCAGATCGGATCGTTAGCGAGAGTGGGAATAGGAACGGGAGTAGGGATAAGGGCGTTAGTCGTTGTGGCCACGGAGATCGGCTTGCGGGGTTTTTCTTCCTGCGGGGCGGTTTTCAGAAAAGGGTTGGCCGAGCGAAGCGTTCTGGGAAACAACTTTCTGGCGAACAACGTGCAGTCTTTTTTACCGATCCTGATTTATTTCGTCGCGGTCTTGGGATTCGCCGGGTTCAGCCTGATCGCCCCGCACTTGGTGGCGCCGCGAAAATCGACCCTCGTGAAGGACATGCCGTACGAGTCGGGGATGGACCCGGTCGGGACGGCCCGCAAGCCGCTGGCGATTAAGTTCTACCTGCTGGCGATCGTTTTTCTTCTGTTTGATGTCGAGCTCCTGTTTATCTATCCCTGGGCGGTGGCGCTCAACGCTGAGGGTGGGTTGAGCCAGGACGCTCGGTTACCGATTCTGATCGTGATGATGACGCTTTTGGCGACGCTCGCGATCGCTTATTTCTACGCGTGGCGTAAAGGGGTTTTCCAGTGGCGACACAGGTGAGACAGCTTGGCGACAGCGTGATGTGGACGCAGCTCGATGCGGCCGCGAGCTGGGCACGCAAGAACAGCTTATGGCCGATGCCATTCGCGACCGCTTGTTGCGGGATCGAGCTGATGGCGGCATCGGCGAGCCGACACGATTTATCGCGATTCGGTTCGGAGGTGATGCGATTCACCCCGCGGCAGTGCGACTTGATGATCGTCGCGGGCCGGGTGGTGATGAAGATGTTGCCGGTGCTGCAGCGGATTTGGTTGCAGATGCCCGAGCCCAAGTGGTGCATTTCGATGGGGGCCTGTGCCTGTTCGGGCGGGGTCTTTGACACCTACTCGGTCGTTCAGGGGATCGACCGCTTCATCCCGGTCGACGTTTATATCCCGGGATGCCCGCCGAGGCCGGAACAGTTGATCCGTGCGGTGCTCGACCTGCAAGAAAAGATCCAGAAGACGGGGACGGTTTGGGGAAGCGAGTTCACCGGACGGGACGTGCCCGAGGGGCCGCCGCGGTTCGACGCTGACGAGTTGGTGCGGATCCGCGATCGTGAGCGGATGCAATTGCAACTCCCCGTTTACGACCCGAGGCACTGATGAACCAGAGGATCGCTGATCTTTTGAACAAGGCTCACCCCGGGGCCGAATTGACGTGGTCGTCATTCCGCGGCCAGGAACGTTTGACGGTGCCGGCCAAATCGGCCCACGACGTGTTGAAGTCGCTGAACGAGCGAGCCGGGATGGACATGCTGGTGGATATCACCGCTGTCGATTTTTTAGAATATGAAGGGGCCAAGGATCGGTTCGAGGTCGTCTATTGTTTGCTGGACACCGAGTCGAATGAGCGTTTGATCGTTTCGGTCTTTTTGAACGAGCCGGACCTCGAGTTGCCGTCGGTGTACGGGATTTGGCGGGCGGCCGATTGGTTGGAGCGTGAGGTGTTCGACATGTTCGGCATCCGCTTCCCGGGCCATCCCAACATGAAGCGGTTGTTGTTGCCGGAAGAGTTCGTATCGTTCCCGCTTCGGAAAGATTATCCGATGAAAGGGCGGGGCGAGCGGCATAATTTCCCGGTGATCACGAGGGCCCAGAGCTGATGTCGCCATCGAAGTCCCAGCGGTTTGTGATCCGAAAGAACGACGTGGCCTTGGCGAAGTTGCTTGGCGAGCGGCCAGTTGTCGATCGCGGTGCATCGGGCGGTGTGGTTTGGGTATGGACGAACGAGGTGCGGCATGCCACTTGATCTGAAGCAATTCACGGCCGACGAGATCGGACGTCGTGAGGGTTTGTGGACGCTCAATTTCGGGCCCCAACACCCGGCGACGCACACGACGCTCAGGCTGCTGTTGACGCTGGACGGCGAATCGATCGTCAGCGCCGAACCGGACATCGGCTTTTTGCACAGCGGTTTCGAGAAGCTCGCCGAGGCGCTCGATTACAACCAATACGTGACGATCGTCGACCGGATGAATTACATCTCGCCGATGGCGAACGAGATCGCGTGGCACCATGCGGTCGAGGGGCTATTCGGGATCGAGCTGACGCCGCGTTGCAAGTACCTCCGGACGATCTTCGCCGAGCTGATGCGGATCCACGATCACTTGCTCTGCATCGGCGCGAGCATCCTCGACTTGGGCGGGATCTCGGCGTTCATGTACGCGTTCAACGAACGTGAGCGGATCTATGAGATTTGCGAGCGGGTCTCGGGGCAGCGGTTCCATACCAGTTACACCCGCGTCGGCGGTTTGATGTTCGACATCACCGACGATTGCATCGAGATGATCTGGGATTTTTTGAAAGGGTTCGACAAGGCTTATGCCGACATCGACCGGTTGGTTTCGCGGAACCGGATCTTCATCGAGCGGACGCGAGACATCGGGGTGTTGACGAAGGAAGAGGCGATCAACGGCGGCGCGACGGGGCCGGTGGCGCGAGCCAGCGGCGTGCAGCGCGACCTGCGGGTCGACGAACCTTATCTGGCTTACGGCGACCTCGACTTTGACGTCGTCTGCAGTCATGCCGGCGATTGCTACGCGCGGTTTTTGGTGCGGATGTTGGAAGTCGGCGAATCGCTGAAGATCATCCGCCAGGCGCTCAGCAACCTCCCTTCGGGCCCGATCTATGCCGAGGGGACGGGGAAGGAAGCGATGCCAGAAAAGCGTGAGGTCTACCAGAGCATCGAGGGGCTGATCCATCACTTCGAATCGATCATGCCCAACCGTCAATTAACGGCGGAGCGTGGCGGTTATTATGCCGCGACGGAATCGCCCAACGGGGAGCTCGGGTATTACCTCGTATCGGACGGGTCGTTTAAAGCGTACCGGGCCCGGACCCGGCCGCCCTCTTTGGTTCACTTTGCCCTCTTCCCACAGCTCGCGAAGGGCTGCATGCTCAGCGATTTGGTCGCGGTCTTGGGGAGTCTTAACATCATCGCCGCGGAGTTGGACCGATGAGCGTGTTGTCCGAATCGATCAAGCAGCGGATCCGAGAGCATTTCGACCGCTATCCCAGCAAGCAGGCGGTGACATTGCCGGCGTTGCACATGGTGCAGCAGGAATTGCGATGCGTCCCGGCGGGGGCGATCGAAGAGATCGCCGAGCTGCTGGAGCTTTCGCCGGCGCAGGTCTACGACACCATGTCGTTCTACGGCTTTTTCCGCGACGAAGACAAGCCGCTGGGCAAACGTCGGGTGTGGATTTGCCGCAGCCTTCCGTGCATGCTCCGCGGTGGCGACGAATTGCTCGCCGAGGTCTGCGACCGGTTGCACATCAGCCCGGGCGGGAACGCTAAGAATGACCAAGTAACGATCGAATTGGCCGAATGCCTTGGGGCTTGTGAAATGGCCCCCTGCATGTTGATCGAGGATGAAGTCCATCCCGCGATCGATGCCGATCATGTGCTTCAAGTGGCCGAAGGAAAATCATGAGCGAAGCGTTCCAACCGGTGCTGCTGAAACGTTGCGGCAAGAATGCGACCGTGGGGATCGACGCGTACCTCGCCGATGGCGGCTACCAGGGGTTGAAAAACGCCTTGGCCAAACAGCCGGGAGAGGTGACACAGACCGTCATCGATTCGGGGCTGCGGGGTCGCGGTGGTGCGGGCTTCTCGACCGGTACGAAGTGGACGTTTCTACCCAAGGGGCATCCCGGCCCGATCTACCTGTGCGTGAACGGTGACGAGAGCGAGCCGGGGACGTTTAACAACCGCGTGTTGATCGAGGAAGACCCGCACCAAGTCCTCGAAGGTTTGGTGATCGCGGGTTATGCGATCGGTGCGTCGACTTCGTATTTCTATTTGCGATACGAGTATGGCCGGGGGTATCGGGCGCTGGAAAAGGCGATCGAGGAGATGTATTCCCGCAATTTGCTCGGCAAGAACATCCTCGGGTCGGGTTATTCGCTCGATATCCACCTGCACCGCGGTGCGGGGGCGTACATTTGCGGCGAGGAGACGGGGCTGATCGAGAGCTTGGAAGGGAAGCGGGCATGGCCGCGGATCAAGCCGCCGTTCCCGGCGGTCGAGGGAGCGTTTCGCAAGCCGACGATCGTGAACAACATCGAGACTTTGGCTTGCGTCACCCACATCCTCGATCGCGGCCCCGATTGGTTCAAGACGATCGGTATCCCGAAAGACCCGAACAACCCACGTGATGGTGGGAGTTACGGTCCGAAGCTTTATTGCATCAGCGGCCACGTCAATAAACCGGGTCTGGTCGAATTGCCGCTGGGGGTGACGGCCCGCGAGTTGATCGACAATTATGCCGGCGGGGTTTGGAAGGGTCGCAAGGCGAAAGCGGTCGTTCCCGGCGGGATCAGCATGGGCTTTTTGTCGGCGGCCGAACTCGACACGCCGCTCGATTTCAACGGGCCGGGCAAGGTCGGTTGCTTGGGGCTTGGCACCGCGGCGGTGATCGTGATCGACGATCAGACGAGCATGGTGGATGTCCTGTACAACACCTGCCGGTTCTTCGCCCATGAGTCGTGTGGCCAATGCACGCCGTGTCGTGAAGGGACCGCGTGGTCGACGAAGATCTTGAAGCGGATCCGCGAAGGGCAGGGGACGATGGCCGACTTGAAGACGCTGGACGACATTTCGAAGACGATCGGCATCATGCCGGGGACGACGATTTGTGGTTTGGCCGACGGGGCGGCATGGCCGATCAAGAACGCCCTGCAAAAGTTCAGGCCGGAGTTGGAAGAGTTCATACAAACGGGACGGCGCAGCGAACTGCGTGAGGTGGCGTTGGCCCACTGATCGGGGCCGGCTGGCGGGTGATCGAACATCACCGCGAGTTAGGGATTGGACAACGAAATCGGAGCATCAGCGTTGGGCAGCGTATTCATCGATGACAAGGAGATCGACGTCGATCCGAAGTCGAACCTGATCCAGGCGGCTCGGGAGGCTGGTGTCGAGGTCCCTTATTATTGTTGGCACCACGACTTGTCGGTCGTCGCCAGTTGCCGGATGTGCCTCGTCGAGGTCGGCGAGAAGAAGCCGGATGGGAGCGTCGCGATGCTCCCGAAGTTAGTCCCTGCGTGCCAAACGCCGGCGAAACCGGGGACGGTCGTTCGCACCAACACCGACAAGGTGAAGGCGTCGCGGGAACAGACGCTGGAATATTTGCTGCTCAATCACCCGCTCGATTGTTCGATTTGCGACCAAGCGGGTGAATGTTATTTGCAAGATTACACTTACAAGTTCGGACGAGCCCACAGTCGGTTGAACGAGCCGAAGGTTCAGCGGCTCGACAAGTACCACATCGGCGACCAGATCGCGCTGTTCACTGACCGCTGCGTGATGTGCACGCGGTGCGTCCGTTTCACCCGCGAGATCAGCGGCACGGCGGAATTGCACGTCATCAACCGAGGCAGTGTCGAAGAGATCGACGTCAGGCCGGGGCATCCTTGCAACAACAAGTTGGCGGGGAACGTCGTTGACATCTGCCCGGTCGGGGCGCTGTGCAGCAAAGACTTCCTTTACAAGAAGCGGGTCTGGTGGCTCAAGCATGCCGACAGCGTTTGCACCGGTTGCAGCACCGGCTGCAGCATTATCGTCGACCAGAACGAAGACAAGTTGTATCGCATCCGGCCGCGTGAAAACCCGCAGGCCCAAGGGAGCTTCATGTGCGATGAAGGCAGATTCGGCTGGAAGCATCTGCAAGGTGAAGGGCGGTTGACGGCACCGCGGGCCGGCAGGCTGGCCATTGCCGCGGCAACAGCGGTTGGTTCGCACGCCGAAGGGAGTTCGCTGTCCCGTTCCGAAAGCCGCGCGTTACCGCAAAGCGATGCCGATTTCCAAGACGCGTGGGGTGGGGTAGCGGGGGGTGGGATCCTGGGCGAAGTCCGGTCGGCGATCGCGTCGATGGCGAAGCAGGACGGTCGTCGATTCGTCGCGATCTTGTCGCCGTTCATGACTTGCGAAGAGGCATATTTGCTGTGCGATTACTTGCGGGGATTGAGCAAGCACATCACCCTCGCGATGGGCGAGGTCCCGATCGTCGGCGAGGATGACCTGTATCCGAAGGGGCCGAGGGGCGAATCGCCGACGGCCGACAACGTGAAGTTCACGATCCGTGCGGAAAAGTGCCCGAACCGATTGGGCGTCGAAGCGGTGTTGAAGCGGTTCCAAGGGGAAGTCATCCCGTTTGAAGTCGTCCTCAAATCGCTCGCATCCGGGGCGTTTGACGGGGCCTATTACGTCGGCGGTTATCCGCCGAGCGAGATCCCCAGCGGCGTCGTGCGTGCCTTCGAAGGGCTGAAGCTTTTGATCGTGCAGGACCTGATGCAGACGCCGCTCAGCGACCTGGCCGATTACGTCCTGGCGAGCGCGTCGTTCGCGGAGCGTCAGGGAACGGTGATCAATCACAAGGGGCTCGCTCAGTCATATCGCGTCGCGGTACGTCCGCCGGGTGAAGCGAGGGCTGACGGAAGGATCTTGATGGAATTGAGTGGTCGGAAGGGTCTGTTCCACTCGCCGACGATCCTGAAAGAGATCGCGACCGAGATCCCGGCCTTGTCGAAGTTCGGCAAGGAAGAGGTCGGCACGCAAGGGTTGATGGTGACGGCATGATGACTTGGGATACGCTCTGGCCGCTGCTCGTCGCGATGGGGATCGTGTTGGCGGTCGTCCCGATCGCCGGGCTTTACATGACGTTCATCGAACGGAAATTGGCGGCATGGATCCAAAACCGCGTCGGTCCCAACCGGGTCGGGCCGTTGGGGTTGCTGCAAGCGGTCGCTGACGGGATCAAGATATTCTTGAAGGAACAGGTCATTCCTGGGCACGTCTTCAAGCCGGTTTACATCATGGCCCCGACGATCGGGTTGATTTGCGCGATGTTGTCGATCGCGGTCGTCCCGTTCGGTCCGTCGACATCGGAGCCGACGCCCGGATTCCGGGCGATCATCGCCCCGGGGGTCGACATCGGCCTGCTCTTTTTGCTCGCGATTTCGGGCCTTTCGGCGTATGGGATCATCCTTGGGGGATGGGCGTCGAATAACAAATACAGCCTGTATGGCGCGATCCGGTCGTGTGCGCAATTCATCAGTTATGAGATCCCGTTGGCGTTGTCGGTGATCGGTGTGATCGCGGCGGCGGGGAGTTTGAATATCGAGCGTATCGTCAACGCTCAAGGTCCGGGGATCGGGAGTTGGAACGTGTGGTGGCAGCCTTTGGCGGCGCTGCTGTTTTTCACCTCGGCGCTGGCCGAGACGAATCGGTTGCCCTTCGACTTGCCGGAATGTGAACAGGAGCTCGTCGGCGGTTTTCATACCGAGTACAGCGGGATCAAATTCGTTCTCTTTTTCTTGGCGGAATACACGCACGTCGTGACCATCAGCTTCTTGACCGTATTGCTCTTTTTTGGCGGCTGGCATTTTCCCGGGTTGGAAGGGGAAGTCGGTTCGACTTGGGGAGGTTACGCGTTGCGGTGGGGGGTGTTGCTGTTTAAAGTCGCGCTGGTGATCGGGGTGATCATGCAGCTCCGCTGGACCTTACCGCGATTCCGATTCGACCAACTGATGGCCGTCGCGTGGCAGGGATTGATCCCGCTGGGGATGGCGAACCTTGCGGGCCTAGCGGTGGTGTTGTCGCTGGGCCTTTCGCGATGGTGGATGACCGGATTGTCGGTCGCCCTGTTGGTGTTGACGGGAATGATCAGCGCCGCGACATCGAACAAGCTTGTCGGCAGCCGGAGCAGCAGGTCGGCACCGGCCGCGTCATGGAAAACAACGGCTCCTGCGGGAGGTACTCGGTAATGAGTGAAGTCGTGGAATCGGGTGCGGTCGCGAAGGCCAAACCGGAAAAGAGGGTGAAGTGGGCCGAGCCGCCCCAGATCGGTTTTGCCGAGGCGCTTTATTTGCCGGCGATCGTTTCGGGGATCGGGACGACGGTCAAACGGATTTTCGGCAAGAACGAAACGCGGCAATATCCGGAAGTCGAACCAGAGATCCCGCCGAATTACCGCGGGGTGCATAGGCTCAACCGAGACGACAAGGGGCGGGTGAAGTGCGTCGCTTGCTACCTTTGTCAAACCGCTTGCCCGGCGAATTGCATCACGATCGAAGCGGCCCCGGCGCCGCACGACGACCCGAATTGGAAAGATCGTGACAAGTTCCCGGCTACGTTCGAGATCGATGAGCTGCGTTGCATTTATTGCGGGATGTGCGAACAAGCCTGTCCGGTGGATGCGATCGAGCTGACGAGCATTTATGACCTGACGGGAATGAGCCGCGAGGAGATGATCTTCGACAAGGAGAAATTGTTGGAGGTCTTCGACAAGACGAGCGAGGGTGGCAAGGACCCGGTCAGGACGAAACGCGGAACGCTTGGCCCGGCGTCGGAGATATTGAATGAGCAGTGAGACGATGATGACCGGTGCCGGGTTGGCCAGCGGACCGGATTGGCTGTTGGGCCACGGTGGGCTGGTGAGCCCAAATTGGTTACTGGGACAAGGGGTTTCGCTGGGGTTCAACCCTTGGGTCGTGCTGTCGATCGTGCTGGGGTTTGTCGCCTTGGTGTTGATCCGGCATGCGTTGGGTGAGGAAAAGTTGCCGCGAGGCGAGTTCACGCTGGGTGTGTTGGCGGCCGCTGCAGGGATGGCGATTTGCTCGATCGGGCTGAAGCTCGATTTGCCGATGGCGTTGCTGTTGATGTGCAACTGGTTGGCGGTCTATGTTGGGATCTTTTTCCTCAGTTTTCGGCAACCGGTTTATGGGGCGCTCAGCTTCGCCGCGATCGTTTTCATCACCTGCGGGATTTACGTCCTGAACGGGGCGCCGTTCGTGGCGGCAGCG
>JBEIRZ010000004.1:0-55815 GCA_040375695.1 Planctomycetaceae bacterium
ACGGGGCGAGATGCGACGGGGCGTGCGCTGTTAGTCACGGTGCTCGCCGCGTTCGGGACATATTTTTGCGTCTATGGTTTGCGAAAGCCGTTCACGGTTGCGGGGTTTGCCGATTCGCGATGGCTGGGGATCGGATTCAAGGAATGGTTGCTGATTTCGCAGGTGCTGGGTTACATGCTGTCGAAGTTTGTCGGGATCAAGGTGATCGCGGAGATGCCGCCGTGGGGGCGTGCTCGGGGGATCATCGGGTTGGCTTCGGTCGCGTTGCTGTCGCTGGTGGTGTTCGGATTGATGCCGCGTCCTTACAGCGCGGTCTGCTTGTTCGTGAACGGTTTGGCGTTGGGGTTGACCTTCGGTTTGGTGCTCGCATTTCTGGAGGGTCGGCGTGCGACCGAAGCCTTGGCGGCCGGGCTTTGCACGAGCTTCATCTTGGCGGATGGGGTGACGAAGTCGGTCGGCAAATGGCTGCTCGATTTGGGGGTTTCGGAGGGCTGGATGCCGGCGGCGGCCGGGTTTGTTTTTTTGGTGCCGCTCTTGGTGAGCGTCTCGGTCCTGGCGAAATCGCCCCCACCCGACAACGCGGACGAAACGGCAAGGTCTGTGAGATCGACGATGGACCGCGGCCAGCGGCGGGCCCTGTTCGGGCGATACGCGTTCGGTTTGAGCGTCTTGGTTGGCGTTTATTTGATGACAACGATCCTCCGAAGTCTCCGCGCCGACTTCATGCCCGAGTTGTGGTCGGGGCTTGGCGTTGATGCCCCGCCTGGGGCTTACACGCAGAGCGAGCTGTGGGTGGCGCTGGGTGTGATCGGGCTCAACGGGGTCGGCATTTTTATTCTCGACAATCGGAAGGCGTTCTTCGCTTCGCTGCTCACCTGCCTGGCCGGTTTTCTGCTGATCGCGGTCGCGCTGACCGCGCTTGGGCGAGGGCTCGTTTCGCCATTCGTCTTCATGGTGTTGATCGGTTTAGGTCTCTACATGCCTTACGTCGCGGTCCACACCACGGTTTTCGAACGCCTGCTCGCGATGACGCGGGAACGAGGCAACCTCGGCTATTTGATGTATGTCGCTGACGCCTTTGGCTACCTCGGGTATGTGGGCGTGATGCTCGCGCGAAACATCCTCCGCTGGCGAAGTGAAGCGGGGACGGTACCCAACGCGGTCGCCGGAGGGGCGCAGATGCTCGACTTTTTCCTGATCGCTTGCTGGGGCGCCGTGTGGGCTTGCGGGATCGGGATGATCGCGGCGATTGTCTACTTCGCGCGGAAGGGATCCGGCGATCAGGCGAACCAGTCGTGCATGACCTCGCCATGAACGTCGGTCAGGCGGAACTGTCGTCCTTGGTAGCGGAATGTCAACCGGGTGTGATCGATCCCCAGGGCGTGCAGGATCGTCGCTTGCAGGTCATGGATATGAGATGGTGACGCGACAACGTTGTAACCGTAAGGGTCGGTTTCGCCGAAGACTTGGCCGCCCCGAATGCCACCACCCGCCATCCAGATGCTGAAGCAACGTGGGTGGTGGTCGCGACCGAAGCTGTTGGCGGTGAGAGTCCCTTGGCAGTAATTCGTTCTGCCGAACTCGCCCCCCCAGATCACGAGGGTGTCCTTAAGCATGTCGCGTTGTTTGAGGTCACGGATCAGCGCGGCAGAGGGCTGGTCGGTCTCCTGGCATTTTTTGGGAAGCGCTTGTGGCAAGCCGCCGTGATGGTCCCAGTCCTGGTGGAAAAGTTGGATGAATCGGACGCCACGTTCGGCCAGACGTCGGGCCTGGATGCAATTGGCGGCGAAGGTCCCGGGGGTCGACGCGTCGGGGCCATACATATCGAGCACCGATTTCGGTTCGTCGGAAAGGTCGGTCGCCTCGGGGATCGAGGTTTGCATCCGATAGGCCATTTCGTGTTGGGCGATGCGGGCTTCGATCAGCGGATCGGCACCGTCGGCCAGCGCGAGTTGGTGGAGCTTCTGTAACATTGCCAGCTCATCGCCTCGGGACTCGGCATCGATCCCGGGGGGATTGTTGAGGTACAGCACCGGATCGGCATCGCTGCGGAATCGCACCGCCTGGTGTCGTGAGGGGAGGAACCCGTTTCCCCAATAACGCGAAACGAGTGGTTGTCCCCCCTGCCCCTTCGTGACCAGCACGACGTAGGCCGGGAGGTTCTCGTTTTCGCTCCCTAGGCCATAATCGATCCACGCACCCATGCTCGGGCGGCCAGGGAATTGCGAGCCGGTTTGGAGGAAGGTGACGCCGGGTCCGTGGTTGATCGCTTCGGTGTACATCGACCGGATCACACAGAGGTCATCGACGACCTGTGCGGTGTGAGGGAGCAACTCGCTGATTTGGATCCCCGATTCGCCGTGGCGGGCGAACTTAAAAGGCGAGCCGGCGATCGGTAACGTCGCCTGGTTGCCGCTCATCGCCGTCAGCCGTTGGCCTTGGCGAACGGAATCGGGGAGCTCGGTACCGTGTTTTTCGTTCAACAGCGGTTTGGGGTCGAAGAGATCGAGCTGCGACGGGGCGCCTGATTGAAACAGGTAGATCACGCGTTTTGCCGTCGGGGGGAAATGGGTCCCCGGGAGGACGCCACCGGAGGCCGCGGGGGCGGAGGGACCCTGCGACAATCCGTCTTGCGCGAAGAGCTCGGCGAGGGCGAGAGATCCGAAACCGAGGCCGAAACGGCTAAGGATTTGGCGACGGTTGGGCATCGTTGGGTGAGATTGGGGCGAGCGGTTCATCGGCGGGTTCCCTGATGGGGCGCTTGCTGCGAGTAGGATCTGAAGTATACCCCATTTTTGCGACTGGAGATTTTTTACGCTTTCCGCGGGGCGTGGTCGGGAAAGCGTTTAGGGCGAAATCAGTCGGCCGATTTTTGTGCACCGCCCGGGGTTTGCGCGGCGCCCGGGGTTTGTGCGCCCCCAGGGGGGATGGCCGCTTCTGGTCCGTAAAGGTGCGTTAAGAAAAACTCGTTGCGTCGCCGTTCTCCGTAGGGGCTTCCCCCCGCCCCATGGCCTTTTCCGGGGACGAACAACAAATCGAAGTCTTTGTCGGCTCGGATCAAAGCGTTGACCACTTGGAGCGTCGAGGACGGGTCGACGTTCCGATCGAGTTCGCCGACCGAAAGCATCAGCGCGCCGTTCACTTTTGCCGCCCCTGTCACGTTCGATTGGTCTTCGTAGTGTGGCCCGATCGGCCACCCCATCCACAGTTCGTTCCACCAGATCTTGTCCATGCGATTGTCGTGGCAGCCGCAGTCGGCGAAGGCGGCTTTGTAAAAGTCGCCGTGATCGATGAGGGCCCGCATCGCGCTTTGGCCGCCTGCCGAGCCGCCCCAGATCCCGACCCGACTCAGGTCCATGGATGGGTGTTTCTCTGCCGCCGCTCGCATCCAGGCGATCCGGTCGGGGAATCCGGAATCGGCGAGGTTCTTCCAGCAAACGTCATGAAACGCCTTGCCGCGATGAGAGGTCCCCATCCCGTCGATCCGGACGATGATGAATCCCAGGTCGGCCGTTTTACGGAGGTCAACCATCCTGCCGAACGACTTCGGGACATGGGCCGAGTGCGGGCCTGCATAGATCATTTCGAGGACCGGGTATCGGCGATTCTCAGCGGGTTTGTGCCCGTTGGGGAAAATGATGAAGCCCCAGATATCCGTCTTGCCGTCGCGGCCTTTCGCCACGAATCGTGTCGGGGGCGGGCCGATCGCCCTTTCCAGTTCCGACGCGTCGGCCTGCTCGACGACACAGATCGATTCGCCCGTCTCCATCGAACGGATCTCTGTCACGGGCGGGAGGTCGACACGGCTGTAGCGATCGACGAGGTACTTGCCGTTTGGAGAAAACTCCCATTCGTGATTCCCGTCCGCTGAGGTCAACGGCACCGGCGGGCCACCATCGAGCGAGACGCGTAGCAGGTGGAGGTGGTAAGGGTCTTGGTCGGGGAAATACCCGCCGACGGCGACCAGCATGGTCCGCGCCTCGGGATCCACGCGGACGACTTCGCGGACGACGAATTCGCCCGCTGTCAAAGGCCGGATTACCTCGCCGGTCGATTGCCTGATCAGGTAGAGGTGATTCCAGCCGCTCCGTTCGCTCATCCAAATCGCCTCGTCGCGATCGTCCAGCAGCCTTAAGAAGTACTTGCCTGCGTAATCGATGAAGGTCGGGCTAAGTTCGTCGATGATCGCGCGTGTTTTTCCCGAAGCGACATCGAGCGACAGTAGCGACAAGCGTTGATGGCCACGCTGGTTGTAAAGCATGCGGACCGACTTGCCGTCGGGGTGCCAGGAGACTTCGGTCACGGAGTATGGGTTCGGGGCTTGGTTTTCGTCGATCACGTGATGGACCCGGCCGTCGCGCGCGAACAGGTGCAAGCGTGGGTGATCGAGTCGATCGCCGGGCTTGGCGTAATCGACACGGATCGTCTTGGGTTGCAATTGATCGTCGGGCGCGGAGTCGATGAGTGTGATTTCGCGACGCTCGCCGAGTCGCGTCTTGAAGAGGCAGAAGTGGTTCCCGTCAGGCGACCACCAGACAGGAGGTTGGTAGCGGTCTTCGGCGTTACCATCAAAGGTCAATACTTGTCGGACCGCGGTTTCGGCGGCGGGGTTGGTATCGGGCCCGGGTGTTCTGGGTGTTGCGGTTGGCTCGGGGTTCGATGGGTCCGTCACTTGGGCCTCAGGGAAGCGGGTGAGGACGACGTTGTGTTCGCGAAACTCGATCTCCGATCTTCCGTCGGGCGAACGGTGGCGAGACGATTCGGGAGAGGGGGATGATTCCGCGTCGGGTTTATCGGCAGAACGTTGACGACGATTGCGGCGCTCGGCTTTCTTTCCTTCCGCGGGGCGCGGGGATTGGGGTGTCAGCTCAAAGCGTCCGCCACCGTCACGGGCTTTGACCGCTGCCAGAGGGCTCCCTTCTCCATCGGTGAGTAACCAGACATGCCCGCCGAACGTGTGTTGAGAACGCGATTCCCCTGGGGCCACCTCGCCGTATGGGACGCGGTCCCCATCGGCCGAATGCCAAACCATGCGGACCGGCTTGTCGGTCTGGTTGACGATCACGATTTCGGTCGATGACCCTCCCCCTTCGGACCGGACGATCTCTTGCAGCGGTGGTAGGTTCGACCGGTCGTCGGGTTGGTTATCTCCTGTCGGCTTGCCGAACTGGGCGATGTAGGCATCGCATTCTTCGGCCGGACTTTTGGTGCCATCTCGGGTATCGATCACGACCCGCGTAGCAGCCCCATCGGGGCCTTGGGATTCGTACCAGGCATAACGGTCATCGGGCCCGAACCAATGGAGTTCGACCGATTCGTTCAATACCTGCTCGGCGCCCCGCCGGGGAAGGTCGGCGACCCGTTGCCGTTGTTCCGGCGTCCCCTGTCCGATCGATACCGCGAGGGGGGCAAGCGACGACACAACAACAGCCGCGTATGCGATCAGCTTGGTCGCGGAGGGATGAAGTTGCCGTGATCGAAGTCGTTCAGGATGGCAAGGTGTGGCGATTGGCATTAGTCTGATAGGAAGCAACACGAGGGAGCGATCCGGTGCTCGGCGCGGATGTTGGCCGGGATCGAGGGGGTCCTTCCGATTGTAGCTTCGCATCACGATCCCGTCTGTCGAGCCACGATGCGTCTGGCCCATCGAGGTTTGGCCTAGCCGGCCTTTGGCCAATCGAGCTTGACCCGTCACCTTCATCAAGGAGCCCTTTGTCGTGTTGCGTCGTCTCGGGTTGTGGCTGAAACGCTTCGTGTTGGTCGTGATCGTCGCCGCTGCGACCTTGGGGCTGCTCACTTCGGGCTTGAAGGGAGGGTTGCGAGAGTCCGAGCGATCGGCGGACGATCGCCAGAAGCCAACCGCGGATGGTCGGAAGGGGGATAGGCCGAAGGGGAATCAGGGTCGTGTCGTCGGTTTGGCTGGGCGAGCGGTGGATGAATCCGATGAGGCCGCGGTCGAGCGGGCGGTGGAGCGGTTGGATCGGCGGCTTGAAGCGGTCTGGCAAACGGAAGGGATCGAGGTCGCGTCGCCGGCGGACTGGATGACGGTCTGTCGAAGGTTATCGCTCGCACTGGTCGGGACGGGTGTACCGCTGGAGGAGATACGGCTTTTGGAGTCGTTCCCGGCGGGCGAGCGGGTCGACCGTTACCTGGAGCGACTTTTGCGGGATTCCAGGCATCACAGCTATTGGGGTGAGCGGTTGACCCGGGCCCTGGTCGGTGCGGAGGATGGTCCGTTCATCACCTTTCGGCGGAGACGTTTTCGGCTATGGCTAAGCGAGCAGATCGCGAGCAATCAGCGCTGGGATGCCTTGGTGCGGCAATTGATCACCGCGCGTGGGCTGCCGACCGACCAGCCGGAGGTCAACTTTTTGACCGTCACGCTGAACAGTTCCGAGAATGAGCAACCGAACCCGATTCGTCTTGCCGCCAAGCTTTCGCGGGTGATGCTCGGTCTGCGGATCGACTGCCTGCAGTGTCATGACGATTTTTTGGGGAACGTATCGTTGGGAGAAGCGGCCAACCTTCGCCGCGGGACGCAGCAAGATTTTCACGCGTTGGCAGCGTTTTTTAGTCCGGCGAGGTTCAACGGTTTGCAAGGGATCAGGGATATCGATCACCCGTATCGTTATCAATTCCTGGGGAGCGAGGCGACGGTTGCTGTCGAGCCGGCCGTCCCCTGGGGTGCGGCGTGGTTACCGGAAACGGGGCCTGTGCGGCAGCGGCTCGCGACCTGGTTGACCCACCCGGAAAATCGCCCGTTCGCACTCGCGACGGCTTCGAGGGTTTGGGCCTTGATGTTCGGACGGGCCGCCGGGGACGCGGTCGACGATCTGCCGCTGGATCGTCCCGCCCCGCCGGCGCTCGATGCCTTGGCCGACGAGTTGGTAAGCTCCGGTTATGACCTGAGGCATCTGATTCGCGTGGTGGCCAAGTCGAAGGCTTTTCGATTGGCGAGCCAGGCGGGGTTCGAGATCACGTCAAGGCATGAGGAGCTATCGAGTGTCTTCCCGTTGGTCAGGTTGCGCCCCGAGCAGGTCGCGGGGAGCGTCATCCAGGCCTCGCGGGTCAAGCCGATCGACCCCGAGTCGGCGCTGTTGGTTCAATTCCAAAAGTTCATCGGCATCAACGATTTTCTCGCCCGCTATGGGGATGTGGGCGAGGACGAATTTGACCACCAGTCAGCGACGATCACGCAGCGTTTGTTGATGCTTAACGGTGAGCTCGTCCGCGAGCAGGGACGCCAAGAAGGTTTGCTGAACGCGACCAGCCATGTCAATCTGTTCTCGACCAGTGACCGGTTGGCGATCGAGAACCTATATCTCTGTGTCCTCAACCGACCGCCGGACGCGGACGAGTCCGAAGCGTTCCTACGACGGCTCAACGAAGAGGATGGCGGTGGGGATGGCGTCCGAAGCACGGATTCCGACCGGCCGCAGCGGTTGCGGCTGATGGAGGATCTCTTTTGGGTGCTTGTCAACAGCAGCGAATTCGCCTGGAACCATTGACTTGGACGCGGCCGGGTGTGGGGAGATGGCCACTTGGCGTTTGGGGGGTGTTTGGGGAGATCGGCTCGCCCGGCGAAATCGAGATTTTTTCGTTTTCCATGGTCAAACGCACCCTAGCCGATTGCCGTGAGCCCTGGCGTTTGCCCCTTCCCGCGTGCCTGTCGCTTCATTACGCTTTTACTGGCCGTTTAATACGGTGCCGCCCGAGCCGATCCCTTTTCGAGCGACTCCCCAAAGCGGATCCGAACGGGACTTGAGCCGGGGCAGCCATGGCCCGACGAAGGCTTGTTCCTGCGTCCCCAGGCGGATGGCGGCGACATGGCGACCGTGCCGGCCACCGGATCCTTTCCGCTGAACCTTTGCCACCTTTCAGGTAGAACCGATGAGCGTCGCGAGCGACATGCAGACCACGGCGATCGATACGATCCGAACCTTGAGCATGGATGCGGTGCAAACCGCCAACAGTGGCCACCCTGGGACGCCGATGGCCCTGGCACCGATCGCGTACCAGCTTTTCAACCACGAGATGAAGTACGACCCGGCGCATCCGTTTTGGCCGGGGAGGGATCGTTTTGTCCTGTCTTGTGGCCACGCTTCGATGCTCCTTTACAGCACGCTCCATCTGGCGGGCGTGCAAGGGTATGACCACCGATCAGGACAGCCCCTGGGCGAATTGGCGATCACGATCGAGGACATCAAGCATTTTCGTCAGATCGGCAGCGTCTGTGCGGGCCACCCGGAGTATGCCGAAGCGGCGGGGATCGAAACGACGACCGGGCCACTCGGCCAAGGCATTGCCAATTCGGTCGGGATGGCGATGGCTCAGGCCTGGTTGGCGGCGCGTTACAACACCCCGACCCACAAATTGTTCGATTACGACGTCTACGCCTTGTGCAGCGACGGCGACATCATGGAAGGGATCGCGAGCGAGGCGGCTTCGATCGCCGGGCACCTCAAGTTGTCGAGACTCTGTTGGATCTATGACGACAACAAGATCACCATCGAAGGTGACACGGATCTCGCATTCAGCGAAGATGTGGCGACAAAGTTCCTCGGTCTGGGGTGGAACGTTTTACGAGTCAAAGACGCCAACGATACCCAAGCCTTGGCGAAGGCGATCGGAGCCTTCAAGGCGTGCGAGGATAAGCCGACGCTGGTGATCGTCAACAGCATCATCGGTTTTGGTGCGCCCAACAAACAGAACACGCACCATGCCCACGGGGCCCCGCTCGGCTGGGACGAATGTTCGTTGGCGAAGGAAGCCTATGGGCTGCCCAAGGACGAGAAGTTCTACATCCCTCCGGGGGTCAGGGAACACTTCGAGCAAAACCTTGGTCTCCGTGGCAAGCAGGCTTACGACCAATGGCAAAACGATTGGCAATCTTACCGGTCGGCACACCCGGATAAGGCGGCCGAGCTTGAGGCGATGTTTGCCCGAAAGTTGCCCGAGGGGTGGGACAAAGACATTCCGGTTTTCCCCGCGGGCGAAAAGGGGGACGCCACCCGCAACAGCGGCGGTAAGGTCCTCAACGCGATCGCCAGGAACGTGCCCTTCATGATCGGGGGATCGGCCGACCTGGCGCCCAGCACCAAAACGATGCTCGAGTTCCCTGGGGCAGGAAGCTTTTTGCCGGGCCATCATGAAGGGCGAAACCTGCACTTCGGGATCCGCGAGCACGCGATGGCGGCGATCGTGAACGGATTGTCGTTAACAGGGTTGCGGGCCTATGGCGCGACGTTCTTCGTCTTCACCGATTACATGCGGGGCGCGATGCGGCTTAGCAGCATCATGCACCAACCGGTGATTTATGTCCTGACGCACGACAGCATCGGCGTCGGCGAGGATGGCCCGACCCATCAGCCGGTCGAGCACCTGACCGCGTGTCGGGCGATCCCGGGGCTGTACGTCTACCGCCCTGGAGATGCGAACGAGGTCGCCGAATGCTACCGCGCCGCGATGCAAATTTCGGATCACCCCGCCGCGTTCGTTTTGTCCCGGCAAAACATGCCGACGCTGTGCCGCGACAAGTACGCCCCGGCATCGGGTTGTGCGCGAGGCGGCTACGTGCTGGCCGATTGCGAGGGGACTCCGGAGGTGATCCTGATGGGAAGCGGCAGTGAATTGTCGCTCTGTGTCACGGCTTATGAAAAGCTCAAGTCCGAAGGGATCCGTGCCCGCGTCGTGAGCATGCCCTGCATGGAATTGTTCCACAGCCAATCCAAGTTGTACCGCGAAGAGGTCCTGCCCCCGCAAGTCAAGGCCCGTGTCGCTTGCGAAGCAGGGATCGGCATGAGCTGGGATCGGTACCTCGGGCTGGATGGGTATTTTGTCGGGATGGACAGCTTCGGATGCAGCGGCCCATTCGACAAGGTTTACGCCAAGTTCGGCATCACCGCCGATGCGGTCGCAAATGCGGCGCGTACCGCGATCGAAGACCTCCGCGGCGGCTTCAAAGAGATTTGAGATACTCCAGCAGGTCGAGGCGTTGTTCGGCGGATAGTTCTCCGCCGTAGTCATGTCCGCTGTTGCTGTTCCCTTTTTGGGTCGTATCGAATTCGGGGAAGGCCGGGTCATCGACGAAACCGACGTTGACGGGATCGAATTCGATCGACCCGACGTGAAAGGTCCGCTTGCGTTGGGCTGACGGCTTGAGCAGTTCGGCTAATGACGGGACCGAACCGTTGTGCAGATAAGGGGCTGTTGCCCAGACGCCGTTGAGCGGTCGGGCCTTGTAGGCGTATCCGATTTCGGCCTCGACAACGTTGTCGCGTTGTGCCGCTTCGCCGAGTTGATCGATGATCTGCCGCAGTTTCTCTTCCGCGCCACGGATTGACCGCCCGTCGTCACCCAGTTCGATCGATCCTGTGGAGACACTGATCGACTTGCTTCCCCTCGACAGGGTAATCGTCGATTCGAATCCGGGGTTGATGTCGTCTGCGGACCGCGGCCGATTAGCGAGCAGCTCTTTGATCCGGCCGACGCTCAGTTCTTCCAGCATCACCCTTTCGACGGTGTGTTTCAGGAGTTCGGCGATCGGCGCTTCGGGCCCGAAGAGACCGCGATTGAAGAGTGATTTGTTGCGGTGTTCCAACCGGCCAGTTTTGCCGACGCGGGTGAAGTTTTGGATCATCGTCGGGTCGGTTTTTTCGTCGGAAAGCTTCGCCACGACGCTGCGGTTCGGATCGGCCCGATCGATCGGCTCGTGGCAAGCGGCGCATTTGTCGGCGTAGATCGCGGCGCCTCGGTCGCGGCGCGATGGGTCGAGCTTGCCGAGTTCCGCTTCGGGCCACAGTGGAGACCAGAGTCGCGAAAGCGACTCTTCGATCGCTAGCAGGTTCGGCTTGTTGGCCGTCGACGCGTAGTGGCGGGGGATGACTAAGAGCAGGTCATGATCGGGGATGGTCACGCTCCCGAAGACCCCCAAGACCTCGCCGGTGTTGCGGCCCAGGGCACCGACGTGGCGGGTGCCGAAGAGCGGCACACCTAAGGCAGATGTGCGGTTGAACGCCGCCCCATTCCATTGGACGCGGTCATGTTGGGGCGCATCCCACAGGCAGGGGTAACTGACCGGGGCGTTGGCCGGGTGGTGATTCTCCGGGACCCCGAGGAAGTTCACCGACACCTCGTTAAAAATCGCCCCGAACGCATCGACCCGGCCATGGCCGAACGGCGGCGCGTCCCCTTCAGGGAGGTTGCGTTGATTGTAACCCAGACGCTGCTGGGCAATCGATCGGAGCATCTCGCGGAGGACCGATTGCTCCTGGCTGGTCGCTTGCGGGCCGAGGACTTTGCTGGCGAAACGGGCGAATTTTTCGTCGTCGCGATGGGTCGCTTCGAGCGCTGCCGTGAGCTGCTTGAGGAATCGTTCCATGTCACCCATCGTCTGGCCGCCATCGATCAGGATGGCGTTTTTGCCGTAGGTGATCATGCCGGTATGACACGCGGCGCAGGTCACACCCAGTCCAGGGATTTCGCCGTCGTAGGAGGCGTCCTTGACGAAACCGATCGGCATCGCGTCCGGATTGTCCGGTGAGGCTTGGCGGGGGATGTAGCCGAGCGACCGGACATTGGCGGTATCGAAAATTCGCCCATCGGAATCGGCGAGTTCCAGGTGGACGGCCCAAGCGTAGGGCACGAGCCGGGACCCCTGCGGCATGTTGTAGAAGGCGTTCGACTCGTCGTGCGGCCAGTTCTGGTCGAGCGTTACGAGTCGGGTCGTTGACTCGGGGGTGATGACATGCCGAGGATCGGATTGGGCCGACGCGGGGATAACGATCGCCAGGGAGCCGAGGATGGCCCAAAAGGGTCGCGACATGATTCGCTCCGAGAAAAGGTTTGGGGAAAGCGAGGCCGATCGGCATCCGCCCGGGCCCGCATGGCGTGACAGGATCGCGCTGGGGGCCCGAGTCCCTTGCGTGCAGTTTACAAAAGCCGGACTGGAGGCTTTCGCTGCTGCTTGGTGAAATCGCCCGAAAGGTGTTCTCGCGAACTTTCAGTCTATCGACTTGGGGCGGATCGCGGGACGTGTTCAGGCAAAGATGTTGTCGACGACACGACCTTCGACATCGGTCAGTCGGAAATTGCGGCCGCCGTAACGGAAGGTTAGCCGCTCGTGATCGAGCCCCAGCAAGGCGAGGATGGTTGCATGCAGGTCATGGACGTGGACCTTGTCCTCGGCCGCGTAGAATCCGAAATCGTCGCTACGGCCGTAGCTGAACCCGCGTTTGACGCCGCCACCTGCCATCCACCATGTGAACGCGTGGGGGTTGTGGTCGCGGCCGTTGGTCCCTTGGGCGGTCGGGGTACGGCCGAACTCGGCACCCCAAATCACCAGCGTCTCGTCGAGCAGCCCGCGTTGTTTGAGGTCCGTGAGCAAACCGGCGATCGGCTTGTCGACCTGCGCGGCCAGTTCGGTGTGTTTTTCCTTAAGTTCCGAGTGTTGGTCCCAATAGGCGTGGGACGCTTGAACGAAACGAACCCCCGATTCGGACATCCGGCGGGCCATCAGGCATTGGCGGCCATAGTTATCGGTCGGGCCCCCGTCGATCCCATAGAGCTTAAGCGTCGCTTCGGTTTCGTCTGAGATATCGAGTAATTTGGGGGCCGAAGTCTGCATGCGGAAGGCCAATTCGAACGAGTCGATCCGGGCTTGCAACGCGGCATCGGCCGGGGTGATGGGACGCTGTCGTTTCAGCCGATCGAGGTCGGCGAGCAGCCCCAGTTGCAGCGTCTGCAGGTCGGGGGAGACTTTGTCATTCGTCAGGTTTTCGATCGTCGCGTCTTTCATCCCCGAGCCGCTCGACCCGATCCTGGTCGCCTGATGGATGGGTGGCAAAAAGGCCGATCCGAAATTCCGGACGCCGCCATGACCGAGCGTCGGGTTGATCGTCATGAAGCTCGGTAAATTTTCATTTTCGGTCCCCAGCCCGTAACTGATCCAGGCACCCATGCTCGGACGGACGAAGGTGTCGGATCCGGTGTGGATCTTGAGCAGCGCACCGCCGTGGGCTTCGTTCGAGCCGTGGATCGACTTGATAAAAGTGATGTCATCGACGCATTGGCCGACGTTCGGGAAGAGGTCGCTGACCCAGGCCCCGCTTTGGCCATACTGTTTGAACCCCCATGGGCTTTTGAGGAGGTTACCGGTTTGTGCGAATTGGATCCTCGGTTTGTCGAACGGTAGCGGTTTGCCGTCCTGCTTGGTCAGTTCCGGCTTGTGGTCGAACGTATCGACGTGTGACGGCCCGCCGTGCATGAAGAGGAAGATGATTCGCTTGGCCCGCGGCGTGAAATGGGGTTCTTTGGCCGCCAGCGGGCGGTTGGGTGCCGCGGTGGCGGAGGGCTGACCCGCGTCGCAACGCGCCAGCAGGTCGAGCAATGCGATCGACCCGATGCCGGTCGCGCCGGCGGTCATCAGCGAGCGTCGGTTCCACATCATCGGAGCCTCGGTGTGTTGGTTCATGAATTGAAAGCTTCGGGTCAATCGATGTAGACGAATTCGTTGGCGGCCATCATCGCCCGACAGAGGGCGGCCCAGGCTTGGACTTCTTGTTCTTTGGAGTCGAGGGTCGCTTTGGGATCGGCAGGGGCGACCCCTTGTGGACCGCCCGCAACCCGCCGTCGCGCGGCCTCGAGAAAGGTCAGCGCCCGCTGGGTCTCTGCCGGCGAAGCGCCACGGCTGTAGAGGAGCCAAAAGAGCGAATCGATTCGGGCGAGTGACGAGTCGCCATGGCGCTCGATCCCTCGGGCGATCCGATCCGCCTGTTCGTGGACCAGCGGGCTGTTCAGGAGGAATAAGGCTTGATGCGGGACGGTGGTCGCCGGCCGCTGCTCGATGTGGTTGGCCGTCTCGACGTAATCGAACGTCGAAAACATTTCGTACAGCGCGGCGCGATTGATGGGAAGGTAGACCGCCCGGCGACGTGCGGCGGTGTCCGGGGCCCGTCCGCCGAAGGTCATGTCGAGCCCGCCGCCGACCGCGAGGACGCTGTCGCGTATCGGTTCGGCTTCCAATCGCCGACGGTTTTGGCGATGCAACAGTCGGTTCTCGGGATCTTTCGCCGCATAGTCGGTGGCGACGGACGGATCGACGTCGCTCGCCATTTGATAGGTCGACGACAACATGATCAGGCGATGGAGTTGCTTCAGCGACCACCCCTCCTTGGCCCACTGGCGGGCCAGCCAATCGAGTAGTTCTGGGTGGGTTGGGGCTTGGGACTGAAGGCCGAAGTTCGAGGGGGTTCGAACCAGCGCCTCGCCGAAGTGCCACATCCAAACACGATTGACCAGCACGCGCGCCGTCAGTGGGTGGTCGATTGAGGTCAACCACCGGGCCAGTTCGAGCCGGCCGCTGCGATCTTTGGGAAGCTCCGGCGGCGGCGCGACCTCCGAAAGGAGTTTGGGCATCCGGCGAAGGACCACTTCCTTTTCGAGTGCCAAGTGGTTGCCGCGGATATGGACCGGGAGATCCTTCGGTTCGGCTTCATCCGCCGCCATCACCGTCAGGAATGCGGGCATCTCCTTGACGACCTTGTCGACGTGCTCCTTCAGCTTGGCGACGTTCGCCTTGAGCGATTCGATTTCGGCCTTGATCGCTTCGGGGTCGCTTTGGGCGGGTTTGGCTGGCGTCGGTTCGGCGGCGGTATCGGTGGGCGCTTCGGCCTGCGTTCCTGTCGCGTCGGCGGCGGGGGTTGGGGACGCCGCGGCCGCCTGCTTCGCCTTTTCTTCGGCGGTGGCTAAGGACTGCTCTGCCGTGGCAAGCTCCGCTTTGGCGGCATCGATCTTGGGCTGATACTCCGCCCGCTTAGCCGTGATCTCGGCCGATGGGAGGGGGCGTTCCATCCAGTTCGAGACGAAAGCCCGATCCGCCATCGTTTTGGTGCTGTAAAAAATTCCCGCTAAGGCGTAGTAATCTTCGCTGCTGATGGGATCGAATTTGTGGTCATGGCATCGGGCACAGGCGACTGTCATCCCGAACAACGTCCGCGTCACCGTGTCGATCTGTTCGTCGACGATGTCGATGATCATTTTGTCCTTGTCTTGTTCGGCCAGCATTTTTGGGCCGATGACGAGCATCCCTGTTGCCGTTAACAGGTCTCCGGCTTCTTGCTCATCAGCCGGGGTGGGGAGCATGTCGCCGGCGAGTTGTTGGATAACGAACTGATCGAAAGGCAAGTCTCGATTGAACATCCGCACGACCCAATCGCGATAACGCCATGCCGTGGGAAGGTCATGGTTTTCGTCGGCCCCGTTGCTGTCGGCGTAGCGAACGACGTCAAGCCAATGTCGGCCCCAGCGTTCACCGTAATGGGGTGATTGCAGGAGCCGTTCGATCAGACGGGGGTAAGCATCGGGGGATGGGTCGGCCAGGAACGCCTCGACTTCGTCGGGGGTCGGCGGAAGCCCGGTGAGGTCGAAAGTCGCTCGCCGGATCAGCGTCCATTTATCAACGCGTGGGGCCGGCTTCATCCCTTCGGCAGAGAGCGTTTGAAGGACGAATTGATCGATCGGGTTTTCGACCCATCCGTTGGGGTCGTCGATGGCGGGGGGACGCGGATCGGCGATCGGCCTGAACGCCCAATGGTTGCGGGCGGCCTCCCAGTCGACCCCTTTCTTGCGGGCGACCGATTCGGAAGGCTGTTCACGCGGGTCGGCGGCGCCTCGCATGACCCACGCTTCGAAATCGGCGATGATCGAGTCAGGGAGTTTTTTGTCCGGTGGCATTTCGAACGTTTCGTGCCGGATCGCGGCCAGCACTAAGCTTTGGGCCTGATCTCCCGGGACGATTCCCGGGCCGCTGTCGCCCCCTGCTCGGATCCCGCTGCGACTGTCGAGCAACAGCCCCCCTTGGATGATCTTTGAACTGGCGGAGTGGCATTCGTAGCAATGTTCCACGAGCACGGGGCGGATTTTCGATTCGAAAAAGGCGAGCTCCTCAGCCGTGCCGGCCGATGCCGGGGTCGCTGGCGGCTCATTCGCCGTCGCCTGCTGCCCCTCCCCCGCGACGGTGGGAACGCTTCCGCCGAATACGAATAAGGCGACCATGAAGAGATGGCCGAAACGATCGAACTTACGACCTGTTTCCATCGTGTCGTCGGCAGTTGTGAGGAAAGGCGGGCCCACGACCGCGACCCCCAGAGGGGCAGGCATCGGTCGGGTAGGAATTTGGCGGGGATCGGGAAACCGGACCAACGGGCGTTGGCGTCGTCTCGGCAGCCCTGGTTGGAGAACCGCCAAGGAGTTGGCTCCCCAACCCAGTTATTCTAACCGCCCTCAGATGCCGGAAAAAGCTGTTCGGCCCGCTCCTGAAGGGATATCGGTTGCCGAAACGGGAGGAATGACGGTTATTACCAGTAGATCAGGACGTTCCGGCATCCGAGCGATTCGTTTGACGGATTCCCTGGGATGTGCGGTTCGTGACATGGCGGGGTTGAGTCGCCCTTCGCAATTCGTCGTTTCGAACGATAATGAGGCTGGGCACCCCCCTGTATGGTGGGCGGTTGGCGGCGGTAGGTGAAGTGGGGTTTGGGTCGGCGTCGACCCGGAGTCCCCGGTTCGCCGTGACCGCCGAACTCGATTCGTTTTTTTAACATGGCTTCCGGTTCGCTTCGTATCGGTGCGGTTTCCTACCTGAATACCAAGCCCCTGGTTTTTGGGTTACGGGAACGGTTGGCGGGGGTCGGTCGTTTATCATTCAATCTCCCGAGTCGGTTGGCAGACGAATTGTCCACAGGGACGCTGGACGTGGCATTGATACCTTCGATCGAGTACTTCCGGGGATTGGAGCGGGGGGCTGACTATCGGATCGTCTCGGACGCCGCGATTACCTGCAGCGGTCCGGTATGGAGCGTGCGGCTGATGAGTCGCGTGCCGATCGCACAGATCCGTTCGATCGCCTTGGACGTCGGCAGTCGGACCAGCGCCGCATTGGTGCAACTGCTGCTTCGGCGAGCGTACGGCGTAGTGCCTCGAACCGTTCCGCTTGGCATGGAGCGGGTTCCGGAAGCCGCCCAGACCGATGCGGTCCTATTGATCGGTGACCGTGCGATGTACCCGCCGCAGGGTGTCTTTCACGAGATCGTTGATCTGGGGCAGTGGTGGAAATCGATGACCGGACTCCCTTTCGTCTTCGCGATGTGGGTCGCCCGGGGCGGAATCGACATTGAACCGCTCGGAAAGGTCTTGGAGGAAGCCCGGGATTGCGGTGTCGCCCATTTGCGTGAGATCGCGGAGGCCGAGGCGGGAAAAAGCGGTTTAACGGTCGATGACCTGTTCCGTTACTTCCGGGAAAATCTCCATTTCGAGATGGGGCCTCAGCAGTGGGAAGGGTTGCGGGCGTATCATGAGGGGTTAATCGAGTCCGGGCTCATCTCGCAATCCCCAGCCGTGACCGCGGGTTGACGTCCGAAAGGTCAGTCGCCAGGATCGAAATTTGCAAACCACATGAACCCCTTCTTTAACCCCAAGCGGAAATGATCGAGTCGATTTTAAGGCGTGCTGTCGACGGGGAGCGTCTCTCGGAAGGCGACGCACTGGAGTTGCTGCGGAGCAACCGTTTGGCGGCGATTGGTGACGCGGCCGATCAGGTGACGCGGCGGATGCATCCGGAATCGTACCGGACTTATAACATCGATCGTAATATTAACTACACCAACATCTGCACGGCGGTTTGCGATTTTTGTGCCTTCTACCGCGGCCCTAAAAGCGACGAAGGGTATGTCTTGCCACGTCCGGTGTTGCTGGAGAAGGTGCGTGAGACGGTCGCCTTGGGTGGCAACCAGATCTTGTTGCAAGGTGGCCTGCATCCGAAGTTCACGCTCGATTGGTACGAAGAGATGTTGCGAGACATCAAGCGTGACTACCCGGTGATCAACGTCCATGGCTTCAGCCCACCAGAGTTTCATCACTTCACGAAGGTGAACAAGTTGCCGTTGGAGACGGTGCTGGGCAGGTTGCGTGAGGCGGGGCTTGGGAGCATCCCAGGCGGCGGTGCCGAAATTCTTGTCGATCGCGTCCGGGCCGAACTGACCCGCGGCAAGGTCATGTCCGACGATTGGCTAAACGTGATGCGGGTTTGGCATCGCATGGGCGGCAAGAGCTCCGCGACGATGATGTTCGGTCATGTCGAAACGCTCGCCGAAAGGGTCGAGCACCTGCGAAGGATACGCGATCTTCAAGACGAGACCGGGGGATTCACGGCATTCATCTGTTGGACCTTTCAGCCCGACAACACGAAGCTTTCGCACCTGCCCCCCGTTGGCGCGTTCGAATACCTGAAGACACAAGCGGTCGCGAGATTGTTTCTCGACAACGTCCCGAACATCCAATCGAGTTGGGTCACGCAGGGGTTGAAGATCGGACAACTCGCGATGACCTTTGGCGCGAACGACATGGGAAGTCTGATGATCGAAGAAAACGTCGTCGCGGAAGCGGGGACGGTGCACTTCCTGACGCTGGACCAGATCCGCGACGCGATCGTCGAACTCGGTTTTGAGCCGCGTCAGAGAGACGTGTTTTATCGACTCGTCGATCCGGAGTCGGAACGATTCGCGGTCGAGGCGAACCGCAAGAGGGATCGTGAGGCGGCGGCTATCCCGGTCGTCGAATTAGCCGTTTGATTCAGGGGCCGAATCCGGCGGCGCGTTTTGATCTCTTCCGCTGGTGGGTCCGGCCGCTCTGATGGGAGGGGGCGGCGGGCTAGCCGCGGTTCAATCGGGCTGGCTGCGGTTGAATGAAGGGCTCATCAATCCTTTTCAGTCGGCCATCAAGGTGTATCGCCAACGAACGGTGCCCGGCCATTGGTCCGGAAGCACTTCCGGCTCGATCCGAAGCATCTTCGTGCCGCACCAAACGACTTCGCTCGCATCGCCCGCACTGCTAGGGGCGATCCGGATCGCTCCCTCGGATTCGGCACGGTAGGTCGAACCGAGCCATCCGGTGGGTCCGGGCGAGCGGCAGGCGATGTCGAAAACCAGTCCTTGACCCGATCGGTAATCCGTCCCCTCGAATCGCCTTGTCTGTTGCTCTGATGCCTGGGCCGGCAGGCTTTCGACGCTGAGGCTCCAGTGGCATTTACCGGCGCGACCGACGCCCAGAAGGCAATCCCTTCCTCCGATAAGTTCTTGGGAAAGCTCTTGGATCGGCGGCGAAGCAGGCCAGTTCGTCGATTCGCCACCGAGGATGCCGTCCCAATCTGCCACCTCATTCGCTTGCGGGTCAACGAGCCGAACCCGGTGCCGGAACGTCGGTTCGATGAAGCGGTAAACGACTTGCAGCAACATGCCCGAGGGGGTGATGTAGCCGATCGAGTGGGATCGCATCAGTGGTTGCCGGTCGCGGTCGAGGGGTGCGGGATTGGGAGTTCGGCGAATCGCCGGAGCAGTTTCAATCCGTCGGCTTGGCTCTTTTCGGGGTGGAATTGCGTGGCGTACAGGTTGTCCTTCCAGATCATCGCGCAAAACGGGCCGCCATAATCGCAAGAGAGGGCGACGATCGAAGGGTCCGCGGGGCGGACGTAGTACGAATGGACGAAGTAAAAGTGGGTGCCGCTGGCGATGTCCCGCAAGATCGGGGCGTCGGCCCGTTTCGTCACCTGGTTCCAACCCATGTGTGGCACCTTGAGGCCACCTTCGCCACCGAACGCAGGTCCTTCGAACCGCACGACGTCTCCGGCGACGATCCCCAGTCCGCGATGGGTTCCCCCTTCGTAACCGGTCTCGAAAAGGAGTTGTAGCCCGAGGCAAATGCCGAGCATCGGGCGTCCCGAGGCGACGAAATCCCGAATCGGCCCCTCCAAATCCCGTTGTCGTAGCTCGGAGATCGCATCGCCGAAACCGCCGACCCCTGGCAAAACCAATCGCTCGGCGGCGGCGATTTGCCGTTTGTCCGACGTCACGATCGCTTCGGCGCCGACCGTTTCGAACGCCTTTTGGACGCTCCGGAGGTTCCCCATTTGGTAATCGATGATCGTGATCATTGCCGGTCGTTTCTTGAGAGGCTTCCGGGGGTGTCGGGGCGATCGGTGGCGAAAGGCCAAGACATCATTGTGCCGCAGCAGGGCTTCTTGGGAAGGACCGGAAAAGTCCACTGTGGGAAATGGCCTAGCGGTGGACCGGGTTGGGCACGTCGGAGACGAGTTGGCCGTCGTGGAGAGTTAAGGTCCGATGCGACCTAGCGGCCAAGATCGGGTCATGCGTCACCAGGAGCAGCGTCATCCCGTCGCGATTCAACGAATCGAAGAGCGCAAAGATCGATTCGGCCGTGACGCTGTCGAGGTTGCCGGTCGGTTCGTCGGCCAGCAACAGGGCCGGCCGATTCGCGAGGGCACGGGCGATGGCGACTCGCTGGCGTTCCCCGACGGACAGTTTTTGGGGGCGATGATTCGCGCGGTGAGACAGGCCGACGCGAGCGAGCATCTCGCGGGCCCGCGACTTCCGCTGGGCAGGGGTCATCGTGGTTTCGAACATCGGCAATTGGACGTTCTGTTCGGCCGTCAACACCGAGACGAGGTGGAACGATTGGAAGACGAATCCGAGTTGGGCGCTGCGGAAGCGGGCCAAGTCTCCAAGCCCCGCCAAGTCTTGGCCGCGAAACGAAACGGTGCCCGTCGTCGGCGAATCGAGTCCGCCCAGCAGGTTGAGCAGCGTCGATTTACCGCTGCCGCTCTTCCCGACCAGTGCCGCGTATTCCCCTTCGTGGATCTTGAAGCTGACGTCGCGGAGCGCCGTCACTTGGCCGTCGATGAAATGGCGCGAGAGGTGGGCCGCTTCCAAGAGCGGGACCGAGGGATCGAATGGCTGACCGGGGTCAGTCATGACGCAGCCCCTCCACCGGGGGAAGTTTGGCCGCGGACCAAGCGGGGTAGAGACCGCCGATCAGGCCTAGGAGCACCGCCAGCACGAGCCCTTGCAGCATCACGGAGGGGGAAACGTCACCCTCCACCAACCGGCCCGATGCCGGAAGGTTCGCCAAGAATCGGACGAGGATGACCGCGAGCATGATCCCCAGGATCGAGCCCGCGATCGATAGGAGCGTCGCCTCCCCCAGGATCATCGCGATCACGCGGCGGCGTTTCCAGCCGATCGCCCTCAGCATCGCGATCTCGCGGGTCCGTTCGAAAACGGCCATCATCATCGTGTTGAGCATCCCGATCGAGCCGATCGCAAGCGCGATCATCGAGGTTAACCACGCGAAGGACCGGGCAACCCGGATTTCGGTCGAACGTTTCGCCATCTCATCAGCGACTTGGGCTTCGAGTTTCGGGTCGCTGGCGGAGATCGCTTCCGCGATTCCTTTGAGCGTTTCCGGGTCACGGTCCTGGGCGACGACCCCGAACATCGTCACCTCCCCTTCGCGAAGCATCAGCCGTTGTAACGACCGTAGCGGCGCGAACATCGAGCCGTTATCGAAAACGTTGTCCGAATCGAAGACCCCGACGACGCGGAACGATTCCCCTTCGATCAAGTCGACCGAATCACCCGGGCCGACCTTGAGCGCCGCGGCGAGCCGCTGGCCGAGGATCACGTCGCGGGCATCCGGCTCGCTAAAGGCCGAACCGTTGACGATGTTGAGGCGTTTCACCGGTTCGCTATCGGGGGGCCACCCTTGCACGACGACCCCCATCATGTCGTCTTCCAACAGGGATAGGACTTCGATCAAGGCCGGATGGACGGCGGCGACGCCGGGGACCTCGGCAACCTTTCCTGCCATCCCTTCCGGGAGGACGCTCGATGTCATCTGCAATCGCCCGGCCTGCTGCACCATCAGGTCGATCCCGCGACCTTGGTAGAGTTCCAGCAGAGACCTTTCGAAGCCACGAACAACCCCCAAGAGTGATACGACCGCAGCGACGGCGATCGCGATCCCTGTGAGCGTCAAGAGGGAACGGGCAGGCCGACCTCGGAGGTTGGCCAGGATGACGGTGATGAACCACATAACCGCTGATGATAACGTGAATTCGCCCGGTCAGGGATCGGCGACCCGCCAGATCGTTCCGACCGATCGATCAAGTTCGATCGGCTAGGTCCGATCGGTTTGTGCAGATCGATCAGCGATCGGATCAGATCAATTCGGCGATCGGCGTCGGGTCGCTGACCAAGTGCGTCGGGCGTCCCTGCGGGGTGTAGAGGATCTTGTTGGGGTCGATCCCGAGTTTGGTGTAAACCGTCGAAACGAAGTTTTCGGGCGAAAGGATCCTCTCGACCGCGGTATAGCCGTCTCGGTCGGTCGCCCCGACCACTGTACCGCCCGGGGTTCCGCCACCCGCCATCAAGACGCTCATCGCATTGGCCCAGTGGTCCCGACCCGCCTTGGTCTGTCCGGCCAAGGTGGAAATTTTCGGCGTCCGACCGAATTCGCCCAGCGCGATGACGAGGGTCGAATCGAGCAAGCCGCGCTGGTCGAGGTCTTCGATCAAGGCCGCGACGGTCTGGTCCCAGCTCGGCAACCGAGTGGATAGCGCGCCGAACAGGTCAGAATGGTGATCCCAACCGCCGTCGTAGATCGTGATGAACGGCACGCCCCCTTCGACCAAACGGCGGGCTAGGAGTGCCCGTTGGCCAAAGCCATTGCGGCCATAGGCGTCGCGGATCGAATCCGGTTCGCGGCTGATATCGAACGCCGACTGGGCGTCTGGGGAAGTCACCAAATCTAGCCCTTGGCGGTAATACTCGTCGGCGGCGACGGCCGGATCACCCGCTGCTTCGTCGCGGATCCGTTTCAAGCGGTCGATCGACTTGCGGAGGTCGTTTCGACGATCGAACCGGTTGCCCAGGATGTCCAGTGGGACGGAGACGTCGCGGACACGGAAATCTTTTCGGTTCGGGTCATCGGGGACGACGAACGGGGCGTATTTGGCACCCAAGAAGTTTGGCCCGCCGCTCCGCGACATCTGCGGCATCGAAAAATAGCCCGGCAGCGCCGCGTTATTCCCCAGTTCGCTCCAGACGACCGAGCCCATGCTGGGATGGAAGCTCACGAACGCGCCACAGCCGACAGGGATTCGCGGCGGCGCGCCCGTCATCATGTAATGGTTGCCAGCACCATGGTTCCCTTGGTCGTGCCGGATCGATCGGATCATCGCGTACTTATCGAGCAACCCGGCCAAGCGGGTCATGTGCTGCGAGTAAAAGACGCCCGGGACTTTGGTCGCGATCGGTTCGAATTCGCCCCGAATCTCCAGCGGCGCGTCCGGTTTCGGGTCGAAGGTTTCGAAGTGGGTCGGCCCACCATCCATCCAGATCAGGATGCAGGCCTTGGCTTTCGCCGTCCGCTTGACCCCCTCGGTCGAGGCCGAAGCCCCTTGGGCCCGCAAGGCGTTGACGAGCCCTCCTCCGAACAAGCCGCCCAAACCGAAACGGAGGCAGTCTCGACGGCTGAAGCCTTCGCAATTACGTGAAATACGCATGATCGCATTCCGCAAGGCGTGAGGGAGGTGGGTTTCGGACCCGGCAGGGGATGCCAGATCGGCAGGTAGAGGACCATTTCGATCCGCTTTCAACCATAAGCTATCGTCCACTATCGTACCCGCCCTGCCAAGAAAACTCCACCTCTTTTCGTTTTTGCCTTGGGTTCGGTCGGTCCTTGCCGACGGGGAGCGGCGCTGCCCCCGCCAGCGAGGGGGAATCGGTCCCGTTTCAGTTGGTTTGGCGGATCGCTGCGCGGCGAATTTCGCGGACTTGGGATTGGATCACCGGCGGCAGTTTCGAGCCGATCAGATTCGCCCCGCCGAACCAGGGCTTGGGCTCGACCCAGCCGAGTTCCGCTTCGCAGATCACCCGATCGGGTTCGGTGAGGCAACGGGTGAGCCGAACGTAGGCCCCGCCGCCGGCCCAATCACCCCGCTGGACAACCTTCAGCCCCCCCTGCTCGTTCCGCTCCAGACGCTCCCAAGTCCCTTTGAGCGCGGGGTGGTCGGCGAACCGATTGTCAAACCGCATCGCCAGCAGGATCGAATCCTGATCGGTGGTCCATTCCCCGTGGACGACACCGGAGATCCTGACCTTCGAGAAAAGTTCACCTCGAACCAGGCGATACGATTCGCCCCCCTTTCTGTCGCTCTTGCCATCCTCCGGTTGGCCTTTTTCGCCACCGAGTCGGGTCGGATCGATCCCGGCCGCATTCAATTCGGCATCGGAGAGCGGCCGCGAGTCGTTTGTTCCCTGCGGGTCGGAAGCCCCTTTGGCCACGCTTCCCGCCCCTTCTTCATCTTCGCTGGCGACGAAGAGTTGGTTCAGGAAATCGTCTTTGGCGAGCGTCTCGATTGCACCGCGGAGGGCGAACACGACTCGGGCGTGTTGGGTCGAGGCGTCCATTTGGCCTAGTGGTTCTCGGCTCAGCGTGAACAGATGCGGGGCGACGACAGCCGGCCGCAGCAAGGCTTCCGCGTCATATTTCGGCCGGCCGGCCCGATTCAGCTCATCGAGTTGTTGCTGGGGCGATTGTCCGGAGTGGAAGCGGGCCTTCCCTAAGCGAATCGGCGATGGGTCCGCCGGGTCGGGGTCGACGAGCGATTGGTAGACCGCGTTCTTAGCACCTTCTTTGCCCCATGAACTTGATGGGGGTATGAGAAAGCTCGACAACAGGACGGCGGCGAACCAGATCGAGCCGTGGTTGCGACGCAATCGCGGTCGCGACGGGCGATATTTGGGGCGAAGGAGCGGTTGGGGCATCGGAGCGGTGGTTGGCAGATCCAAGGTGATTCGGGGCCTTGAGGCGACATCCCGATCGGGCCAAATGGCGGCGTGACGCGTTTTGCCTAATTTCGATGATGCGTCACGTCGGCCGGGTAGTCAAATCCGGCACCCCTTCGAGAGCCGGCGGCGGGCGATCGGCGACGGACGAATCGGCATAACCGGAACAATCGGTCGTCAGGGGCGTTAACACCGGATCGATCGGCGTCATCCGGGTTGAGCGTAAAGCCCGGACGATCCGAATCTTAGGAACGGAACGGGACGCCCGCGACGGATGGCGCGGGTCCCAAGCCAGGGAACCGAGTTGGGAAAGGAATCGAGATGACCGGAATCGAAGCCGCATCGCGAGGGTGGCATGGCGCCACCCGGTCGCCCGACCTGCGATTCGTGCGGCCGATCCTGTTGGCGTGCGGGGCGGTCTTCTTGGGAGGTTGCCAATTGCCGCAACCGATCGACGTGCGAACCCGCGTCATCGTCGAGCCTCAGCCCGTGAAGGACGTCGCCCCGATTGTCGAAATGCCCGTCAGCGGCAAGCCGAATTGTGGGCCGAGGGTCGCGATCGTTGATGTCGACGGCATCTTGGTCAACGAGAACGAGACGGGGTTGATGTCGGTGGGGGCGAACCCGATCGACCAGTTTCGTGCCAAGCTCGATTATGCCGCACGTCAACCTGAGATCACGGCGGTTGTGGTGCGGATCAATTCTCCCGGCGGTGGCGTGACCGCTTGCGACATCATGCACCGCGACCTCCAGCGATTTCGCGAATCGACCGGCAAGCCGGTGGTCGCGTGCCTGATGGATGTCGCGACGGGGGGCGGGTATTACCTCGCGACGGCCAGCGATCTGATCGTCGCCCATCCGACGACGGTCACCGGTGGGTTGGGGATCATCCTTAACCTCTACAACCTCGAAGACATGTTGGCCCAGTTCAACATCGTGGGGGTAGCCGTCAAGTCGGGCAAGCACATCGACGCCGGGAGCCCCATCCGAACGATGTCACCCGAATCGCGAAAGTTGCTCGAGCGGATGGCTCGCGACCTGCATGCCAGGTTCCGCGCATCGATCATCCGCGGACGAGGCTTGCCGCTGAGTATCGAAATGCCGGTTTCGCAAGCGGATGATGATGCTGAGGGAGGAGCGGCTGAAGGCGAGGAGCAGGACCCGAGCGGGTCGGATGACTCGGAACGTGATCCCGATTCGGAATCGGATTCGGGTATGAATTCGGATGCCCAAGAGACCCTCACCGATCGGTCCGATCGGCAAGCCGCGACTCAAGGTGCGGGTGATGGTGGAGACGCCGACGATCGGGGGTCGGACCCAGCCGAGGGTCAAGCGGCCAAAACGGGCGAGGGGCCAGCGTCCGAAGCGCAAGAAGAAGGTCGCGGGAATGTTGAGCAGAAGGATCAGGATCGAGGGGGTCGTGGTGTGCAAGGTCGTGCCGAAGTGGTCGACATCTTTGACGGTCGGGTGATGCTGGCCCCTGAGGCGTTGCGTTTGGGGTTGCTCGATTCGATCGGATATCTCGATGACGCGATCGTTCAGGCCGCGGGACAGGGTGTGGTCGGCGGTGGCGACGCCGGGGGAAGGCCACTCGGTAATGTCGCGGCGGTGATCCTGCATGGCAAACGCGACCCGGTGCAATCGCTCTATGGGATCACACCCAATCAAGGGATCGAGGGTAAGTTGCTTTCGCTCGACGTACCGGGCTTGAGCCGGCAAAGCCTGCCGACCTTTCTGTTCATGTGGCAACCCGACCCGTCGCTCCGCTGAAGCTTGCTGCCGCATCGCGAAGCCAAGCGGGCATGCTTGGCGGTCCGGGTTTCACCGCTTCGGTTCTTGCGTCATGGTCGAGAGGGCTTTCGGGGAGAAAGTCGCCCCGCCCGCGGCGATGATATTCAGTTCTTCCTCGACGGCCGAAACGAGGTGTTTGCAGTATTCGTGGATGCTGTGGTCGCTGAGGTAATCGATCTTGCGATTCCACAAGCCACGCAAGGCGCCGCGCCACCGGTCACGCCCTTTCATCAATAGGCTGTAACGTCTGATCTTTCCGTCGCGGTTGAAATAGACCTCATGGCCGCCGTGCCGGTACCCGAGCCAGAACGGTGGGACGCGGGTGACGATGTCATTGTTATTGACGAACCGGAAATGATCGAGGGTTACGAAGCGGACGTATTTGCTGTCTCCCACGCGGGGGCTGCCGAAGGTGAAGAGTTGTTGGGGGTTGGTTTCGATCGGGGAGAGCATGCACCGGGCGGCACAGATTTTCGCCATCGCGCCGCCGAGCGAGTGGCCGACGAAGTAGGTCGGGAGGTCGTTCGAATGGAGGGCCTGTTCGAGCGTCGGCCAAAGCCTGTCGACTTCGCGTTTGAACCCTCGGTGGACCTTGCCGACCGTTTCGGCGATGACGGCGACGGCGTCGACATCGGCCCGCAGGTCGGTCCATTCGTTCGGTTGGGTGCCGCGGCAAGCGATCACCGAGTCGAATTCGTTCCGGAAGTAATAGGCCTGCGCGCCTTGGTCATCGAAATGGGTGGCGTGGGTGAAGCCGACAAGCTGCGCCGCGCGAGACGCTTCGGATTCGTCGTTGTAAGCGATCATCGCGAGCTCGGCGAAGAGCAAGGCCCGCTGAAGGAAAGTCAACTCGGAGATCGGACCGGTGACGCGGCTGTGGAGTAGCAGCGGCTCTTCCCCCGGGTCCTGGATGACCTGAGGCGTCAACCTGATGCGATCTTTCACCAATGGCCGCTCCGTGATGGGGTGGACGGGGCGATGGGAGGGGGGCTGGTCGCGCGATTCGGTTTGGCATCGCGATCGCGGAGCGGTTGGCGATAGGGTTGTCCGCCGTCCCGATCGATCTTTAATGCCAAATGGCATCGCCAATGGGCGTCGTCGGTTTGGGGGTGATCGAGGCGGAAGTGGACACCCCTCGATTCGGTCCGCATCAGCGCCCCGCGGGTCATCATCAAGGCGGTGCAAAGGAGGTTTTGCAATTCCCACCCGGCGACGTTTTGGAATTGGTGCGGCATGGCGTAGCTGCAAAGTGTCTCGACGGCGGCGGTCGCTTCTTTCAGCCCCGCTTCGTCCCGCTGGACCCCGACGAGCCGACCCATCAGGCTCTTGAGCGAGGCCCGGACGTCGGCGATGTCGAAGTCGTTCGAGGGGTTCTTATCGGGGTTTTCCAGTTTGAGCGCCCGCATGCTGTCGGGCATCTCGTTGGCGGCGCGTGAGGCCGATTCGCCGGCATGGGCGCCGTAGACCAGCCCTTCGAGCAGGCTGTTGCTCGCCAGGCGATTGGCCCCGTGGAGGCCGCTGCTGGTCACCTCGCCGGCGGCCCACAACCCATCGAGGCTCGTTTGTCCCTGGGAGTCGACCGTTACCCCGCCGATCATGTAGTGGGCCCCCGGACGTACCGGGATTCGGTCTTTGGTGATGTCGATCCCGAACTTCGCGCACGACTTCGCGATCCCCGGAAAGCGTTCTTTGACGAAGGCCGGTGGCAGGTGGGCGAGGCTCAGATAGACGCACGGATGATTCGTCTTCGCCATCTGGCGGATGATCGACTGGCTGACGATATCGCGGGGCGCCAATTCGGCGCGGCCGTCGTAATCGGGCATGAAGCGTTTGCCGTCATGATCGAGCAGCAATGCCCCTTCGCCGCGGATCGCCTCGGTGATCAGCGACCTGGCGGCACCGGCGATGTAAAGCACCGTGGGGTGGAATTGGCAGAACTCCATGTCTCGCAACTCGGCCCCCGCGCGGTAGGCCGCCGCGAAACCGTCTCCCGTCGCGACGGCCGGGTTGGTCGACTCGCGATAGACTTGGCCGTTGCCTCCGCTCGCCAGGATCGTCTGTTTGGCCCAAACCAGCATCGGCGGGCCGCCGTCTCGGCTGACGACCGCGCCGTGGCACCGCCCCTCCTGGGTCAAAAGGTCGATCGTGAATGTCTGCTCCCAGATCTCGATGTTGGCCGCCTTTTGACTACGTTCGATCACGGCCCGCATCACTTCCTTGCCGGTCTCGTCCCCTAGGGCGTGGACGATCCGTTGGCGGCTATGTCCCCCTTCCCTTCCCAGGGCGAGCGATCCTGACAGCTTGTCGAATCGGGTCCCCCACGCGATCAGTTCTTCGATCCTACGAGGGGCCTCGCGGACGACCATGTCGACGACTTCCAGGTCACACAGGTTGCCCCCGGCCGTCAGGGTGTCGGCGACGTGGTCTTCGAATCGGTCTTCGGGGTCAAGAACCCCGGCGATCCCCCCTTGCGCGTACTGGCTATTCGATTCGTAAAGCTTGTCTTTGGTGACGACCAGGACCGTCTGGTGGGGGTGGGTCGCGTTGGCGGCCCGCAACCCCGCCAGGCCACCTCCGATCACCAAAATGTCGGTAAAAAAGTGATTCGCTTTGGCGGCGCGAAACGGAACCAGGTAGCGAGGGATCATCGGTTCGGAGAAATCGCCGCAAAAAAATGGGGTGGGAAACGGGGGACTCCCGTTCGCTGATTATAGTAACGATTCGTTTTTCCGACGGCGATCATCGGTCGGATCGGCGGAGAATTGTAGCCAGAGGGCTACCGCCCGGCACAAAAACGGTTTCAATGATACGGTTCAATGACAACGTGTGGGCGGGAAATCGAATCGGACCGCCTCGGTAGGCCGGCTACGGTAGACAGGCTACTGTGGTGCGGGCTACGGTAGGGCAAACTACCCCGTCGCGACATCCCTTGCAGCGAATACCCGACCGCATGAGTTTAACACCGCCCGGATCCGGAGTTCCAGCCGAAAACGTCCGTCGCCCGGTGATCGACCCGCGGCTGACGACGATCCAGCCTGGCGGGGGTTGGGTGATGAGCCTCGAACTGGCGTGGGGTTCGGTCCGACGTTGGTTGCTGAGGAAGGTTCGCCCCGCTTATGTCGAGCGGATGCGAGGGTTACGGCAAGGCGAACGCGGGACTTTACCCTTCGACCCGGTCGATCCCCGCGACCTGAAATATTATCGCAACCAAGACACGCATTGGTGGCCCGACGCCGACGACCCGTTTCGTTGGCGTGATTCGTTGCCCTTCGTCCGCGCCGGATTGGCGGAACTCGTCCTGATCGGCGGTTTTTTTGTCGTCCTGGGTGGGCTGCTGAGTTGGTACTGGTGGCCCTTGGGGTTGCCGGCATTTGTCGTGGCCGGTTTGGTCGTCTGGTTTTTTCGTGATCCGCCCCGAGCGATCCCCACCGACCATGGGGTGGTCGTCGCCCCTGCCGATGGGAAGGTGGTTCAGATCGACGAGATCGACGATCCGGATATCGGCCCTGCGATCCGGTTCGGGATTTTTCTCTCGATCTTCAACGTCCATATCAACCGCTGTGCGCTGGCGGGAAAGGTCGTCGAGATCCGCTATCGTCCGGGGAAGTTTCTGAACGCCCTCAGGCCGGAGTCGGCCCGTGAGAACGAGCATTTGGACGTCCTGTTGGTTACGCCGGACCGGTCGGCGAAGGCATTTCGGATCCGGCAGATCACGGGCCAGTTCGCCCGTCGCATCGTCTGTTGGGTTCGCCCCGGCGATGTCCTTGCCAAAGGGGAGCCGTTCGGGATGATCAAGTTGGGTTCGCGGACCGAACTCGTCATCCCCCGCGACCCGTCGTTGCAAATCGAAGTGGCGATCGGCGAAACGATTCGGGCCGGGTCGAGCCGAATGGCGAGGTATCGGTTGGAAGTCGTGGCAGAGAATCCTAAGCGTTTCGAGGTCGGCGGCACGGCCGTTGGCGCGAGCCCCTCGGGTTTAAATTTGGATGCCGGTACCCAGGGTCGGGATGAGCTCCGATGAGCAAACGGACGATCAAGCGATTTCGACGCGTAAGCCCTCATCCGGGCCGCGGCTCGAATTGGTCGGAAGGGGTGAAGCTTCGTCGCCGTCGGCCGAGGCGATTGACGCTGGCCGTCCTCCCGACGCTGCTGACGCTGGGCAACGGCGTCTGCGGCATGGCGTCGATCGCGGTCACGACGAGCGAGTTGCTGGAATGGAGCAACGAGTCTTTGCTGTTCGTCGCCGGGCTGTTGATTTTTGGCGGCATGGTTTTTGATGCCCTTGACGGTTCGGCCGCACGGATGACCGGACAGTCGAGCGAATTCGGCGCCCAGCTCGACAGCCTCTGCGACGCGATCACTTTCGGCGCCGCGCCGGCGGTCATCGTCTGGCGTTTCAGCGACCTGTTGCCGCATCGTTTGTCGTGGGCGATCGGGGTCATTTTTGCCTTGTGCGTTTTGATCCGCTTGGCCCGTTTCAACGTCGAAACCGGCGAGGACGATTCCCACGAAGGTTTCTACGGCCTCCCCAGCCCCGCGGCGGCGGGAACGATCGCTTCGTTCTCGATCGCCATGCCCCACTTGGTTTCGCTGACCAAGGAGCCGTCTCCGGGGTGGGTCAAAGCGGCCGCCGATATCGGCTTGGTGACCTGCGAGTACCTCGTCCCCGCATTGGCGATCGTGCTCGCCTACCTGATGGTCTCGAGGTTGACCTACCCGCACATCGTGCAGCAGTGGATCCGAGGCCGTCGGAGCCCCAATCAGATCGGCCGGGCCCTGTTCGCGGTCGGGGGGGCGATCGTGCTGCACGAATTGGCGTTGCCGCTTGCCTTCTGCTGGTACGCCTTTTCACCGCTGGTCACCCAGTGGCGACATGTTTTCGAGTTCGGTGATGCGGGTCCTGCCGAGGGGGTCGGAGGAAACCCTGAGGAGGACTCGCTTGATCGGCCAGGGGGGAAAGACGACCGGCCCGAGCCGAAGGCCGAGTCAAAAATCAACCGTGAAGAGGCCATCTGAGCAGCCGACGGCGACGCGATGCGAGAAATTACCCCGATTTTTGTCACGGGAATGTAAAACCTGACCGCCCCGCTGCCTGGTGGTGATCGACTCTGCCAGCGGTAAGTCCTTGCGATCGTGGAGTTTCCGTCGAAGTCGCCGTACGATTTTCGACGCTTGACTGCACCGGGAAATATGGGATCGTATGAATGCGGTCGGGGACGTTTCCCCCCCGAGATTCCTTGCTGACGGTCATCGTTCGCCGATCGGCCACTCAAGGCGCTCACCTCGCGGTCCCCTTTAAGGCGCCTTAAAGGCCCGCTTGGTCCTACACGTCAAAGATCCTCGGCAAGTTGCGGTAGAAGATGATTCGTGACGCGGGCGGCAAAAGGGAGGCCAAGAAGGCAGACCCCCACGCGAGCAAGCTCTATCGGGAATTGGTTCCCGCTTATGAGGCCCTCTGGCCGATGGTCGCGCGCAACCGAATCCGTTCGGTGATTCGCGGGATGAAATTCCTACCGGGGCAAAAGGTGCTTGAGGTGGGGGTGGGAACCGGGATGTCGCTAACCGCGTACCCCCACGACATCGACCTGACGGGGGTCGACCTTTCCGAGGATATGTTGGCCCAGGCCCAGAAACTGATCGATGATGAGAAATTGTCTCACATCCGGGTCATGCCGATGAACGCCGAGCACTTGGAGTTCGAAGATTGCAGCTTTGACATCGTCACTTCGTTTCACGTGATCAGCGTCGTTTCGAACCCGCGTCGGATGATGTCGGAGATGCTGCGGGTCTGCAAACCGGGTGGACAATTGCTGCTGATCAACCATTTTCGCAGCAAAAACCCGTGGATCGCCAAAATGGTTGGGGCCGCAGGTGCGGTGACCCGGCACCTGGGTTGGCGGACCGATCTCAGCCTCGACGAGGTCGTCGAGGAGATGCCGATTCGCGTCGAGCGGCGTTACAAGTCCTCGCCGGCGTCGCTGTTCACGATCATCAAGGCGACGAAACTCGACAGTGTCGAGCCCCGACCGGCGGATTGAGCCGCGCCGGTTTTTCGGACGATTCGTCCCTACGGGTTTAATGGCTATGACCGTGCCAACGTGATCAATCGGCACGATCCGACAAGACGTAACTTTGCCCGATAGTTGCCGTTTCTTCGGGGCCGCGGCCGATAGAACGGTTGTCGAGATCGTCGCCGCGAGCGGAGGGGTAACTTCCGGTCCAGGGGTCGGTATCGTTCAGATGAATCCACCCCAACCGATCGCTACCAAGAGTTGAACGAGGACACCATGCTGGTCCTTTCGCGGCACCGAGACGAAAGCATCATGATCGGCGACGACGTGGTCGTTACGATCGTCGACATCCGAGGGGACAAGGTCAGGCTTGGCATCGAAGCCCCCCAGTCGATACCGGTACACCGCCAGGAAGTGTACGAAGCGATCCAGCGTGAAAACCGTCGGGCTTCGGAAACCGATTCCGAGGTGACCCGCACCGTTCGGCCCCCTCAGGATGAGCGGCCGCCGCGCGACGATCGGGCGGCAAGGGAGCCTCGGTTCCCGAGAGCCCCCGGCCCTCGCCCCCATCGACACGATTCCTGATCGGCAAATGGCGACCGGTCAGAGCGCTTTTTCGATCGACAGGCAGCGGAGCTCGTCACCGACCCGAATCAGCAGTTTTCCGTCACCGGCAGCCGGGCTGGCACCAACCGCCGCCCCGAGGTCGATTTCGCCGAGCTTTCGGAAGGTATCGTCGTTGGCGATCACGGTGGCGATCCCATCGAGTGATATCAGCAGGGTTTTGTTCCCCACGACGATGGGCGATGCGCCATAGTTGCCCCCCAATCGTTCGCTCCAGACGACCGTCCCGTCGGCGAGTTTGACCCGCGACACGATCCCGTTGTCCGAGATCATCATCACATATTCGCCGTCGATCGCCGGGGTCGGAACGTACGAGGCGGCCCGGTCAAGCCGGAAGAGCTCTTTAGGCTCTTCCCCTTCCCGCGAAGGGACTTTGACCGCGACGACGTAGTTTCCGCCGCCACCGCTGCCACAGCTCGCTAGGACGACATCGCCGATCAACAGGGGCGATCCGACGCTTCGCTTGTTGATGATCGGAAGCTCCCACAACTTTTTCCCTGACTTCGCGTCGATCCCGAAGACGCCGTTCCCCGTCCCGGACGCGATCACTTGGGCCGGGCGACCTTCCGGGGCGTAAAAGGTCGGGACACAGTAATTCGTGCGGGTCGGCTTGAGCTGCGTTTCCCAGCGATCGGCGCCGGTCGCGGCGTCGACGGCGAGCATCCGTTCGTGCGAAGGCTTTTGGCCCGGCTCCAACTGCTCCGCCTGCTGTGAATCGTAAAGGATCACCAACCCTCCGCCGACACGGGGCGAAGTCCCGAACCCGTGATCACTCTGCCAAGGCCCAAAATCGCGGTTCCAGCGTTCTTGCCCTTCGAGCGTGAACGCGCGGAGCCACGTGTGCTGGGAATCGGCATAGGCGACATAGACGCTATCCCCTTCCACGGTCGGGGTGCTCGATGCGTAAGAGTTCCGCTTGTGGATGTGGTACTCACCCAGCGCTAGCGGCCGCCGCCACAGCTCTTTGCCCGAATCGATATCGATCGCCAGCAGCGCCAGCGCCTTTCGCTCGAGATCGAATGTGATCAGAAACGCTTTCCCCTGGGCGATCGCCACCGAGCCCACGTCGGTCGAACCGAGCTTCACCCGCCAGAGGTAATCGCTGTCGGTCCAACGGTCAGGGAGGATCCCACGGGTCGCACCCAACCCGCCTGGCCCGTGAAAACCAGGCCAGTCTTGAGCGGTAGCAAGGGTCGCGAGCAGCGACAGCGCCAGCGGGGCGATCGATGCCGGCAGGCGAAGGGACGGGATCAGACTGCGTTTAACAATTGGGCGAATGATCATGGCTGGATCGGGTGGGGCAAACGGAGGAAAAATGTCGGAGGGCGAAAGCCTCACCAGATTAGCAACAAACGGCGCCCGTTGCACACAAGTTGAGCCTTCGCAGGTGGACGCTTGGGCTCACCCGACTGGCCCGACCCGGGTGGGCGGCGTCACTTGGCCGATTCGTCTCTCTGAGGGGCCCTGACCCAGCAGGCCGCACCGCCGGTCGACGTGTCGTCCTTGACGTTTGTCGGCGTCCCGGCCGCCAGGGTCGTCGTGTCGGCGGCGCCGATGCGGACGAGTTCAGGCCGATCCCTTCGGCAGCGATCTTGCACCAAAGGGCAACGCTCGGCAAACGCGCAACCGGGGTATACCCGATCGGGCGATGGGACTTCCCCCTGCAGCACGATCCGCCGACGCTTGGCCGATTCGACCGGGTCGGGGATCGGGACTGCCGACATCAACGCCTCGGTGTAAGGATGGACCGGCCTGGCGTAGATTTCTGCCGCCGGGGCGAGCTCGACGATTCGTCCCAAGTACATCACGCCGACCCTGGTCGCGATCTGACGGACGATGGCGAGGTCATGGGCGATGAAAAGGTAAGACAGACCCAACTGTTGCTGCAGGTCCATCAGCAGGTTGATGATTTGCGCCTGGATCGAAACATCGAGGGCCGAGACCGGTTCGTCGCACAGGATCAACTTCGGCTGCACCGCGAGGGCTCTGGCGATGCCGATCCGTTGCCGCTGGCCACCGGAGAATTCGTGCGGGTAGCGGTTGAGGAATCGCGGGTTCAGCCCGACCAGGTCGAGCAGCCTGAGGACTTCCAGCTTGAGGTCGCGGCCACGTGCCAGCCCGTGAATCGCCAGCGGTTCGCCGATGATCGAGCCGATCGTCATCCGCGGGTTCAGCGACGCGAAGGGGTCCTGGAAAACCATCTGCACCACCCGCCGATGGGGCCGCATCTCTCGGTCGCTCAGCCCGCTGACCCGGGTCCCTCGTAGCAGCACGTCTCCGGAGGTCGGTTTCACCAGCCCCACGATGGCGCGGGCGGTCGTCGATTTCCCGCATCCCGACTCGCCGACCAAGCTGAGCGTCTCCCCTTCGGCGATTCCGAATGAGATGTCATCGACGGCGCGGATCACGCCCCGCTGGGGTCGAAAGAATCCCCCGCGGCTGAACGGGAAGTGCACCTTGAGGTTGCGGACTTCGAGGATCGGGGTCGGCGTCATGAAGATCCTCCTGGACCATCGCTACCGCTGTCGGCCGGCGCAGCCGATAACGGCGCGACTCGCGCGGCGTCGTCGTGCCAGCAAGCCGAAAAACGCCCCGGGCCGATCTCGCGAAGCGGGGGCGACTCGGACTCGCAGCGTCCGATCGCGACGCCGCATCGTGGCCGGAACGCGCAACCCTTGGGGATCCGCGTCATGTCAGGGGGTTGGCCTGGGATCGCCTCCAGACGCCGTGAATGGTCACGGTCCAACCGTGGCAGCGACCTCAGCAGCCCAAGCGTGTAGGGGTGACGGGGTGAGGCAAAGAGTTCATTGACCCCTGATTGCTCGACAACCCTTCCGGCATACATCACCAGCACCCGATGACAGATCTCGGCGACGACCCCCAGGTCGTGGGTGATCAGGATGATGCTGGTCCCGCGACGGGCTTGCAAGTCGCGGAGCAGGTCGAGGATTTGCGCCTGGATCGTCACGTCGAGTGCCGTTGTCGGCTCGTCAGCGATCAAGACATCCGGTTCGCAGGAAAGCGCCATGGCGATCATGACCCGCTGACGCATCCCCCCGCTGAATTGGTGCGGATAATCGCGTAACCGCTGACCCGGGTTGCTGATCCCGACCAATTCGAGCATCTCGGCCGCTCGCGCGTCGGCAGCGGCCGCGGAGAGGGCGAGGTGCTTTTTAGTCATCTCGGTCAATTGCTGTCCGACGGTCATAAGCGGGTTGAGCGCCGTCATCGGGTCCTGAAAGATCATCCCGATCCGCCGGCCCCGGACACCCATCAATTGGGTCGGGCTCATCCGCAACAGGTCCTCGCCGTGGAACAACGCTTGGCCCCGGTCGATCCGCCCCGGGGGACGAGGGATCAGGCCCATCAACGCCAGGTTCGTGACACTTTTGCCACTACCGCTCTCGCCGACGATCCCCAGCGTCTCGCCGCGGCCGAGGTCGAATGACAACCCACGGACCGCTTCGACTAAACCGTCGTCGGTCTTGAAACTCACGTGCAGGTCGCGGACGCTGATCAGCGGCGATGTGTCATGATGGCTCGGACGTTCGTTCACATTCAGTCCCGATTTTTCAGCTTGGGGTCCAGCGCGTCCCGCACGCCATCCCCGAGGAAGTTGAGCGCGAACAAGGTGGCCGCAAGCGCCCCGCCCGGAAAGGCGACGACCCACCAAAACAGCTTGACGCTCGATAGCGATTCGATGCCATCGTTCAGAAGTTGTCCCCACGAAACGTCGGGGGGCGAAACGCCCAAACCGAGGAACGACAGGAAAGCTTCGAACAGCATTACCGAGGGGATGGTCAGCGTCAGGTAGACAACGACGATACCCAAAACGTTCGGGACCAAGTGCCTGAACACGATCCGGCTCGTCGACGCGCCGATCGTGCGGGCCGCTTCGATGAACTGCTCGTGGCGAAGAGAGAGGACTTGCCCACGGACGACCCGCGACATCGTCAGCCAATAAATCGCGCCGATCACGAAGTAAAAGATCGTGATCTGCTCGATCCCCCAGTCCCGAAGCTTTGCCTTGACGCTGTCCTCCCCGAGGAAGGTGATCAGGAAGATCACGACAAAGATGAACGGGATCGAATAAAGCACATCGACGATCCGCATCATGACCGCGTCGACGACCCCCCCGAGGTAACCGGCCGTCGCCCCGTAGGTCACCCCGATCACAAGGCTGACGAGCGTCGAGATCACGCCGACCACCAACGAGACCCGGGCCCCCCAAAAGACCCTCGCCAGAAGGTCACGCCCCAGCTTGTCGGTCCCGAACAGCGACGGTACCGCGTAATCGCCAAAGATCGCGACCCGGAGTCGGCACATCTGCCAAGCGACCGGCCCGAGCCTGTTCCAAAGTTGGTTGAACGGGTGTTCGACCTCGATCATCTCGCGAATGGACTTGTCGAGGTTGCCGCGTTGGGTGGGGTCGACCGTGGCGTCACGTTCGGCCCGTAGCTTCGCGACCTCGGCGTCGAAGACTGCCAATTCCGCGACGAGCGATCGGTCCTTAAAACCGAGCCCCACGCGGCTCCCCAACGTCGCCTTCGAGAGATCGGGCGGCAGCAATCGACGGAATTTCAAATCCTTGTCGATCGGGCTTTGGAGCGGCAGGACGGGGGTCAGGATGGCGAGCAGGATTAAAACCCCCAGGCAGACCATCGAAAGCAGGGCCGTCCGTCGCCGCCGAAGCCTTCGCCAAGCGTCGGACCAGAGCGAAACGCCGCGTATTTCACGAGCCTCGTCGAGCAATCGCGCGAGCGTCTCCTGGCGGTTCGCGTCGGGCGATCCGTTCGGGACGCTGGTCGCGGATGGCGGATGCGGGCTCACTGTAGCTTTACCCTCGGGTCGATCACCGCATAGAGAACGTCGACAACCGAGTTCATCACGAAGAGCAGCAACGTGTACGTCAACACCATCCCCATCGCCAGCGTGTAATCACGTTGCATCGCCGCGTTGATAAAGTGGCTGCCCATCCCCGGGATCGCGAAGATCTTTTCGAGCACCAGCGAACCGGTCAGGACACCCGCCGTGGCCGGCCCGAGATACGAAATGACCGGCAACAATGCCCCGGGCAAGACATGGTCCAAGATGACCGCTTGCGGCGAGAGCCCTTTCGCATAGGCCGTGCGGACGTGCTCCTTGGTCAACATTTCGAGCATCCCCGCCCGGGTTAGCCTCGCGACGTAAGCGGCGACCGGGGCCCCCAGACAAAATGCCGGAAGGACTAACTGCCGAGGCGTCCCCCATCCCGCCGCCGGAAAGATCGGGATGATGAAGACGAAAAGCAGGATCATGATGCTGGCTAAAACAAAATTCGGGATGGCGATCCCCAGTACCGCCGCCGTCATCAGCGACACGTCGGCGATGGACCCACGCCGGACGGCCGAGATGACCCCCGCCGGGACCCCGAGCAGGATCGCAAAGGTGAGCCCGAAAACCGCCAGCGACGCGGAGATCGGAAACCCCTCCGCGATCACTTGATTGACGCTGTAATCCTCCAGCCGCATCGACCAGCCCAGGTCACCTCGCGAAATGATCCCCCAAGCGTAGTCGATGTACTGCTTCAGCGGCGGTGAGTCGAGGTTGTAGCGGGCCCGTAATTGCCGCTCGATCGCCGGCGGCACCCTTCGTTCGCTGCCGAACGGGCTCCCAGGGACCGATCGCATCAAGACGAAAGAGACGGTGTAAACGAGCCAAAGCGTGACTACTAACCAGCCGAGGCGATGAATCGCATATCGGATCAGGTCGCGCATGAATCCCGGTCTCTTCGTCGTCGCTGGTGGTCGGTCGAGTTGTCCAACAATGTAACGACCCCAGCACCGCCGCGAAACAACGCCTCTTCAACACCGCTGACGGCGCGATCCCCATCAGAGGTCGATCGGTGGCTGCGGTTGTGGCGCCGGTGGCGGGTTGGGACGCTGGTCATTGCCGGGGTTGGGGTTGGTGCTGCCGGGGGGCGGCACCGCCCCGACGTCGCCCCGGAGCCGATTCAATTCTTCACGCAATTGACCGAGCTCCTGCCGAAGCTGCTCGATCTCACCCTGCCAAGGGGCTGGCTGTCCCATGCCAGGCATCTGTCCCATTCCAGGCATTTGTCCCATGCCTTGGGGGCCCATCCCGGGGAACATTCCTGGGGGGAATTGGGACGGTGGGAATCCCGGCATCCCCTGGGGAGGCGCCCCCATCGGACCGTCAAAGCGGTAGACTTCGATCCGCGGCCGAGGACGGGGACGGACGTCGATCGTCACTTCATCCCCGCCGCGGCGCAGGAGCAATTGGAGGTTGCGGTTCTCGCGTCCAGCGGCCCTCACCGATTCTTGCAACTCCTCCGGCCGGGTGACGTCGCGGCCATCGGCCTTGAGGATGATGTCCCCTGGTTGGGCCCCCGCCTTTGCCGCGGGGGAGTCGTCGGTCACCGCTGCGACGCCGAGCACCCCGTTTTCACGAGATTCGAGCATCAGCCCGATTTCGAAATCGGCCCCGGCAACGCCCCTACCCCGGCCGCGGTCGCCAAAGGGGCCTCGCATCTCGATCCGAAATCGCTCGCCGGGGCCTGTTCGAGGTTGGCCTGTTCCAGGTTGGCCGGGACTTGGCATCCCTTTTTCGCCGGGGCGGGCTGGCCCCTCTTGTCCCATCTCCATCTCGCGCTGTGTTTCCTCGCGGAGCTTACGGGCTCGGGCTTGGGCTTCGTCCGCTTCACGCTGTGCCCGTTCGACCCGCTCCCACGCCCGTTGACGGTTACGCTGTTGCTCGTCGGTCTCGCCGGAGGCTTCGCCTTCGCGCTTGGCCGCGTCGTCTCCTTGACCTTTCGCTTTTTCCTTGTCGGTCGGGCGTTTCTCGGCGGCAGGAAGCTGGCCGATTTTCGACTTCCGTATCGTGTCGAGGATTTGTTCGCGGATCCCGGCGGGCAAGTCGAGGGAGTCGAGCGATTTCTCGAGTTGTCCCAGCGTTTCGTTGTCGAGCTTATCGACCGAAAAGGCGGTGATCACGGCACTCCGTACCGTATTCGCGTCGTCCGACTCGGTTCCTTTGGTCCCCTTTTTTTCTGACGGCTCCGTCTGTTCTGTCTGCGGTGGCGGACCCTTGGGCGTGTTGGCACTGCTAGCTAAGGGGCCAAAACAACTCGCGGCGAGCGTTGCCGCTAGCAGGGCCCGCAACTTATGGGGCAGAGGCTTGGCGATCATGAACGAGGATAACCGAAAGTTGACGAGGCTTGTTCGCATCGTTGATTTGCCCTTAGGGAGGAGGTTGGCGACAAGGCGAGGACCGAGGATTCGGGCCAGTAACTTTCCGCACGATTCCGTTACGCACCGTAGCGAGCGTAGGTTCGCATCCACGGGCGTCGATCCGGCTCAGGCCGCTTTTTCTGGGACTTTATCCAGTATTTTTTTCAAGACCGTGTCGGGTTCAACCCCTTCTGCCTGGGCCTCGAAATTCATCAGCAGTCGGTGCCGCATCGTCGGGAGGTAGACCTTGCGAAGGTCTTCGAAGCTGACGTTGAACCTCCCTTGCAGCAGCGCACGCACTTTGGCAGCCAGCGCCAGGGTTTGGGCCCCCCGGGGGCTGCTCCCCCAGCGGACGTAGGCGTTGGTCGCGTCGACCGCGAATTCGCCATCGGGCTGGGTGGCGAGCGTCAGCCGGACGAGGTAATCGCGAACATGTGGGGCTAGAATCACCTCGCGTGCCAACCGCTGCATCTCTAACAGTTTCGGCCCGTCGAGGATTTTGGCCAACCGGATCGTGTCGCCCCCGGTCGTGCGGTCGACGATCGTCGCCAATTCGTCGCGGGAACTGTACCCGACCACCAGCTTGAACAGGAACCGATCGAGTTGGGCTTCGGGCAACGGATAAGTCCCTTCCTGTTCGATCGGGTTCTGGGTCGCCAAGACGAAAAACGGCTTGGCCAACTCGTAGCGATGCCCCGCGGCGGTCACCGTCCCTTCCTGCATCGTCTCCAACATCGCCGATTGGGTCTTCGGGGTGGCGCGATTGATTTCATCGGCCAACAGGATCTGGGTGAAGACAGGGCCCCGCTGGAATTCGAACCGCCTCCTCCCCGTCTGTTCATCCTCGACGATCATGTTCGTCCCCAGGATGTCAGCCGGCATCAGGTCGGGCGTGAATTGGATCCGGCTGAATTGAAGCTCGAGGACCTCGGCCAGGGTTTTGACGAGCATCGTTTTGCCGAGCCCGGGGACCCCTTCCAGCAAACAATGCCCACCGACCAGGATCGACGTCAGTACCCCCTCGATGATTTCGTCGTGGCCGACGATGATTCGCCCGATCTCTCCCCGAACCCGCTGGAAAGATTCACGGAAATCATCCGCGCGGGCGGTCATCGAATCGGCGACGGTCGACATGGGAAAAAAGCGTTGATCGTGGAGCGATTGTCAAGCGATCGGGAGATGTTCCTGCGGAAATCAGGCCGAACCACCCCGAGTATAGCGTGATCCGTAAGGGCTCGCCGCCGCGGCGGGTCCGAAGCTTTCGCGGGGGTCGGGTCTTTGCCGTTAACTCGAAACGGTCCGCCGCGGGCCGAACCGAACTTGCCAGGGTGTCGCGATCCGATCAGGGGGGACCTTACCCCCAGTTTGAGACGATTGGTGACAGTTTTAACGACGGACACGGTTTTTTCGGGGCGTTTCGCAGCGGAGATTTAACCCAACAGAAACATCTTAACATTTTCAAAGTCCGGCTCATGTTAAGGGAGGTAAACCCTGCCGTTCGTAACTCTTCGGATGCAGCCTTTTGATCTCCGCGTCCGATGCAACCCCTCGTAACGGTCTACGCACCGGCGGGGCGGCCAGGCTTGAGGGCTCGGTCTGTCTGGCGGGCTGTCTTGCGAACGGATTTGCGGGGTTCCATGCTTAGCATCATTGCGTTTCCTCGGCCGGGGTCCGGGCTTGCCTCGTCCCTCCGAAAGCCGCTCGATCGGCGGCATCGACTGGTCCGATCGGCGAGGATGAGAAGGGCGCTCTGCGTGCTGCTCGCGGGTGCCGCCCTCGCCTTGAGCTCCGACGCCCATGCGGAAGAGGAGTCGAAGCCACGCGACAAGCGTGAGACCCCGGTGGTGATGGCGATCCGCCGTTGCACCAACGCCGTCGTGAATATTCACGGCCAGAAGGTGATTCGTGCCAGCGCCGCCGCCGTGATGGGGGCCGAAGCGGGTCGCCAGGTCAACGGGATGGGGACGGGTGTTGTCATCGACCCACGCGGTTACGTCGTTACGAACTACCACGTCGTTGAAGACGTTAGCGAAGTTCGGATTACGATGGCTGACGGTACCGAGACGACCGCCGAGGTGATCGCGACCGACGTCCGCAGCGATTTGGCGGTGCTGAAGATCAAGATCAAAGGTCGGCTCGAAGTGATCCCGCGAGGGACCAGCGGTGATCTGATGGTCGGTGAACCGGTGATCGCGATCGGAAACGCGTTCGGGTACATCCACACCGCGACCGAAGGGATCATTTCGGCGCTCCATCGCGACGTCCCGGTGAACGAGTCCCAGGAATACCGGGACCTGATCCAAACGAGTGCCGGGATCAACCCCGGTAATTCCGGCGGACCCTTACTGAACATTCATGGCGAGATCATCGGTGTCAACGTCGCGGTCCGCGTCGGTGCCCAGCAGATCGCCTTTGCGATCCCCATCGATCAGGCGATCGACATCGTCAACCGGATGATCGAAGAACATAACGAGCAACGGCTCGGCTTGGGGTTGGCCGTTGATGGCGGCCCCGTCCGCGGAGATGGGGCCAAGATCCGCGAGGTCTCGGCCGGTGGTACGGCGGCCCGTGGCGGGTTCATGCCAGGGGACCGGATCGTCGAGGTCGATTCGAAGCCGGTTAGCGATAAGCTCGAATTCGGACTGGCGCTGATCGAGGCGGAGCCCGGTCAGTCGCTCCCTTTCGTCGTCCAGCGTGACGGTAGCCTCGTTTCGGTCGCTGTCGAAACGGCGTCGCCGCGATTGAAGGTAGGTGACGAGGCGGAGCTGTTGGCTTGGCAGGTGATCGGCATTCGGTTGCAACCGGTCACGGGCGTGGCGATGCAGCGTATCAACAGTCGCGTCAAGCAAAACTACCGCGGAGGGCTCTTGGTCACCGAAGTCCGCAAGAGCTCGCCCGCCGAGACGCACGGGATCAAAGTCGGTGACGTCCTGATCGGCCTTCACGGATGGTCGACCGCGTCGATGCCGGAGTTGCAGGGGATCATCCAGAAGGCCGCGGAGCAGGAACAACTGCGTGGCAAATTCGTGATCATTCGCAGCGATCAGCCGATGTACGGCGACCTTCGCTTGGCCGAAGTCCCGTCACTACGGAATCGCTAAGCCAGGGCCCGTTCGGTGCGTCAATGTCGAAGCAACGACGGCGGACCGAAGTGCCCAACCGATCCAGTCGCGCGTCCGCGTCCCGGGGCGAGAACCGTAACCATCGGTCTCTCGCCGACCCAGCCGGGACTCGGACGCCGCGGCCGTTAGGGGCCGAAGTATCGGTCTTCGTGACAGGTGGTCCCTGCCGGGGTCTTGTCGCCCAATTCTTTCAGGTCGAGCGCGTATCTGGCGTTGATCTCGACCCTCACCCCGGGGTCGACGTGGACCCCGCATGATTCGAGCATCTGCTGGTGGAGCCGACAGATCATTTGTCGGGTCGAGGTCGGGGTGTCGTGCGCGGCGCCATCGCCATTTTTCACCGGGGCGAATGACGTATCGGGATCGGCCTCGACGACAAACCCGTTTTCGGCGGCCGGCAACAGGTCAAAAATAAACCGCTCGAATTTGATCGAGTTCGGCGACGTCGGCTGGATCGTCTTGCCTTCGCCGTCGAGGTAAGGCGTCACCTTGTGGGCCCGGTGAAACGGGAGGGCATCGGCCGACGCATTCGCGCGGCGTAAGAACCCGACGTCCAGCACGTGCACCGCGATGTTGCCGGCCCACAGCAACAAGTTGCCGTCCTCATCCAGCTTGGTTGCCGCTTCGGCCGGCAAGTCGCTGTACTCGATGATCCGTAGGGCGCCATCGATCATCACCACGTTACCGACTTTCTCTTCGGGGTAACGCTTGCGGACGACTTGCGTCGTCATCTCGCTACCGGCCATCAGGTGGTGGCCGATCAGATCGGGGTCGCAGAGCGAAGCGAGTGGGTTGTCGACCTGGATGTACGAAAAAATGTCGATCCCCCTGGCCGCCGCGTCTTCGTAACACCCCGCCAGCCCCAGGGCCCGCACGGTGCCGCCATGCCCGTCGGGGCTGAGCGACAGAGAATCTTTGGCCGATAGCAAGAGCTTCCCGGTTTGGGCGTCGACCGCGGGCATCGTCCCTTGGCAAAAGATGATCACATTTTCGGGCCTGAGCCCGAGGTAGCCGTTTTCGCGCCAATAACGCTCGGTCTCTTCTTGCGTCAGCGGGCTGGTCATCAGATAAAGCGGTATCTCGACGCCATAACGGGCCTGGGTCGCCAAAATCTTGTCGGCGAAGAATTGGAACAGGGTTCGTCCCGAGAGCGGGCCGATCGGGAACATCCCTTTGGGTTGGTCGAACCCCAGACGAGTCCCCTGCCCTCCGGCGACGATCACGGCCCCGACACGCCCCGCAGCCAAGGCTTGCTGACCCGCACGCGTCGCGTCAGCCGCGCTCCAAGCCGCACCTGTGCCGTCTTTGCGCACGGCCGGCGGTGGCAACGCCCGATTCGCCATGCCGACAAAGTCGGGTTTCTCGTCTTCACCCGCGACGAGTTTGCCGATCAGGGAGAGGTCGATGTCCCGTAGTTGGTCGAGTAACCGTCCCCGGCCAACGTCTTCGAGTTCGTCCCAGAATTGCAAAACGTGAGCTTGATCCGCGGCTCGCAAACGATCGACGAGTTCATCAGGAAGTGCAATGGGCATAGCGAGGTGGGTGGGATGAGACTTCCCGCGGGGAAAACTGGGGTAAAAAAGCAGATCCGGCGCCCCTTGGTAACGCGACTGGGGTCGGCCCTAGCGTCGTAGTTTAGTCAGTCCTGGGATCGGACGAACCAAAACCAAAGAAAGCCGGTGATCGGCAAGACAGTGACAAGGATCGCGAGTCCGATGGCGACGGAAATCATGCTGGGGTGACGATAGGTGCGGTGGAAAGGCTGGAAAGGTAGCGCGGGTTAAACGAAAAACCGAGGCGACCTTGCGGAGGCCTCGGTCGAGTCGTTTACGAAAGGGTCAGGACGATCAGAACGCCCCGGCTTCCAAGACGTATTCCTTGAACGGGACGTCGCTGCTCTTGCCACGCGGTGTCATCAAGGCCTGATAGACCCGGTAATCGATATTCTCGGTCACGAATTTGGTCCCCCCGTCGGCAAAGCCCATGTTCACCCCGCCGTTGTGTGCCGACGAAGGGCGGGCCAAGGCTGCGGCGTTGGTACCGTCCATCTGTAAACCGTAGATGTCGCCATTGCCGGCACCGTTGATCAGCATTTCTGGGCTGGGCTGGGCGGCGCTATTGAAACCTTTGCTGTCGCGATAATGCCAGACAAAACCTTGCCCGAACCGGGCTGCCCCATGGACCCCGCTCGACACCGCCGCGGCCGGGTCGGCCAGCGCTGTGAAGGAAGCCCCTTCCGCCCCAGGGAGGAGTTGGTGCCAAGGTTGAGCCTGCAGGTTTTCCGAGAAGAGGACCGTATTCCCCAAGCCATCCTTGATGTCATCGGCACGTACGGCAGGGCCGACCTCGCCCCACTTCGCATTGAAGACCCCGTTGTCCCGCTTCATGCTCATCGCGAAGGTGAACGAGGCGACCGGGGGTGGGACATGGCTCATGCCGTTGTTCGCGATGTAGCTGTTGCGTCCGCGGACCGAAGTCAAGGTGGTGGCGCTGGGGCACTGCAGGATCGGAATGTTTGGCGCGGCGTTCTTGGTGTAACCGGGGGTGCCCCCTTCGGTAACGAGCACGGGGTACTTGTCCTGCGTCCAAACTTCGAAAGTTTGTTGCGAATCGAGATAAGGAAGGAGCGACACGACCCACGTGCCGATCTTGCCGTGGGGGCCGTAGGTCTTCGCCCCGCCGTCACCGTCGCTGGGGTCGACCGACCCGTTGAACGCCCCGTAGGACTTCACCCAGCCGGGGTACTCCTTCTTCGACATCTCTTCCTGGATGGCAGCCTTCGCCAAGTTGTTCAGCTTCGAAGCGCACTCCGTCCGGCGGGCGGTTTCACGGGCGGCATTGACGGCCGGGATCAATAATCCCATCAGGATCCCGATGATCCCGATGACAACCAGCAATTCGACCAGCGTGAAGCCGGATCGATGAAAGGTGCGAGATCCGCGATCGCTAGACATGACACGCCGCTCCGAATGGGATGATAAGTGAAGTATCGGGGAGGTCCGAACGGAAGTGGGAGGCGCCCAGAGGCACTGCAAGCCGAAGTGATCCGACCGACTTCTGTTCGTCCGACCGACGATGGACTTTGGGGTGGACTGGAAAATCACGGGCGAAGGAATCGTCCTCGATCAATGATTATTCGCGACCGACGGGACAAAGTCTAGCCGCTCGACTTCGATCCGCTCTATGCTACAGCTATTCTCCCATGCCCACTGGGAATTGCCAGCGGACCGCAGGAAAATTTGCCGCGATTTAACATGGAAATCTCCAAACACGGGATGATCGCTCTGACCCCCCCGCCCTTGACCGTGATTGACCTTTTGGGGGTCGATGGGGCGAAAATCTTGAATAACCTCTGCACCGGGGCGGTCTTGGGGGTAAATCCCGGCGAAGGGCTCGAGTTTTTTATCACGGAGATCCGCGGTCGGACGCTCGGACACGTGTGCGGCTACCGGTTGGCCGATCGCTGGCGGTTGATCGGCGCCGCCAACCAGGCCACGGCGATCGCCGCTCACATCGACCGCTACACGATTCGTGAAGATGCGGTGCCGGTCGATCGGAGTGGCGAGTGGTCGGGGCTGTTGATCCGGCCGGACGACTTGGCGACCCTCGGTTGGCAATTCCGACTCGGCCAACCGCTCCGACCGCCCCTGCTCCGCTGTGAACACGTCGCCGCAGTCGAACTCAACGAAGGGGATGGTTCTCAGGGAAATGGTACCCAGGGGGATGCGATGATGCTCTTCGAGGTTCCCTGGCTCTGCGATCCGCGGCGTCACTCGGAGGCGTCGACGGATGGGGGCGTCGCTTCTCCCCTTTGGCTCGTCGCGGGCCCCCGTCCTCAAATCGATGCCGCTAGGGCGTCGGTCGCGCGGCATGGCGGCGAGATCGCCAGCGAAGAGGCCTTTCACTGCTCCCGCGTCGCCGCCAAGTTCCCCTGGTACGGGATCGATCTTGACGACCGGAATTTGCCCCAGGAAGTCGGCCGTGACGCTCAGGGGATCTCGTTCACCAAAGGGTGTTATCTCGGTCAAGAGACGGTCGCTCGACTGGATGCGTTGGGGCAGGTCCAAAAAAAGCTCGTCGGTTGGGTCATCGAGGCGTCGCATGCCCCCCCTGCGAACACCGAGCTGTTAAGCGATGGTAAGGTCGTCGGAAGGTTGACCAGCATCGCCCCGGGGGACCATCCCGGGAGATTTATCGCCTTGGGGTATGCCCGCCGCAGCCACTTCGAGCCGGGGGCGGTCGCGGCGTGGCAAGTCGACGGGGCGGATTTCGGTCGGGCCAGGGTGATTTGACCGCGGTGCCTTGACGCCCGGCGGCCGGCGATCGATTCTAAGCAGGGTCCGATCTCCCTTACCCTCCCAAAAGCGATTTCTACGCAATGGCCAAGAGCGAACCGACGATCGAAATCTCGGCCGAGCTGCTCCAGCGGCTGCACCGCATCCATCGGCAGATCGCCGACCTACGCGGTCAGATCGAACGTGCGCCGCGGCGGATCGCCGTCGGCGAGTCGATCGTCCAGAAATCGCGGCAAGCGGTCACCGATGCGGCCGATGCGATCAAGAAAACCAAGCTCCTGGCGGACCAAAAACAGCTGCAGTTGCGGGAACGCGAGCAACGGATCTTCAGCCTCAAAGGGAAGCAAAACGAGGCTTCGGGGAATCGCGAATACGACTTGCTGAAAGAACAAATCGCGGCCGATTTGCAGGCCAACAGCGTGCTCAGTGACGAGATCCTGGAATTGCTCGAACGTCTTGACCAGCTCGACATCGATCGCAAGGCCCGCCAGGTCGAGCTCGACGAACGGCAGATCGAACACCAAAAGTTGGTCGGCGTCGTCCAGGAAGAACTCGTGGCGGCCCGCGACGCACTCGCCGGGGTCGAGGCCGAGCGTGTCCAGGCCGAAGGTTTGCTCCCCGAGGCGAGCCGTTCGGAATACCAGCGGCTGATCGCCCATCGAGGGGAGGATGCCTTTGCCGCCATTGATGGCGAGAACTGTGGCGGGTGCAACCAGATGCTCACGATGCAGCTCGTCAGTCGCTTGAAGATGTCGCATTTGGTCCGCTGCCCCAGTTGCAACGCCTTCCTTTACAACCGCCCCCGTTGAACGAGGCTCCCCCATTGTGGTGGTAATCGGCGTGTGCGGCTTGCCGGCGGGTGGAAAGTCGGCCGTCGCCAAGTTTTTGGAAAAATTCGGCGCCCTGCGGGTCGATGCCGACACGATCGCCAGAAAAGTCCTTGAATCACCCGAGGTGACGGCACAAGTCGTAAGGCAGTTCGGAGCCTCCGTTCTGGGCACCGATGGGAAAATCGACCGCCCACGTTTGGGATCGATCGTTTTCGGGGATGACGAATCGTCGGGGGCGGCGCTAAGATACCTCGAATCGATCGTTCATCCCCTTACCCGATGCGACATTCGGATCGCGGTCGAGCAGGCCATGACCGATCGAAGGCCCGTCGCGGTCCTCGACATCCCGCTACTGTTTGAAGGTGGGTGGGATGCTTGGTGCGATGAGGTTTGGTTCGTCGATACGCCGCGGGCGTCGAATTTGGAGTTCGCTCGCCAGCGTGGTTGGGACGCCGAAACGCTCGACCGGCGAATCGCACGCCAGATTTCGGCGGGCGAGAAGCGCCGCTTATCAACACAGGTCGTCGAAAATCGAGGATCGCTTGATGATTTGGGCTCGACGATCGAGTCATGGTGGCTCCGACGAATTGGCCTCGTAGATGCCCGTTGAGCGGAAGTGTGATTCGGGTGGGATTTCGGTTCCTGTCAGGAAGAGTCCCGCTCAAGTTTGGTGTTGATTTAGCCGAAATCAGCAGCAAAATCGACCGTTTTTAAAAACCCCGGCCTACGATGAAAGAACAGATGCTGCCGCCACTGTCATGAATTGACACCTTTTCCAATCGATCCCTCCGGCCTCCTACGACGGCTGACCTCGGCAAAGCGGCGGCCCACCTTGCTTGACCTCATCCATGCAATCCAATCAGCCCCACCGCAACCGCGACTTCCGCGGACGCCGGCCATTGGCGAACCGCCAGTTCTCGAGCGATTCGACCCTTCGGCATCCCGACGCGGAAGTCGACCAGCGAGTCCGTGAACTCGACGCCGAACGCGACCCGTTGTCTCTCCCCGAAGAGATCGTCAGCGAAGCGAACCGTTCGGGCCAACGTGTCGGTATCCCCAGCCCGTCCCCCGGCGCCCCGCAGCACACGCTGGCGACGCTCCAGCAGATGTCGCGCGACGAATTATTGGCGATCGCCGCCAGCGAAGGGATGACCGACACCGACGAGATCGGCAAGCAAGAGCTGATCTTCGGCATCCTCAAGTCGCAAATGAAGAACAACGGTTTGATGTACGGAGAAGGGACGCTCGAGATCCTTCCGGATGGCTTCGGCTTTCTGCGAAGTTCGGAGTACCACTACCTCTCTTGCCCCGACGATATCTACGTCTCCCCCAGCCAGATCCGACGCTTCGGCCTGCAGACGGGGAGCCATGTCGCCGGCCAGATCCGCCCACCCAAAGAGAACGAACGTTACTTCGCCCTGCTCCGCGTCGAAGCGATCAACCGTCAGGAACCCTCGCAGCGCGCGCGGATCAAGCCGTTCGACGAGCTCACCCCGCTCCACCCCAACCAGCGGCTGATGTTGGAACATCGCGCCGATGAGATGAGCACCCGCGTCGTTGACCTCTTGATCCCATTGGGTTTTGGCCAACGGGGTCTGATCGTCAGCCCCCCGCGGGCGGGCAAGACGGTACTGATGCAACAGATGGCCCGCGCGGTCTTGAAAAATTTTCCCGAAGCCTACGTCTTCGTGCTGCTGATCGACGAACGGCCCGAAGAGGTCACCGACATGGAACGCGAAGTCCGCGGGCCGCACTGCGAGGTGATCAGCAGCACCTTCGACGAACCGGCGCAACGCCATATCCAGGTGGCCCAGATGGTCATCGAAAAGGCGAAGCGGATGGTCGAGTCGGGGGTCGATGTCGTGATCTTCCTCGATTCGATCACCCGCTTGGCCCGGGCCCACAACAGCGAGGGCGAAACGACCGGTAAGCTCCTCTCCGGCGGGCTCGATGCCGGGGCACTTCAAAAACCCAAAGCGCTCTTCGGTTCGGCCCGTAAAGTCGAAGAAGGGGGATCGCTGACGATCATCGCCACCGCCTTGGTCGACACCGGCAGCCGACTTGATGACGTGATTTTCGAAGAGTTCAAAGGGACCGGGAACCTCGAAATCGTCCTCGATCGGGCGTTGGTCGATCGTCGCATTTGGCCCGCGATCGATATCAGCCGCAGCGGCACGCGTCGCGAAGAAATGCTGATGGATCCGGAAGAGCACCGCCGCACCTGCCTCGTCCGGGCCGCCCTCGCCGAACTCTCCCCCGCCGAAGCGATGCAGTCGCTGTTGACGCAACTTCGCAAGACCCAAAACAATGCCGAGTTCCTGATGGGGTTAAAGGAGCCGCGATGAGACCGAGCGAACACGATGTAAGGGGCAGCGCCCCCTCCGCCGTCCGATCCGATGCGCACGACTTCACCCGCAGCGAGTCATGGTCCGGGCGGAGCGATTCGAACGATGTCCCTGCGGGGGATGTCGTCATTGTCGCCTCGCGTTACCACCAGGCGGCTTGCGATTCGATGCTCCAAGCCGCCGCGGCGACGTTCCTCCAAGCCGGTTTTTCGCAAGGCTCGATACGGGTCGTTCGCGTCCCCGGCGCGTGGGAACTCCCCCTCGCCGTCCAGGCCGTCGTCCAGCGTCCGCAGACCCTCGGCGTCGTCGCGATTGGGGTCGTGATCCGTGGCGAGACGACGCACGACGAACACATCAACCGGGCCGTGAGTCTCGAATTGATGCGGCTCAGCACCGACAGCGGCAAGCCCGTGGCGCTCGGCCTGCTGACCTGCAACAACCAAGACCAGGTCGCTGCCAGGACCGGCGGCGAACTCGGTAACAAAGGTGAAGAGGCTGCCGTTGCCGCGGTCGAGATGATCCGGTTGATCCGTGCGATCGGCACTTGAACGTTCCTCATCGCCGGCACGGAGGCCCTTGATCTTCGGTGGGACTCACGGTCTTAGGTGGGACTCAGGGTCTTCGGTGGGACTCAGGCTATGCGGCGGCACCCGGGTATCCGGCGCGACCCGCATCAATCGGCCCAACCGCTGACCAAGTGGATTTGGTCAAAACGCCCAGCCCGACCAAATCCCTTGGGACGCATGAACGCGATCGCGCCTCCATCGGGAGAAAAGACACAGGCATGACGTGTCGGCGAACCTTCCGGAGGGGCCTTCTCGGTCAACCTTCGGTACCGACCGGAATCGACGTCGACCCAGACGACGCTGCCGTCGGCGATGAAGGTCACCGCCGAACCGTCCGGGTGCCAAGTGAAGGCCGAACGGGGCTCCCAAGGCCCGTGGGTCACTTGGACCGGATCGCCCCCGCGAGGCGATACGGTCCAGAACTGAACCGCCCCTTTGTCGTCCCGCATGTAAAAACCGATCCGCGTCCCGTCCGGTGAAGCGACACACCAATGCCGTGGCCCGAAGATGCCGGGGAATGGCCGATCGGTAGTGTGCGTTAATCGCTGCTGTGCGACGCCGGCAGGTGTGCCTGGCCGCGTCGTCGGTGTCCCTTCGAGCGGCCGATCTGGCACCCTGGGTGTGGGTAACGCTCGCAGCCCTTGTGGGTCGAGCCACGTCGCGGGGATCGTCACCAGATAAAGCTCGACACACGGTTGGCCGTCCGTCGCGGTGACCGTCCCTTGGCAAGCGATCTGAGACGTCTCACCGACCCAAGACTCACCCGTCGCCATCGCGATTTGATCGCTCCCGGCTTTCGGACGATCGGCCAACTCGGTGACGAAGCACGTGAAGGCGAGCCCGTCGCGATTGCGTGGATGCCCTTTCGGGACGGTGACGGGGTGCGAGAGCAAATGGACCGCCAGTCCGCGTCGATTCGCCTCTGCCGTCCCTGCCTCTGCCGTCCCCGCCAGTGCCGTCCCCGCCAGTGCGGTCGCTAACACGTGATCCTCGTAGGTGCTGACGAGCAATTTGCCGTTGGGGTGGAACGTGTGCAAATGGGTCCCGCCGCGCAGCGCCCCGGGGGTGAAAGGGGCGACGAGGTCCCGCGCGTCGAGCGACTCGACAGCGGCAGGTTTGCCGGGGGTGGCGATCGCCCCTGGCGATGCCATGCGCAGTAGGGCCAGTCGTCCGTCGCGGGGGTGTCTTGACGGATGAAGACGACGCGCTGGTCTGTCGGGCTGCAGATCGGCACCCCGCAGCGGGCCCCGTCGGCCGGACGATGAACCGTTTCGATCGATCCCGAATCGACGGCGACGCGATCGATCGAAGGCGAATCGAAACGAGTCTCGTCGGCGCGTGAGTCGAAGTGCAACCATCGGCCGTCGGCAGACCAGCACCCGCGGTTCGCCAGGATGTGCCCTTGGGGGCGATCGGTCAGTCGTCGCTGGCGGGCCGATGCGTCAGGTTGGTCCTGCATGGGATATCGACTGCCTGCGGAGAAGGTGGCGGTGAAGGGAGCGTCGTGCGGCGATCGTGCGAGCTGCCATCGCAGGTCGGCCCGCGACCTCGACGCCGACGGCCCGCAGCGAGGCTTAATCATTTGCGGCGCGGGGCCGATGCTGGCGATCAGAAGGGTTGATCGAGAAAGACGTAATCGGGATAGATCGACAGGTACCACTGTCTCCATTTCTGCTGGGCCGATCGTATCTCTTGCCGCTCCGGTTTGGCAGGCAGCCCGATGTCGTCGAATTTTCGGCTGATGAACCGTAGTCCGTCGGCGGCGCTGTTTCGCACCACAGAGTCGGGGTCGCTCAAGGCAAAGATCAACGAAGGGACAACCGACAGGTCGTCGCTTTTGCCCAGCAGCCGAGCCGCCACGCGACGTGCTTGCCACGATTGGCTTCCGCGGACCATCCGTTCGAGCCGATCGAGTTGTTGGCGTCGCCGCTTCGGGTCCGCTTCCAATTTCAGGTCGTCCGGGATCGACTTTTGGTCGAACTTGTCCGCCTCGTCCGATTCCAAAAGGCCGAGCAGGTCCGTGACCGCGGTGGCGACCGGTTCTCCTTTGATTTGCGTCCCGGAGACGACGATTTTTGTGGTGTCCTTAGGGAGCCCGAATCCTCCCGCGACCGTGCCGCGGCTCGCCTTGGCGATCGCCTTTTTGGTCCCTCGGATGAGAAACAGGATCGCGAAGGCCGTCGATACCGGTGCGGACGTGTACGAGGCGTCCTTGCCTCCCCAAGAGCCGTCTTCGGATTGCAATTGTGCCAAGGTATTGACCCCGTCGTCATACCATCCCGCACGACCGGCGGGGTTGGACGTCGCGACTTCCATGAAGCTTTCGTAACGTTCCAGCGTGTACATCATGTAGTAGAACCAGTCGGGGGCGCCGGTCCGCTGGAATCCGTTCTTAGCCCGATAACCTTCCAGTCGGCTGATCGATGAGCGGATCGCGTCGGCAGGGATGCGGGCCGCCGCCTTGCGGCTCGTGCTGTTGGAGGGGCCCGCTGTCGGTTCGTCCGCGATCAGTTTGACGGCTTTAGGTAAACCCTCGACCTTGGCCTCCATCCCTTTCGTCTCGCCCCATTGCCTCAGGACGTCGGCGGCGATCAACAAGCCGGATCCGGCGGCCAAGCAAGTCGATAGGCTGAGCTGGTTCGTGTTTTGCGCGACGTTCGCGTTGCCGGTGGGGTTTTGCGGCTTGTAGGTCCAGAACCCGCTAGGGTCTTGCACCCGAACGATCCAATTGATCAGCTTCCCGACGCGATCGAAGTCGATGTCGAACCCGGCCCGATCGAGCGTCCACATCGCCAAGGTCACGTACTGGACCTGCGACGAGTCGCCGTGTGGTTCGCCGTGGTAGCCATAACCGCCATGGCTCATCTGTTCCGACAGGAGCGCTTCGCCGAGCATCTTCAGGTCGTCGGCATGGGCGCTGGGGTCGACCTCAGCGAGCAGCATGATCGCGACGCTCATCTCGTAAGTCGATTTGTGCCCGTGGTTTCGTTTGGCTTGGACTTCGGCCCGGATCTGTTTGGCGTAATTGAGCGCATTTTTCAGACCGATTTTGACCAGTGGCGAGTCGGGGTCGCCTACCGCCTTGAGGTGCGCGTAGGCGATCAGCATCGGTTGCCCTTCGGGTGCCCCCCAATTCTTTTGCTGGAGGGCTTCTTCTGGGAGGCCATCGAGGTAGGCGATGCCGCGATCGACCATGGCCCTGACCTGAGGGTCGTCGGGGGTGTAGGCCGATGCGATCGGGGCCGTGACGGTCCAAGCTGTCGAAGACAGCCACACCAGACACCCGGCCAGCAGCGGTGCCGGGCAGGTCCGTCCGTTTCGGTCAAAACGTTGAATTTGCAAAGGAAAACCCTCGTGAACTTCGCCTCGAAACCGCCCCTGGAGTTTAGCGTTCCCCCGGGACGATCACAACTTCGGCGGTATCGCAAGGCTCGCCGGGCTTCTGGCAGGGGGCCGTGGCGATTACGATTCGGATAACGTCGGGCGGCGGATGCGCCCCCTCGTCCACAACACCAACCGCGATCGTTTTCGGGAAGCCGAATTTGCAGACCGAACCGGCGGCGCCGCACGCCCTCCCTACCACCCCTCCCGGCGATTCGAAGATCTGCTGGGAAGACGCGACGTGTGCCGTTTGTGGCGAGTCGGCCGCGACCTTCGTCATCGAAGTCAAGCGGTTGATCTATGACCGTCCGGGGTCGGCAAGGATCGTCCGTTGCCGGCGGTGTGGCCACTTGTACCAAAGTCCCCGTCCGACCCGCGAAACGATCGGGGTTTGCTACCCTGCCGACTACGGCCCGCATGCCGCGGCGCCAGTCGCCTCCCGGTCGACCGGCGACTCGGCGGCCCCCCAGACGAATCGTCCCTGGTACCTGTCGCGATCGGTTCGGGGAGTCCCCGGGCTTCGCCGTTTTTATCACTGGTTGTCCGATCGGTCCGGGTCGCCGCTCCCCGTGCCCCCGCGGGCTGGGGCATCGGCGCTGGAACTCGGTTGTGGCGCGGGGGGCTATCTCGACCGGCTTCGCGAGGCGGGGTGGCAGGTCGAAGGGGTCGAGCCTGCTGATGCCCCGGCCGCCCGCTGTCGAGACCGCGGGTTGTCGGTCCGAACGGGGGGCGTCGAGACGGCGGTGCTGGACCCCGAGTCCTTCGATCTCGTTGTGGCGTGGATGGTCATCGAACATTTACACGACCCGGCGGCGGCGCTGCGACAGATCCGCACCTGGCTGCGTCCCGGCGGGACGCTGATGATCAGCGTCCCGATCGTCAAACGGTGGGAGGTCGCCACTTTCGGTTCGGTCCACTACATC
>JBEIRZ010000200.1:0-8052 GCA_040375695.1 Planctomycetaceae bacterium
CTTTTCGTTTAAAACCCACCTCATTTAACCCACCCCCTTAACTCACCTCGGAGTTTCATGATGCGTTTGACGTTCACCCTGGCCGCGGCCGCGGCGTTGATGATGGCACTGGTTGTCCCCGCCGCCAGCGCGCAAGGGGCTGGCCCGGGGGTCGGCGATCCCGCCCCAGTTTTCGAAGTGCTGGATGACGCCGGCAAGCCTTGGAAGTCGACCGAACACGTCGGCAAAAAGGTCGTCGTGGTCTATTTCTATCCCGCCGACATGACGGGGGGGTGCACCGCCCAAGCATGCAATTTTCGCGACGATCTTGGAAAGTTGGCCGGGCAAGGGGTCGAGGTCGTCGGGGTCAGCGGCGATTCGGTCAAGAATCATCAGCTCTTTAAAAAGGCCCACAACCTCAACTTCCCGCTGTTGGCCGATGTCGACGGCAAGGTCGCGGCGGCCTTCGGCGTCCCGGTGACCGAAGGGGAAAAGACGGTCAAGGCCGAGATCGATGGCAAGAGCTATGACCTGGTCCGCAACGTCACGGCGAAGCGATGGACCTTCGTGATCGGGACCGACGGCAAGATCGCTCATAAAGACGAGAACGTGAATGCCCGCGAGGACAACGTTCGCGTCGCCGAAGCGGTCGCGAAGTTGAAGTCGAAGTGACCGAGTCATTGCGTTACATCCGGATCGGCATCCCCATCGGCACGCTGCGGCGAGGACCATGCTCCACCAATTGACGACCGAAGGGGTCAACCCGGCGTCCGAGCGGATCGATGATTGCTCGGCGGCCGAGATCGTGCGGGTGATCCACCAGGAAGACATGAAGGTCGCCGAAGCGGTCAGGGCGGTCGCTCCCCAAATCGCCGAGGGGATCGAGCGGATCGCCGCCGCGATGCGATCCGGCGGTAGGTTGGTCTACATCGGGGCCGGCACCAGCGGCCGGCTCGGGGTGCTCGACGCCAGCGAATGCCCGCCGACATTCAACACCGACCCGTCGCTGGTCGTCGGCTTGATCGCCGGCGGACGCGAGTCGCTCACCCGAGCGATCGAAGGGGCCGAGGATGACGCGGCCGCCGGAAAACGGGATCTGCAGGGGATCGGATTTGGTGCATCCGATGTCCTGGTCGGGATCGCGTCGAGCGGCCGAACGCCCTACGTCATCGGGGCGCTGCGATATGCCCGCGAGCTCGAAGCCTGCACGATCGGGTTGGTCTGCAATTCGCCCTCCGAAATCGACGGGATCGTCGACGTGCTGATCGCGCCAATCCCCGGCCCGGAGATCCTCAGCGGTTCGACCCGCATGAAGGCCGGTACCGCCACCAAGATGGTCCTCAACATGCTTTCGACCGGGGCGATGATCAGGCTGGGGAAAACCTATGGCAACCTGATGGTCGACCTGCGGGCGACCAACATGAAGCTGATCGATCGCGCCCGAAGGATCGTCGGCCGTTTGACGGGGGCGGACGAGCCGACCACCGCCGAACTGTTGACCGCGGCCGGGGGCGAAGTCAAAACGGCGATCGTGATGCACCGCCGTGGGGTCGATGCCGATGCGGCCCGTCAGCTGCTTTCGCTCCACCAAGGGCATCTCCGCAAGGTGATCGGATGAATCAGGCGTCGGACAAGTCGAAACTGCATGGCCCGTACCTCGTCGGCGTCGATGGCGGCGGTTCCAAGACCCAAGCCGTCATCGGGCGCCGCGATATCGATGGCAAGATCGTCGTCTTGAGCTACGGGATCGCGGGACCGGCAAACATTCAGACCGTTTCGGCACAGCAAGCGTGGGACCAATGTCGACTGGCGATCGACCGGGCCTTCGCCGAATTGGGCGGGACCCCGGACGAACTCGATGCGGCGGCCTTCGCGATGGCGGGGGAAGGGAGCTTGCCGCATCGCAAGGCTTTTATCCATGAAATCGAACGCTCGGGGGTGGTCAAACGGCTCGTCGTGACCCACGACGCGCGGCCGTTGATCGCCGGGGGGACCCCAGACGATTGTGGCATCGCGATGATCGCCGGTACCGGTTCATTCGCCTTTTGTCGCAACCCGCGCGGGGTCGAAGATCGCTGCGGCGGCTGGGGATACCTCTACGGCGACGAAGGGAGCGGCTATTCCCTCGCCATCGCCGGGCTACGGGCCGCGGTCATGGCCGCCGACGGCCGCGCCGCCGCGACCGAATTGCTCCCGGCACTCTGCGATTGGATCGGCGAGACCGATGCCCGTAAATGGTTACCGATTTTGCGCAGGTGGGCACCCGAACAGGTCGCCGCCGCCGCAGGGGTCGTCTGCCGCATTGCCATGCAAGGGGATGACGAAGCATCGCGGCTCGTGCAGGCCGCCGGAGACGCGTTGTCCCACCATCTGATCACGCTGTGGCGACGGCAATTCGACCAAGCCCCCGTCCACCTCGTCTTGACGGGGGGGCTGTTAATCGCCGAACAAGGGTTGCGCGATCGGGTCTTGGCAGGGTTCACCAAAGCCGGAGGCCACTGTGCGGGGTGCCGGGTGATCGATCGGCCGGTCGACACCGTCCTTCATTTGCTCGACTGACCCCGCCGTCCCTGCACCCTTTGGTAACATGTGAGCAGGTCACAGCAGACGAGATCGCGGCAGACGAGACCCGGCGGAGAGCAATTCCGAGCAGCAACCCCTTCGCGAAAGCGAACGTTTTGGCGGCAACAGTACAACTGGCGGCAACAACCCAACTGGCAGCGACAACCCAGCTGGCAGCGACAACCCAGCTGGCAGCGACGATCCCCAGGGCGGACTCAGGCAACCCCCGCAACCGGCAGCAAGACGATGTTTCGTGGCGATGAATCACCTGATGCGGCGCTGCCTGTCGACCGCAACGACGAGCTTCTCGGTAGCGATGGCGATGTTGCTGATGGGGGGCGCGAGCTGATCACCCCCGAGCTCGCGGTTGACCTTGCCCATTTTCTCGACATCCTCCGGCAACTGATCCGCGAGCCGGCGGTCGTTGGGAGCGAAGATTCGTTCTTCCGCGTCGTCAGGCGCGAGCTTGAAGAAGTCGAGGTCGAAGTCAACCAGTTCAAAGGGGTGCTCGTCGCACAAGGGAACACGCCCGATAGCCTCTTCCTGTCGGCCCATGTCGATCGCCACGGGTTAATCTGCACCGGACCACGCGAATTCCAATACGCCGCGTTCACGGCCAACAACCAGGGCGAATTGACGGGGGACTCGGTCTCCGAACAGATGATCGAACTGATCAAAGACCGTTTCAATGGCCAACGGGTCCAGGCCCACATCCCTTACGTCGGGACCTACCTGGGCCAAGGGACGATCACCAACAGTTACGTTTGCCCCCATCGTCGGAACCTGATCTTCGAAGTCGTCGGGCTCGATCAGATCCAGCCCGGAACCCCCGTCTCGTTCCTCGATCGATTGACTTTGAAAGACGGTTACATCTCCGCGCAGCTTGACAACGTCGTTTCGGTCGCCGTCTTGATCCACCTGTTTCGAAAAGGGTTTCAAGGGACGGCCCTCTTCACGGCGGAGGAAGAGTCGGGAAAAAGCTGGCGGTATGCGCTCAGTTGGTTCCAGCGGCAACAGAAGACGACCCAGCGGCTGTTGGTGCTCGACACCAGCCCCTACCCCACGACCGAAGCGGCCAGCGCGCAAGACGTCGTCCTAAGACGCAAAGACCTTGGGGGCGAATTCAGCCCCTTCATGACCGAAGAGCTCGAAGGGATTTGCCGTGAACTGCGTGTCAGCCATTCGTACAAGGACGAGTACGTCGAGCGGATGAACGCGACCCGCACCAAACCGCTGTCGCTCGGCCGGACGGAATTGGGGCGGCTGATCGCGGCGACCGACGGCCAGATCACAGGCACGACGCTGCAAATCCCGACGACGGGGTACCACACCACCAGCGAGACCGCGTCGCTCCGTTCGGTCGCCGCCGTGCTGCGGCTCTTAGAAACCTACCTCCCCGGCTGATTTGCTCTCGCTAGCACCAACCCAATTGACGCCATTTTTGTTGCAACAACAATGTCGCAACAAACCCCGCTTCAGCCGTGTTTTGCCCCCCCCGAAAAGGGTGTTTTTTCTCGGTACGCCCTGGCAAAGAAAGTGTCTGGTAAAAATCGGAGTTTTTTTCTGCCGCAGCCATTAGGGATAGGGCTAGCAAAGGCAGGGAATTGACGACTGAGGTTGACTTTTAGGGCTTCCGACGAATAATGGTTGGATGAAATCCCGGATTTGATCGATAAGAGCTTGATTCTTGCCACTACGCGTCTGCGACCTTGTGCCAAAAACCACCCTTGTTGGTCAGATTCCGCGGTTCATTGGTTATTTTTTCCCCTTTGTAGCTTTGGAGTTCTCATGTTGAAAAAACGTTCAGGTTTCACTTTGGTGGAACTTTTGGTGGTCATCGCGATCATCGGCGTGATGGTCGGGTTGCTTTTGCCGGCAGTTCAAGCCGCGCGGGAAGCCGCCCGCCGCATGAGCTGCAGCAACAATTTGAAGCAGCTCGGGTTGGCCTTCCATAACTATCACGACACCTACAAGCAGCTCCCGATGGCTGCCAGCCCGATCGTGTTCCCGGTCGGACAGGTTGCCGTTTCGAACTGGCACGGTTACTCGGCCCACACGATGATCCTGCCCTACATCGAGCAGTCGGTCGTGTCCGATCAGCTCAAGTTCAACGAGCGGCATTACAGCGCCGACATTGTCGCGCCGGCAACCGTATCCCCTCTGGCGGTCAGCCGCACCAGGATCAACACGTTCATCTGCCCGTCGGACAAGGACTTCCCCAGCACCACCGACATCGGCTGGAACAACTATGCCGTCTGCCACGGTTCGAACCTCGGATATAACGTCGCGTTGGCCAACGCCAACGGGATGTTCACCCGCCAGAAGAACCAGAAGTTCTCGGACGTGCTCGACGGCTTGTCGAACACGATCATGACCGGCGAATTCAACAAGGGTGATAACAACGCCGGACGGTTCGACATCCAGGGTGGTGACTTTGCCAACAACGTGCCATACCCTTCGGGCATGCCGGAAGTCTCGCGTCCGCCGCTGCAGCCGATCACCCAGGCGATGCTCGTCGCTTACGGCGATGCGTGCAACGCGGCTGGCCCGGCCAGCCACCGCAGCCCAGCCGGTTTCCGCTGGATCGCGCCCGGTCAGTACAACACCTCGTTCAACACCGTTGCCCCGCCGAACTGGCGATATCCGGCCTGTATGGACTGCAACGGTTGCGGACAGGGTGACTCGCGAGGGATCTTCCCGGCCCGCAGCCGTCACCCCGGTGGTGCTCACCACGGCCTGGGCGACGCTTCGGTTCAGTTCATCGGCGAAAGCGTCGACCTGACCGTTTACCAGTCGCTCGGTTCGCGCGACGGTGGCGAAGCGGTCGACATGAGCCGCGCGTTCTGATCGATCTGTTCAATCGGCGGCTCGCGTCATTCGCACCAGCCGCTTGATCGCACAACCGACCCGGCAGCCTCACGGTTGCCGGGTCTTTTCGTTAACGAATCGATCGTGCTGAAGCCGCTGGTCGTCTCCTCGTTCATCGCCGGCCGTTGTTGACGAAAAGGTCGGCTCCTCATAACCTTTCATTGAGTTCCCCGAATGTCGTCCTGTGCGACGATTCTCAAAATTATCCCCCCAATAAGGACTGATTCCGATGCGCGCGAAATTGTTGATGGGTCTGATGTTGCTGGCCCTGGCGGTCGGCTGCGGCGGCACCGAAGGTGTGGTCGTCGAAGGGAAGCCGGCAACCCCGGCCGATGAGCTGAAGACGACCTTGGAAGCGCTCGTGAAGTCGGGCGAGCCTTTGGGCAGCGGTGGCTACACGATCCAGCAAGCGATCGACGGCATCAAGACGACCGACAAGGCCAAGGTCGATTCGTTGCAACCCGAATGCGACAAGTTGATGAGCACCACCAACCCGGCCGAAATCAAGAAGATCGCTGAGTCGATGCTTAAGAAGCTCTAAGCCTTCACCCACCGCGCGATGGCGCGGCACGCTATCCAACCAAGCGGGTCATCCCATGCGTCATCTCGACAAGCGGCGACATTCGAAGCCCGAGTCGAGAAGGAGCCTGCGAGAGACCCGCTTTGCACATCAAAACGAAACGTCGGAAGCGCGACCGGAGGTTGCGGGTTCGACCTCCGATCGCTTAGGCGATGCCAGCGGCGGTTCCGTTTCCCCCAAACGTCGCTCTTGGTTGGGATGGCTGATCGCTTTAGGGGTGGTCCTTCTTCTATCGGTCTTCGCCCTCGACATCCCCGCGAAGTCGTGCCAACACTTCGCCCGTAAGGCGATCATGGCCTTCGATTACGAGGGGGCGGAAAGGTGGATCGCTCGGGCCACCAGCGTCTCGCCACAAAATGCCGACAACGAACTCCTCGCGGCGAGGGTTTGCCGGCGGCAGGGTCAGCTCGATGAGATGTCGAAGCATCTGACGCGGGCCAATGTCCTGGGTGGGGATCGCCGAGCTTCACAAATCGAAGAGGCGCTCGCGCTGGCCCAAAGCGGTGACCTCACCGCGGTCGAACCGCAACTGATCGCGTGGTTGAAGGAAGGGGCCGGTGACGCCGACGAGATCAGCGACGCTTATGCCAACGGGCTCGCCGCGAATTCGCGGTTCGAGCAGTCGGCAACCGTCTTGCAGGCGTGGCGGACCGATTATCCGACCGACCCTCGCCCCGATTACCGCATGGGGCGGCTTCGCGAATACCTCGAAGAATGGGACGAGGCCGAACGTGCCTATCGTGAAGCGATTCGGCTCAACCCGAATTATTTCGCCGCCCATTATCGGTTGGGTCGCGTGCTGCTATTGGGCCGGCGTATCGAAGAGGCGATCAACTCGTTCGGCGAGTGCTTGAAGATGCAACGGCCGCAGGCGGCGCAGGTCCAATTGGCGGGTTGTTATCGGGCCTTGGCCGATCAGGAGCAGGCGGCCGAGCTGCTCCGACAAGTTCTGGCCCATGATCGCAAGACGATCGCGCTATCGTACCAAGATGTCGACGAGAACCCCGAAACGTTCGATGCCGCGGCATGGCTGGGTGATATCGAATCGGAAGGGGGCAATCACGACGAAGCCTTCAAATGGTTGAGCATGGCGATTGCGGAAAACCCGCGTGACCTCGCGGCCCGCTATTCGCTCGCCGTGACCCTTCGGGCGCTGGGCAAAAATGCCGAGGCGGAGGGGGAGTTCGAGAAGGTGCGGCTTTCCCGCGCGGCTCTCGAGCGTGCCAACCCGCTTCGCGACCGGATCAAACGGAACCCTAAGGACTTGGAGGCACGGGCCGAGCTCGGGACGTTGCTACTCGAACACGAATCGCAGCGGATGGGGCGATTTTGGCTGCAAAGCATCCTCCCCTTCGAACCACGTCATCAGGTCGCCCACGCCGGGCTGGCTAAGAGTTACAGTGAGTTGGCAGAGAAGTCACCGCAATTCAAACCGCTCGCCCAATACCATCAACGGGCGGCTGCCGAAGCCGCGGCGTCCTACCCCGAAACGGCCGCACCCTAAGGGCCCGCCACCGCACGTCTCGTTTCGATGATGAAACCCTTGTCGAACCCGAAAACGTCCCGTTCAGCGACTAGGCCAGCGGCTTGGTTAGCGACTTCGTCGTCGATCGTGCGGCGTCATCAAAGCGTCCTGCCATCGGTCCTGCCGGCGATAGTGTCGGTCGTTCTCGCATCGCTCGCCGTGACCGGCTGCGAACAGAAACGCAAGGCTGCCCCGCCTGCCCCCCTCCCGAAACCGGCCGCCAAGGCAAAGGCCCCGACCACCGCAGCCGCCTATCAAGTCGATTTCGAAGAGGTCACCGAAGCCTCGGGGGTAAAGAGCGTCTACCGCAACGGGGAAGAGTCGAACCAGTACTCGATCGCCGAATCGCTCGGCGGCGGCGTCGGGGTGCTCGATTATGACCGCGATGGCCGACTCGACCTCTTCTTCCCTGGCGGCGGCGTGATCGAACCGCAATCCCCGCTAAGTGGCCAGCCCTCAACGCTGTGGCGTGGCGGCGAAGGGGCCGTTTATAAAGACGTCAGCAAAGCGGCGGGGATCGATGACACCCGGCTCTACA
>JBEIRZ010000432.1:0-3728 GCA_040375695.1 Planctomycetaceae bacterium
CCCCTTCGACAAGAATTCGGGCAACCCGCGCGGGATCTTTTCACCCGGGCGATCGATCTCACCACGGATCAACTGCGGACTATCGATGATCGATGTCAAAACGAACGGCCCGTTGGCCCGACCTCTCCCGAATTGACCTGGTACGAATTGGCCAGGCACGAATTGGCCAGGCACGAATTGACCAGGCAACTGGGGCCGCGGTCCCCCGTCACCTTGAGCCCCCTTATCCCCACGTGCCATCGCGGCCCGAAGCAACGGACGGTCACTCGACCCCTCGCCCGATGAAGCCTCCTTATCGACCACCGCCATCGCCAAACGCCTCGGTCGACCCTCTTCGTCGATCGCCGCGAGCTGCGTTTCGAGCATCGCGACCCGCGTGCTGAATTGCACCAAAGCGACGCCACGCGGGGCCGTGTTGCCGTTTCGCCGCGCCTCGGCCGCCTCACGCAGCGCTTCGTCCCGCCGACGCGTCGCTTCTTCCAACTGCCGACGCAGCGCCCTCACATCGGGTAGCTCGCCCGTCGAAACGCCATCGGCCAGCTTCGCCCCCGCCGGCAATTCGAACAGCTCCCCACGGTTCCTCGCCCCGTTCGCCCCCGCCGTTCCGTACAGCGTCTGCGAGCTGAGAAAGATCCCCGCGATCGCCGTGTAATCGCGATGCGTGATCGGATCGAACTTGTGGTCATGACACCGCGCACACGCGATCGTCACCCCGAGGAACGCTTGCGAAAAGGCGTCGATCTGCTCGTCGGCCACATCGACGGCGAACTGAAACCGATTCTGCTCGTTCAATCCCTTCGGCCCGATCGCCAGAAAGCCCGTCGCGATCACTTGCCTGGCCCGCTCGTCGTCATCCCTGGCCGGCAACAGGTCACCCGCCAACTGCTGGAGCACGAATCGGTCGAACGGCAGGTCGCTGTTGAACGCGTCGATCACATAATCGCGATAACGCCACGCGTGCGGGTAAAGCGCGTTGGTGTCCTGCCCCGTCGACTCCGCGAACCGCGCCACGTCCAGCCACCGCCGCCCGAACCGCTCGCCATAAAGCGGCGATTGCAAATAGCTGTCGACCAACCCTTCGATCGGCGCCGGCTCCTTCGCCGTCACGTACTTTTCGTAATCGTCCGGCGAAGGTGGCAAACCGGTCAGGTCAAAAGCCAGCCTCCGCACAAGCGTCGCCCGATCGGCAGGCCCATTCGCCGCCAACCCTTGCGATTCGAGCTTCGCGGCGATGAACCGATCGATCGGGTCCGAACGGTCGCTGGCACCTGCCGCCGGCGGATCGACCGATTCGGCCGGCTTCCACGCCCACCAATCGGCCGTCTCCTGGTCGGTCTTGGCGGGCGACATTTTTTTCACCCGCGGGTCGGGGGCACCCATCCTCACCCAACGCTCGAAATCGGCGATCACCTCGTCCGACAGCTTCTCCCCCGCACCCTCCGGCGGCATCGCCAACTTCGGCTCGCCATGCCTGATCGCGGTCAACAGCAGGCTCGATTCGGGACGCCCTGCAACGATCGCCGGGCCGCTCTCACCACCCCGCAACAGCCCGTCACGCGAATCGACAAACAGCCCCCCACCCACCTCGTCACTCTCCGCCGAATGACATTCATAACAATGTTCGATCAACACCGGTCGGATCCGGCTTTCAAAGAACCGAACCCCCTCCCGATCCGCCGCGGCCGCGACCTGTCCTCCCCCACCCTGCATCGCGGTACCCTGCATCGCCCCACCCTGCATCGCCCGCCGCGATGGCTCATTCCCTGGCGATCGCTCCGCCTCACGCCGACGCCGGAACTCCGCCTGCATCCGCTCTCGCAACTCCGCTTGCATCCGCTGCCTCGCCTGCGGCGTCATGTTCGGTTGCCGGGCCGGCCCCGCCCCTTGACGCGGCGGGACAAACGGACGCTGTGGGTTTCGCGCCGGTGGCTGCGCGTTCAACCCCTCACCCATGCAGCCGAACGCCACACCCACCGCCGCAACCATCGCCACAAGGCAGCGCCGAACCGACCCCGCTCGTCGGGATTCCCGACCACCCCTGCCCTTTCGCCAAAGCCAAACCCCGCCGCCTAACGACGGGCTGCCTAACAAGCGACGGGCATTCCCACGTGACGATCGTCCTGCGCGGTCCATGTTTCGATTCATAACCATCCACAGAGGGGTGATGGGGCCAAACGAATCTTTTCGATCCATGAAGATACCAATTCCGCGTGCTGCCGGTCGAATCAACCCTTCGAATCAACCCTTCAAGGTTGCCAAAGTTCCTCGGTGACCTCGCCTCAATCCCGCCACGACCGGACTTCCCCCAAAGGTCACCTTTCTCTGCCCGATACCGCCGGATTTTTCCTTTCCCCCGTCCGATTGCCGCATCAGGGTTAGCACCACCCCGACTTTCGCGGTTCCGACCGAGTCATTCCGAAGATGCCGGTCCTGCGAAATAGTCGGGTCGCGTCGGCAAAAAGACCCGCTCATCCCCCCGCGTTAACTTGCCGCACCCTCCCCCCCATACTAGGCTTCAACCGGCGTTTTTCACACTTTTGGCATTGTCTTCGGCAGTCTCTTCCTCCGCACACCCCAGCCCACCCTGACCGACTGCCCATGGACCCGACGACCGCGATCATCCACCTGACTCGCGAAAAATTGCTTCGCAACGTCGTGCAGAGCGGTCTGGTCAACGAGCCCGATGTCAATCGCTTCGCCGCCCAGCACGCCGACCTCGACATGCTCGCGCTGAGCCAGCGTTTCGTCTCCGCCGGGTTGCTGACGAATTATCAGCTCGAACTGATCTGCCAAGGCCTGGTCGCCGAGCTGAAGGTTGGCAACTACGAGATCCTCGATCGGTTGGGGGGCGGCGGCATGGGGACGGTCTACAAGGCCCGCCACCGCCGGATGAAACGGATCGTCGCCCTGAAGGTGTTGCTGTCGAAGTATTGCCGCGACGAGGCCTTCGTCGCTCGCTTCCAACGCGAAGTCGAGACGATCGCGAAGCTCGGTCACCCGAACATCGTGATGGCCTACGACGCCGACGAGTCCGAAGCGGGCCACTTCCTGGTGATGGAATTCGTCGAAGGCCGCGACCTCGCATCGCTGGTGCAGAAAAAAGGCCCGCTCGATGTCGCCACCGCGATCGATTTCGTCCGCCAAACCGCCCTCGGCTTGGCCTACGCCCACTCGATGAACGTCATCCATCGCGACATCAAGCCCGCCAACCTGCTCTGCGACAAATACCGCACCGTCAAGATCACCGACCTCGGCCTGGCCAGGATCTCGGCCGAGGCGGATCAATCGACCGAAGGGACCGGCATCACCCAAATCGGCTTCGCCCTGGGCACCCCGGACTTCATGCCCCCCGAACAGGCGCTCGATCCCCAATCGCTCGATCACCGCGCCGACATTTACAGCCTCGGCGCGACGCTCTTTTATCTGTTGACCGGACGCGTGATGTACCCCGGCCCCTCCGTCATGGCCGTCCTCCTTCAACACCGCGATTCGCCGCTCCCGTCGATCGTCGATTTCCGGCCCGATGTCCCCCACGAGCTCGATGCGGCCTTTCATAAGATGGTGCACAAGCACCCCCACGATCGCTTCGCGTCCATGGCCGAAGTCGTCGGCGCGCTCGATGCCATCCCGGGCATTCATCTCGCTTCCGATGGCCACGTCGTCTTTGCCACCCCCGCTGCCGATGCCCCGAGTCAGTCTCCAACCCCAAGTATCGCAACTTCGATCCG
>JBEIRZ010000110.1:0-12974 GCA_040375695.1 Planctomycetaceae bacterium
CGCAGCTAGGACTCGAGGGCGGTTATTGTCAGCGGATCCGCGATTGTCGCGTCTGCCAGCGCCAAGCAGAATATCATTGACGACCGCCCAGTCACGTCAGAGTCCCTGCAATGCCTAGCAGCTATCTGTCGACGCTCTTCCTTATCAACCTTTCATTCGGATTATCGATTGGGGTCGGACTGCAGCTGATTGGTGTGCCTAGCGCAACCCTTTGGGGCATTCTGGCCATGACCCTAAGGTTCATCCCATACGTCGGCCCCTGGATTGCCGCAGCCATGCCGATTGGGATCTCGCTAGCGATATCTACCGGCTGGCGCGCGCCGCTGTTCACAGTGCTCCTTTTCGTCGTTCTCGAACTGCTGAATAACAACATTCTCGAACCATGGCTTTATGGAAGAAACACAGGCATCTCATCCGTCGCGGTACTTGTGGCCGCGTTCTTCTGGATGTGGCTTTGGGGGCCCATCGGCCTCCTATTGGCAACACCGCTAACCGTATGTGTTCTCGTCGTCGGTAAGCACGTTCCCGAACTCTCGTTTCTTGACATCCTGCTGGGGACCGAACAAGTCTTCGAAATGAAAGAACGCATTTATCAACGATTACTGGCCGGGGATCAAGATAAAGCCGTTGAGCTATTTGACGAATGTGTACAGGAAACATCAATCGTTGATACCTATGACACCATCCTGGTTCCGATCCTAGCGAGAGCTGAAATACACTGGCAATTGGGGGAATTGAAAGATGAAAAACACAAGTTCATCTTACAAAGCCTTAGAGACATCATTCAGTATCGGGGCGAGCGATTCAAGGACTTAGCGGCTAAGGCCGTCGATGCGAAGACCGACTCGTCGGGAATCGACGATGTGATCAAGGGACTTGAGCGTCAACCGAAAGATACGATTTTCTGCATTCCGGCTCGAACCGAGGCAGATGAAGTGACGGCATTGATGCTGGCACAGCTTCTGGAAGAGGAAGGTCGCATCGCACAAGCATTTCCGGCCTCGACACCGACAAACGAAGTGCTTGAGCGGATTTGCCAAATCGAACACGCTGTCATTTGCGTCGCGGCCACACCTCCGACCGCGATCATGCATAGTCGTTCTCTGGCTAGACGCTTGTACGGCAAGGTTCCTAACATGCCGTTGATTGTGGGGCTATGGGACACGGATCGAGATCTCGTCAATGCGACCGAACGTATTGGCTGTAAAGTTACCGTCGTCGGGAGCATCGCGGATGCCATCGAGAAGATACGATCGCTACCGATGATCCACCACCCATCATGAGATTTCCGAGAGCTATGCCGCGATGGTTCATCAAGGCTAACGAGATGCCGAAGTCACACGCCGCGATTATTCCCAAAAACATCTTCGGCGCGTCGCCGCATCTGCAACGGCAGGCACCGGTCTCGACCACTTCGATCCGAGCGGCAGCCATGGACGTCGCTGCCCTTTATGAACAATTCGCGTCGCGGCCCGAAGGGTTGTCGGCGGGGCAAGCACAAGTTCGCCTTAAGAAGCATGGGCCAAACGTCCTGGCGCAAGACCAGCGGCCCGGAATCGCCACGATTCTCTTTCACGCGGTGCTGAATCCGATCATAATTTTGTTGGCCGTTCTGTCGAGCGTGTCGGTGGCAACAGGAGATTATCGTGCCGCATCGATGATGATCGTGATGATCATCATCGGCGTGGGACTGAAGCTCTATCAGGAAGCCAAAGCAGATAACGCGGCCGCAAAGCTAAAGGCGATGATCTCGGTTGCCGCGACCGTTTTACGCGATGGCAAACCGCAAGAGACACAGGTATCGAACTTGGTCCCGGGGGATGTCGTGATGCTTGCGGCCGGTGACATGATCCCGGCGGATTTACGATTACTGGCCGCCAAAGACCTCTTCGTGACTCAAAGTTCGCTTACCGGCGAGAGCTTTCCTGTCGAGAAGTTCGCTATCGAAAAGAATCCCTCTGCCACGCTCCCCATCGAGCTGACCAGCATCGCGTTCCTTGGCACGAGCGTTGAAAGTGGCTCGGCGACGGGCATCGTCGTTGCGACCGGCAAAGAGACCTATCTCGGGGGCGTAGCAACCTCGCTGTCAGAGCAGGAGCCGCCGACCAGCTTTGATCGTGGCATCAGCCAAATCACATGGCTGCTGGTCCGATTCGTATTGGTCATGGTCCCGCTGGTTTTTCTGATCAACGGACTTAGCAAAGGGAACTGGGGAGAAGCGTTCTTCTTCGCCATCGCGGTAGCCGTCGGTCTGACACCCGAAATGCTCCCCATGATCGTGACGGTCTGCCTCTCGAAAGGGGCGATCGCGATGAGCCGCAAAAAGGTAATCGTCAAGCGGATCAACGCGATTCAGAACCTGGGAGCGATGGATGTTCTATGCACGGACAAGACCGGGACATTGACGATGGATCAAGTGATTCTGGAACGTCATTGCGATGTCCTTTTGAAAGAGGACGATGGCGTGCTGGCCCTCGCGTACATGAACAGCCACTTTCAGACGGGCCTGAAAAACCTACTCGACCGCGCCGTTTTGGCCCACGCCGAGACACACACTGACGCCAAGATTCCGGAATTTGCCAAGATCGATGAGATGCCATTCGATTTTCAACGCCGGATGATGTCGGTGGTGGTGCGCACACCGGAGGGACTGGACCGGATCATTACCAAAGGCGCTCCGGAAGCCATTTTTCCGTGTTGTGCGAGATTTGAGCTCGATGGACAGCTCTATCCGATGGATCACGCCCATATCGACCAACTGAAATCGGAGTACGAGCGCCTGTCAGCCGATGGATTTCGCGTGCTGGCGGTTGCGAGCAAGGATTCCCAACCCCGCCCGCAGGCCCCCATCGGCTCGACCCCCTACTCGAAGGCAGATGAGTCGGAGCTGATTCTCAACGGCTATGTGGCGTTCCTCGACCCGCCGAAGGAAACCGCCAAGGTCGCGATCAAGGCCCTGGAGGATCGCGGCGTCAGGGTCAAGGTGATCACGGGCGACAACGACTTGGTGGCCAAGAAGATCTGCAAAGAGGTTGGCCTGGCGACCGATCGAGTGTTGCTCGGGACCGAGGTGGAGGCGATGAATGACGACCAACTTGCCGATGCCTGCCTCGACACCACGTTGTTTGCACGCGTCTCACCTTCGCACAAGCAACGGATCATCCGGGCATTGCAGTCTCGCAAGCACACGGTCGGATTTATGGGGGACGGCATCAATGACGCGCCAGCACTCCGCACCGCCGATGTCGGCATCAGTGTGGACACCGCGGTCGACATCGCGAAGGAGTCAGCCGACATCATCCTGTTGGAAAAGTCACTGCTGGTTCTTGAGTCAGGCGTGGTGGAAGGAAGGAAAGTCTTTGCCAATATCTTGAAGTATGTCCGGATGGGTGCTAGCAGCAGTTTCGGGAACATGTTCAGTGTCCTAGGGGGCAGCGCCTTCATCCCATTTCTGCCGATGGCTCCCATCCAAATACTCGCCAACAATTTGTTGTATGACATCAGTCAGACCGCGATCCCGACGGACGAGGTTGACGCGGAACAGGTCGAAAAGCCCAAACCCTGGGATGTCCGGCAATTGACTCGATTTATCGTGTTCATCGGCCCCTGCTCGTCGATCTTCGACTACACCACATTCTTCATGATGCTTTACCTCTTCGGATGCTGGGACGTTTCGACGCCCGAGGCGGCGGCCCACAGCGCAAGCCTGTTTCAAACGGGTTGGTTCGTGGAGAGCCTGCTGACGCAGACTCTGATCATCCACATCATTCGCACCAACAAGATTCCTTTCATTCAAAGCCGGGCCTCTTGGCCATTGGCCGTTATGTCTGCCATCGTTGTGGCGATCGGCATTGGGTTATCGATCTCGCCTCTTGGTCGCTACCTCGGCTTCACCCCATTGCCGTTACAATATTGGCCGCTGTTGGCGGTCACGGTTGTGGGCTACGCGATCTTGACTCACTCCGTGAAGATCTGGATGCTGCGAAAAAATTGGATATGATCGCGACGCTTTCCGCTCGGTCATCCCGCTGCATCGGTGGGTGAAATCTGATTCGATTTGGCCGTGTTCGCCGCTCGGCCAGGCCCCACCAACCGAGGCAGCCAGCCCCAGCCACTGAACAAAAAATAGCATGTCTTGCTGGCCGTGTTCCTTGCGAAACGCTTGTTGCAACATCACTTGATGCAACATCAAAGGAACGATGCGGATCTTCTGGTAAACTGCACGCGGCAAATGCGGTCGTTTTGGCAACTTATGGTCCCGCGGAACGGAGTCGGCAATCGTGGTCGAGCACAACAACGAGTTAAAACGCGGACGCCAAAGTTCTGCCGATGGCCTGGCTTCGCCCGACCCGAATTCGGGCGTCGGGCATGTCACTCCCAATCGTGGGGCGATCGGGCTCTTTTCGGCGATCAATATCGTCATCGCGAGCATGATCGGGGCGGGGGTCTACACCACGAGCGGGTTCGCGCTTGCGGACCTCGGCTCGCCGCTCCTGGTCCTGCTGGCTTGGGGGATCAGCGGCTTCTTGGCCCTGTGCGGTGCGATGAGCTACGGCGGATTGGCGCAACGTTTCTCGGAGTCGGGGGGCGAATACCTGTTCCTCGCCCGCTCGATCCACCCCGCCGCGGGATACATCGCCGGCTTTGTGTCGCTGCTGGCGGGGTTCACCGGCGCGATCGCCTTCGCCGCGTTAACGTTCGAGGCCTACCTGATGGGGATGGTCGCTACCGGCGGAGACACATCACCGCTTCCGGCCGGGGTCATCGCCTCGTCAACGATCATCATCGCGTGGCTGATGCATGGCTTCCGCGTCCGCGCGGGGACCCGTTTTCAAGACCTCCTGGTCGTCCTCAAGCTGGCGATGCTGTTGGCGTTCCTCGCCTTCGCCGGCATGTCGCTCGGACGCCCCTGGGAAGGGATGGCGACGGCAGGGCAGAGGCCAGAAGGTTGGATGGTCATCCCGGCGCTCGCCGTCTCGCTCACCTGGATCTCGCTCAGCTATTGCGGCTTCAACGCGGCGATCTACATCACCGAAGAGACACAGCATGGGGGCAAAACGGTCCGCGACGCGTTGATCATCGGGACGCTGATCGTCACGACGCTTTACCTGCTTTTGAACGCGGTCTTCGTCCTCGCACCACCGGCGTCTGAGGTCGTCGGCAAAGAAGACGTCGCGGCGGTCGCGGCGCGGTACGTCGGCGGGGCGAAGCTCGAAACGCTGCTGCGGTACGTCATCCTGCTGTCGCTGGCGACCAGCGTGCTGTCGATGATGATGACCGGGCCGAGGGTCTACGCGAAGATGGCGGAGGACGGCGTCCTGCCGGGGTGGTTCAAATTCGACGCGGAACTTCCCGGACGCGGGGTCTTCGCCCAAGGGGTCCTGGCGGTGGCGGTCGTTTCCATCGCCACACTCCGCCAACTGCTGTCGTACCTCGGCCTGACGCTGTCACTGTGCGCCGCGCTCACCGTCGCCGCGATCTTTGTCCTGAAACGCCGCGGCGAGCCGGTCGAGGTCATCGGTTACCCCTGGACGCCACTGGCCTTCGTCATCGGGACGTTGGCGATCGTGCTGACCGCGGGCACCCAGCGGCCGATCGAATTGGCCGTCGCCGCCGCAACCCTCGCCGTCGGATGGTTCGCGTACCAGTTCAGCCACCCGCATCGACCAGACTTTGGCAACGAATCACCCCGGCCCCGGGACCAAGACGCCTGATCGGCCGGTGACGACACAGGAAGGCCGGTGACGACACAGGAAGGCCCGTAGAGGTCATGACGGCCGCGCTCACAAGCCCCCCCAGCGAGAACGCCCCGCGGTGCTGCGGCTAGGGCCGTAACAGCCTTAGGACGATTCGGTGGCGGCACCGGGCGAGCCCCCTTGTGCACCGGGCGTCACACCCGCACCGGCTTGCCGAGCCTTGTGAATCGCGATCAGGTTTGCCATCGTCACCCGACGGGCCACTACGGCGAGGTACGTCGCCAGCGAACAGTTGCGTTCGAATTTCCGCAAGATGTCGTACTTGTCATCGACGATGCTTTTTAAGATGTCGAAGACGATGTCATCCCGCTGCTGCTGGTCGAGCTCGACCTTCGACCGCTTGGCCGAAAAATCGACGATGTGGACGAAGAGCCCGATGAATCGATCGACGAAGTCCTGCCAACCTTGGGGCATCCCCTTCAGGCATCGATCGATCAGGTCTCGGTCGAGTGTGGAAAGAACCACGAGAAACGTCGTCCGGCAGTAGGAAGGGGAGCCGCGCCAAAGGACACATTCGAAGGACGCGGCGGGGATTTTTCGGCCAACAAAACCCATGCTTTATCGTAGATCGGCACTCGCGCGGTCGCAAGTTGCAATGGCCGGCGTCGGCAGATTTGGGGGGGACTCGTCGCCGCCATCACCGGCACCAGCGCCCCATTTTTGCAACCCGGTTCCGGAGCGGTTGCCGAATCGATATCGTTTCATGTCAGGATCCGCTCGCGGCGGGACATTTCGAACGAACGCTTCAAACCCGTTCGCCCCCGTTCCTAAGCGGTTCCTCCCGGTCTTTAACATCCCCCTTCGCAACGAGGAGTCCCAATCGCCATGGCTTTCACCCTGCCCGCCCTCCCTTACGCGTACAACGCCCTGGAACCTTCCATCGATGCCCGCACGATGGAAATCCACCACACCAAACATCACCAGGCGTACATCAACAACGTCAACGCCGCGCTCGCAGGGACCCCTCTGGAAGCCAAGTCGGTCGAGTCGCTGATCGCTGACCTCGCCGCGGTCCCCGATGACAAGCGAACCGTCGTCCGCAACAACGGTGGTGGCCACGCCAACCACGCCCTGTTCTGGACGATCATGGGACCGGGGAAGGGGGGCTCCCCATCGGGCGACCTCGCCGCGGCGATCAATTCCACCTTCGGTTCGCTCGACGCGATGAAAACGGCTTTCAATGACGCGGCGACCAAGCGGTTCGGCAGCGGCTGGGCATGGCTCTATGTCGACGGCAATTCGCTCAAGATCGGGAGCACCGCCAACCAAGATTCGCCGCTCATGGGCGCCGCCGTTGCCGGGATCGCCGGGACCCCCATCCTGGGCCTCGACGTTTGGGAACACGCCTATTACCTGAACTACCAAAACCGTCGCCCCGACTACATCACCGCCTTTTGGAACGTCGTCAACTGGGACGCCGTCGCCGAACGATTCGCCAAGGCGAAGTGATCGGCTAGGCCAGCCCCGTCCTGGGGCAAGATGGTCTCGCCGAGACCCCTTTTCGCACCAGGATGAGTCGCCAACGTAAATTACCTTCATCGCACGGCCCGTCCCTATGGACGGGCCGTGCCACTTTCTCTGCCGGCATGAAGGTATAATAGAACCGGTTTATCCGACGCTCGCAGAGGCATCTCCGCGATCGTCCGTTAAGCGGCTTGTCCCAGTCGGTCGAAGGGTTCGATAGCTCGCATCTTTTTGGCCTCTATTGGAACGACGATTCACCGCTCATCCGCCCCGCAAGGGCAGGCATGGCTGCCGCCGAATTCGCTAATTTCCAGTCGCTTTTTATCCCGTCCCGTGGTATGAAGGGTGATTGATGATCCGCCCTGCTCATCGGCTTCTCGGAATCGATCGAGTCTTGCCGTCTGAGCGGTAGCCGGAGTCCAACCGCGTAAGCCCCCAACACGATGATCCCCACCGAATCAAGCCATTCTCCTCTCGCTAGCTCAGCCTTGGGAGCTCAACCCTCGTCCGCCGAGAGGTCAGCTTCTTCGCGACCCACGGTGATGTCATCGTCGTCCCAGACAAAGTCGTGGACGTTCCTGACGAACCACACCCACGTCTTGGTATTGCTGCACAACGAGCCGAATCTGGTGTTACGCGAGGTCGCCAAACGGGTCGGGATCACCGAGCGTGCCGTTCAGCGGATCATCGCCGACCTCGAGCGGGGCAAGTTCATCCGCCGCGAAAAGGTCGGCCGCCGGAACCGTTACGAGGTGATCTCTGACAAGGCGCTGCGGCACCCGATCGAATCGCACCGCAACATCGGCGACCTCCTCAAGATCATCAATTCGCACGAGTAAACCAGGGCTCATCGGAAACCAGGGCTCATCGGAAACCAGGGCTCATCCGGTCGCCCCCAAACCGCTGGCGATCGCGTTCACCGAAAGGAGCAACCGATTCAGCAGCTCCGCGTTGCTCTGGGGGTTCGCGATGCTAGGGGGGTTCGCGTTGCTCTGGGGGTTATTGGGTTGGTTGTTCCCACGCCATTCCTTGAGCAGCGCCAATTGTTGGCGGTGCAGGACCCTCAAGCCGCCCCGCCGCAGCGCCATCGCGCGGTCGGTATTCGCCCGTCGCTCCGCCAACGGCCCGCCCAACACGAGCTCGATCATCTCTTGCGTCAATCGCCGCTCGGCTTCGATCTTGGCCATGCACCGCTCCCTCAGCGCTTCGTCCTCGACCATCGACGCGTATTCCCACATGATCTCGACATCGGTCGCAAGGAGGCTGGTCGAGACGTTGTTGACGAGGTAATCGAGCGGCGGCCAGTCCTCGGCCCCGCGGATTAATTCGTCAAGCGTCGCGGGCTCCGACCTTCGCAATTCGGCCAGCGCCGTCCCCACGCCATACCATCCCGATAAGAAAAACCTCGCCTGACCCCAACTGAAGACCCACGGGATCGCCCGCAAAGCGGCGAGCGTCTGTTTGCCGCTGCGCCGGGCCGGCCTTGACCCGATGCGGCTCGCTTCGATCGCCTCGATCGGGGTCGCCTGACGAAAGAACGTGACAAAACCTTCGGTCTGCAAAAGCTCCGTGTAACTGTCGCGGGCCCATTCGGCCAAGCGGGTGAGCACCGGTTCTAGCGCATGCTCGCTCGGCCCGTCCCACCGATCGACCAACGTCTGGCGCGTGACCCCGGCCAGGATCAATTCGAGGTTAAAGATCGCCGTCGATTGATGGGCGTACTTTTGTGCGATCGTTTCGCCCTGTTCGGTCAACCGCAAGTCACCCCGCAGCGAGGCGTGCGGCAACGACTTGACGAACCGGTCGGTCGGCCCGGCGCCGCGGCTGATCGTCCCCCCACGCCCATGAAAAAACCGCACCCTGACCCCTTCGCGATCACCGACTTCGATCAACCGTTTCTGCGCGCTGCGAAGGCTGACGAGGCTCGCCAAGATCCCGCCGTCTTTGTTGCTGTCGCTGTATCCGATCATCACCTGCCCCACCGCCTCCCGCTCGCCCTGGGGCGTTTGCGGATCGGTGAGACTGCGGCGGGTGATCGGGTGCCGCAAGAACGCGTCGTAAATGTGCGGGCTCCGCTGCAAGTCATCGACCGTTTCGAACAGCGGCACGACGGGCAACGGGCAGCGCAGCCCCTCGGGCGTCTCTTCCATCAACCCCACCTCACGGGCCAACAGGTAGACGACCAACAGGTCCGAGAGGTTTCGCGTCATGCTGATCACGATCGCCCCCAGCCCGTCATCGCCATACGCCTGCCGGTGATCGCGAAGGACCCGCAGCGCCGATAACGACGCGTCGGCCTCGACCCCCAACCGCACGTCGGGCCTCGCGAACGGCCGCCTCGACGCGAGCTCTCTCCGCAACATCTCGAGCCGGTCCTCTTCGGACCAATTCGAAAAATCGGTCCGCTCGAACCCCGCCGCGGCGAGCAACTGTTCCACCGCCCGGTCATGCACGGCGCTGTTCTGTCGCACGTCGAGCACCGCCAGATGAAACCCGAAGGTCTGCACCACCCGCATCAATGGCTGCACCGCGTACTCCGCGACCCGCCGCTGGCCGATGTCGCACAGGCTCTTGTAAAGCAATGACAAATCATCGAGCAGCTCGGAGGCCCGCTGATAAGACGGTGCGGGATCGGCCGCGGCGAGCTCCTGATTCGCGTCCCCGCGCGGCAATCGCGCCAACATCGCGTTGATGAATTGACGCCACGGCTCGTTCGGGTTTCGCGTCTTCGCCCGCTGACCGACCTCACCCAAACTCGCCAGCGTCGCTTCCAACGTCTGACGGAACGCCTCGTCCGGCGCCTTCCAATAATCCGAAAGGCTCAGCAACCGCGCCAATTGCAATAGCTGCCGATGGATCAACGCGATCGCGCTGCGCCGCATCTCCATCAGGCTTTGCCGCGTCACTTCGGCGGTGACCAACGGGTGCCCGTCGCGATCGCCTCCGACCCATGTGCCGAAGGTCAACTTCGGAAAGACGAGCGGGTTTTCGAAAACCGTCGCGTCCAGCCCCAACTCCGTCCACGCCTGACGCAGCCGCTGGTCCAACGGCCGCAGCACCGACGGAAAGACTTGCGTCAAATAGTCGATCACGTTCCGACGCTCCGATTGGATGTCGGGCTTGTCGGGATAGATCTCGCCCGTCCGCCACAGGATCGCCAACAGCGCCCGCACCGCGAAATCGTTCTCCTCTTGCTCCGAGGCCACCCCCCCCGCACCCAAACCCGTCGTCGGCTGGTGTTGCTGCAACCGTTCGAACAGCCTGCGGTGATGTGCGAGCACCGTCGCCCGCTTCGCCTCGGTCGGGTGGGCGGTCAAGACGAGCTCCACCTGCACCTTGGGCAACCGCTCCGCGATCCGCTCCGCCGACCAACCGGCTTCGAGCAATTGACGGATCGAATCGCCCCACAGCGCCGGCAACGCCGCCACCCCATCGCGACGCTCGATCGCCTGACGGTCGCGGTCGTGCCCGTTCTGATCAGCCATCCCGAGGAGCTGGAACCAGATCGAATAGGCCGGCGTCACCCCCACCTTGTCTTTCAAGTCGGCCGGCAAGTCGGTCGGCTCCCCCGACAACGTCAACGACTCCGCCAATCCCCCCGAACCCGACTCACGAAGGACCTCGCGAAACGATTCGCTGATCCACTCGACCTGCTCACGCGGGGATGATTCGTCCGGCCCCAAAGGATGCGCTGTTCCCATATCCCCTCGCAAAGGTGCTTGCCCCATGGACGACCAATAGCGGTCGCCGAATTCACGAAGAGATTATCGTTCAAAGCCCAAAACCCCAGAAGAGACCCGGGGTTCAAAATCACGTTAAAGCCACGTTTAACGCAACGAATGCGATTTTCTGCCCCGTTAATCCTAGCTTTCGGGATGATCTTCCGGGAGCGGTTGCCCTTTGGTTTCGGGGAGGAACGGAAGGACGAGTAGCCCCAGCAGGAAGATCGCGGTCATCCAACAGGCGGCGCTGCGAAAGGCCTCCAATTTCGCCGCCGCTTGGGCCGCGGCATCGGCGGCGGGGCCGAGCTTCGCGATGGCCGAATCACCCAACCGCTGCTGCAAAACGCCGAGCGTGAACGGGCCGCTCGCCGCGACGAAGCGGCCGACGTTGTAGCAAAAACTCGTCCCGGTGCTCCGCAGCCGCGTCGGGAAGAGCTCGGGCAAATAGATCGCGAAACCGGCGAAGAGCCCCAATTGCGCGAACCCCATCACGGCGCTCATCCAAATGTCGCTGCGGCTGTCGAACGAACGGAAGAAAAACAGCGTCGCGGCGAGCGCGAAGATAAAGCCAAATGCGAACGCGGGCTTGCGACCGACGGTCTGCGCGAGCTTCGCGAAGGCGAGCATCCCGAAGAACGCGCCGATGTTTTGCACGATCAGGTTGTACGCGGTCCAGCGGCTCTTTTCCTTCGCCAGGTCGGCCCCGGTAAAACCATCCGCCTTGAGCGACTTGTCGAGGGCCGAGGTGACGAGCTCGGGGCTAAAGAAACCGATCCCCCACAAACCCACGACACCGGCGACGCAGAGGATCATCCCCAACAGCGCGGGTTTGGCCCAGCGAGGTTCAAGGAGCAGGCTGCTGTACGACCCCATCTTCTTGCCGCCGGCCTGCAGGCTGGCCCGCTTCGCCTCGACCCATTTCTCCGGTTCCCGCAGCTTGAACATGATGAAGATGCAGAGGAACGCCGGGGCGGCCCCGATCAGGAACATGTATTTCCACGCGACATTGGCGGGGTAATCGAGCAGGCTGAGCTTGATCAACCCCGCGGTGACGTTGCCGACCGCCGACAACGTTTGCAACCAACCGAGCGCCTTGGGACGGACGATTTCGGGGAGCCCATCGGCGATCAACGCGACGGCCAAACCGAAGACGCCGCCCACCCCCAACCCGGTCAAGAAACGGTAAAAGTAAAACTGCGTCACGTCCTTCGACAGCGCGCTCAATCCGGTGCTGATCGAATAGAGCAGCACGGTAATCGCCAGCGTCTTGGCGCGGCCGATGCGGTCGCCGACCGAGCCGAAAATCAGCCCCCCCATCGCCCACCCGGCGACGAAGATTGCCGTCGCGTTGCCGCCGTAATACTTGACCAGCGACGGGTCGGCGTCGCTCCCCATCAGCGACGTCAGGGCGTCGTTACGGGCGAGGATAAAGAGCTGCTGATCGAGGCAATCGAAGAGCCACGCCAGTGAGGCCATCGCGAAGACGAACCAGTGGTAACCGGTCATGTATTGCCACCAACGGGCATCCGATTGCGGCGGGTTCGCTACGGCGCTGCTCATGGTTGTTCTCTGCGGGTCGTGGGCCAGTCACGGCCGAGGTGGGATTTCGGAAGGGGAAAAAAAGGTTTTTAAATCGGAAGTCGGGAAGAGCGGGTCCGAGTCGCACCCGGCCCCGAAACCTCTGCGGGAAGGAGCCGCTATCATAGCCCTTTCCCAACCCTCGTGAAACCGACTTCCCCACCCCCAAAAAACAATCTCGACGGCCGACCTGGTCGGCATCCGGGGAACGAACGGGCCAAGGAAAACAAACATCTTGCCCCTTCAGGCAACGCTAAGAAGCATCCAAAAGCGGCACGGCGCAAACCGTCCGGTACCTCCCGGCAAACAACGCCATGAACCAAACAAAAGCGGCATGGCGCAAGCCGTCCAGTACCTCCCAGCCAACAACGCAATGAAGCAAACAAAAGCGGCACGGCGCGAGCGGTCCGATACATCCCGGCCAACAACGCGATGAACCAAACAAAAGCGGCAC
>JBEIRZ010000659.1:0-1481 GCA_040375695.1 Planctomycetaceae bacterium
CCTTCCAGCGTCAACGCGAACCCTTCAGCCGGACCGCCCCGCGCGACAATCACGCCGTTGGGTGTCGTCGACGTGAACCACGCCTCGATCGTGATCGGCTTGCCGGTTGGGTCGAGGCTTGGTGCGTTGGGGAACTCGGCAAAGCCGCTGGGCCTAGCCCCTGCCCCGCCTCCGCCACCCGCGGCGCCGAAATCGGCGGGGATCTCCGGCGGCGTCGGCTCCGCGGCGAAAAGCTGGTGCTCCATCGTGGTCGTCCAGCGGAGGTATTGCGGCTTGCGGCCATACCCGTAGACGTAACCGTTCCCCTTGACCAGCAATTGGCCTGACGGTGCGAACCGCCCGGCTTGATAATAACCGCCATGCCCCCCGGCAAAGCTTTGTCCCAGCACCCAATAGCTGCGGTGGAACCACGTGTCATCGAGGAAACCCATCGGGGCAAAGATGTGTTCCCCTTCGCCCCGCTGGACCGACGCTTGCTTGACGAAGTCGCCCGAATTCGGCCCGATCGCCAAGCGGTTCCCCTCGAAATCGAACTTCTGCGACTTCATGTAGACGAACTTATCGTCCGCCGAGAGGATGTCCGGCAACCCGACCGGCATCTGCAGCACCTGCAATTTCTCTTGCAAGTTATTCCCCGTCTCCGGGTTGGTCTCGTCCATGATGTTCTCACTCAGCTTCTTGCCGTCGGCCACCTGCAGCCGAATCAGCCGCAGCCCGCCGTCGAGGAAGTTCGACCGACCGGCGACGCAGAAGACGACATCACCCACGATCAAGACGCTGCCATGGACCGGCCAGAGCGATTCGAGCTGTTCGAACGACATCGTCCGGCGGTCCATCGGCGCTGCGCGATAACGCCACGCCAACTTCCCGTCTCTCGCATCGAGGCAATAGACCCAACCGTCCGCCGCCCCGAAAAGAACCCGGCCCCGATGGATCGTCGGGGGCGAATCGATCCTCGCCCCGGCCGTGAATGTCCATCGCGTCTGGCCACCCTGCTCATCGAGCGAATGGAGCGTGTGGGCATCGATCTGCGCGACATAGACCGACCCGTGGGCGATCACGGGGGCCGTCAAACGTCCCCCTAATTTCACCTTCCACCGCGAAGCCAGATCTTTGGCGATCGGTTGCGACGCGGAACCGCTGCGGTTCGCGTCGTGACGGTAGGTCGGCCAATCCCCCTCGCCGGCCGCTTCGGCCACCAGCGGTCGGTCAAACGCAGGCCCTTTCTCGAGCCGACCCGTTTCCGGTACCACACCCGGGATTGGGCGGGTCGGGGACAATGGGGCGAGCGCGTTGAAACCGAACAGTTTCGCTTCGGGGTAACAGGCACAATCATGAGGGGGCGTGTAGGTCAAACCGTTGCACGGCATCACGCCGTACAGGCAACCGCCGCGGACCCAGTGATGGATGTCCCAATTCTGCTGCTGTGGGTCGACGAATTCGACCCCCGTCCGCGAGGGGATGATGAAGTTGTCGGTCGC
>JBEIRZ010000635.1:0-1750 GCA_040375695.1 Planctomycetaceae bacterium
GGTCGGCTTGCCGATCGGGCTCGCTTTACCGATCGGGAAAATTCCGATCGCCTCCGCTTCCGATCCCCAGCCGGCCAAAGTCGCTGCGCAAGATGGCCAAGATGGCCAAGCTAGCCTCGTCTTCGAACGCGACATCCGCCCGCTGCTCAAGGCACACTGCTGGCATTGTCACGGCGAAGAGGCCGACCCCGAAGCTGGCCTCGACGCACGGCTCGTCCGCTTCTTGCTCCGAGGGGGCGAATCGGGGCCGGCCATCGTCGCCGGTGACGCAAAATCGAGCCTCCTCACCCAACGGATCGCTTCGGGCGAAATGCCTCCAGGCAAAGTGAAGCTCTCGAAGGACGAGCTCGCTAAGATCGAAGCCTGGATCGATCAAGGTGCCAAAGCGGGACGCGATGAGCCCGAGTCGCTCGCGCCGGGTGACATCTTCACCCAAGAAGATCGCGACCACTGGGCCTTTCGCCCCGTCGTCCGCCCGCCGATCCCCGATGCCCCGCCCCAATCCGAATCGATCACCCCGATCGACTCGTTCCTCTGGACACGCCTCAAGGAACATGGCCTTGAAGGCTTTTCGCCCCCAGCCGATCGCGCGACGTTGATCCGCCGGCTCACCTTCTCGCTGACCGGCCTCCCGCCCTCCCCCGAATCGATCGCCGAATTCGAAAGCGACTCGCGACCCGATGCCTACGAACGGCTCGTCGACCGCCTGCTCGATTCCTCGGCCTATGGCGAGCGGTGGGGCCGACATTGGCTCGATGTCGCCGGCTATGCCGACAGCGATGGCTATTCCCCGAGCGACCCCGAACGGAAATGGGCGTGGAAGTACCGCGATTATGTCGTCAGCTCTTTCAACCGCGACAAGCCCTGGAACGATTTCATCGTCGAACAACTCGCCGGTGACGAACTCGTCCCACAGCCTTACAAAAACCTCACCCCGGACCAGGCCGAGAAGCTGATCGCGACCGGTTTCCTGCGGATGGGGCCCGACGGGACGACCGATTCGTCATCCGACCAAAACGTCGCCCGCAACGACGTCATGGCCGAGACGATCAAGATCGTTTCGACTTCGCTCCTGGGGCTCTCGGTCGGCTGCGCCCAATGCCACGCCCACCGATACGACCCGATCACCCACGCCGATTACTATCGCATCCGCGCGATCTTCGAACCGGCTTACGATTGGAAAAAATGGCGTTCCGCACCGGAACGGCTGGTCTCCCAATGGTCGGACGAAACCCGCGCTCGCGGTGACGAGATCGATGCGTTATTGAAAAAGATCGGCGAGGAACGCAACGCGGAGCTCGACCAGATCGTCAAAGAGACCTTCGAACGCGAATTGGCAAAACTCCCTGCCGAGACCCAGCCCAAAGCCCGCGAGGCCCGCGACACCGCCGAAAAGGATCGCACCGACGAACATCGCGCGCTGATCAAAGAATACCCTTTCCTCAACGTCAACCGCGGCACCGTTTATCTCTACCTCGACGACCGCTTGAACGGCTTCAACAAGAAGTGGGACGCGAAGCAGGCCGAGGCCCAAGCCCAACGCCCGCCCGACGATTGGATCCACTGTTTGACCGAACCGCCGGGGCACCTGCCAGAAACGAAACTCTTTTCGCGAGGCGATTTCAACCAACCTCGCGAGACGATCACCCCTGGTGAATTGGCGATCCTCGATCGCGGTCAATTGGCGATCCTCGATCGCGGTGAATTGGCGATCCTCGACCGCGGTGATGCGAAGATCCCCGTCGATGAC
>JBEIRZ010000612.1:0-1957 GCA_040375695.1 Planctomycetaceae bacterium
CCAGTTTGATCGCCGCGGACTGGTCGGCGTCGAGGCGATAGCGAGGTGCCATCGAACGTGCGGCCGACGAAGCGTCATCGCCGCCGCAGCCATCGGTCGCGTCGGGATCGAGCTGTGACAGCTTCGGGATCGGTGCGAGATCGGACTGGACCCCGGGGATGTCGTGGCAAGCGGCGCATCGCAACCGATCGAACCACGCCTTCGCCTCGTCGAGCCTCGTGTCGGGACGGTTCGTGTCAGGACGGTTCGCATCGGGACGTTTCGTGTCGGCCGCGGCGGTGTCGGGCTTCGTCATCGTCGTTGTGAAGTCGCTGACGGGCTTTTCGCCGTTACCGGTTTCCCTTGACATCAAGTAATTCGCGATATCGGCCGCCTCGACGGCGCTCAATTTGAGGTTCGGCATCCGCAGTGCGGGCCTTGTCCGTTCGGGTTCGAGCAAAAAGAGCGTCAGGGCGCGAAGCGACGTTTTCTCTGAGAGCCGCGGCAGCGGCTGGGCGGGGGTGGGACGTGTGGCCCCCGCGAGCCCCAGCTCGGCGAGCTCTTCGGGGTCGAGCAGCGCCAATTGCGGGTCGAGTTTTGGTGCCGATTTGCTCGCCGGGTGGTCGGGGTCCGCGGCATGGCAGGCGACGCAACCGACGCGATGAAACAGTTCGTTGCCGCGGGCCGCGTCACCCCGCTCCCAAAAGAGGTGCGGGACGGGTTTCAACCCCGAACCCTGGACCTCGGGCAACGCCTCGCGGCGGGCCATCAGCCAATCGGCGATTAGCGTCGCGACATGCTGGCGCTGTTGGGGCTCGACCCCCGCCATCACGTCGGGCATCGTCGTGCCGGGGTGCGTTTCGGATGGGTTGGCGAGGAATCGGACGAGCCAATCGCGGTCGATCCGTAGGCCTGTGCTCGCTAGCGACGGGCCTCGCTTGGGGGCGAGCGACGCGTCGTCGGCGGCGTGGCAAGCGGTGCAGCTCAATTCGGTCAGCAGCAATCGGCCGGCGGAGGTTTCAGAGATTTCGTTTGGCGCCGGCGGGTCGTCCGCGCCACGGCCGAAACGTTCGAACGGGGAGACGTGGGGCGACGCGTTGGCGGTCGGCGACGACTCCTGCGAAGGGGCTTGGTCCTGTGCGAAGGCATCGACCGCGACGAAGCAGATCAGCCACATCGCGATCAGGCGTGCGGCGACGATGGTAAGATGCGACGCTCGCGCCTGGGTGAAACAACCGTGATCGGTTCGGTGATCGGCCCGTTGATCGGCCCGTTGATCGGCCCGTTGATCGTTCAGGTTCATGGGATGGTCCTTCAGGGAGCGGCAGCGGGGACGGGGGGCCGTGCGACCGCTTCGGCAGCTCGCATCACCCGCAGCAGGTTTTGGCCCATGACCTTGCGGATCACCGACTCGTCATGCCCGCGGTCGAGCATCCCTTGGGTGATCAGCGGGTAGCTGCTGACATCTTCCAACTGTTCGGGGACCATCGGGACGCCGTCGAAATCGGAGCCTAGCCCGACGTGGTCGGGGCCGGCCAAGCGAACGAGGTGGTCGATGTGATCGAGGACGTCGTGGATCGTCCCGCGGGTCGCGGGGTGTTGGGCGCGATACTTTTTGACTTCGGCGTCGATCGCTTCGGCGGAGGTGCCGGCATCTTGGAGCCGTCGTTTTAAGCGGATGACTTCGGATTCGCGGGCGGCCGACGCGGGGACGATGAACGAGGAATAGAAATTGACCATGATCACGCCGCCGTTTTTTGCCACCAGCGGCAAGACGTCGTCGGGGACGTTGCGGGGGTGATCGGCGACGCCGCGGGCGGAGCTGTGCGAATAGATCACCGGGGCGGTCGTGATCCGTAACGCGTGTCGCATCGTCGCGGGGGAGACGTGTGACAGGTCGACCAGCATCCCCAAGCGGTTCATTTCGCGAACGACCTCTTCGCCGAACGGGGTCAGCCCGCCGTGCAGCTCCTTGTCG
>JBEIRZ010000424.1:0-3799 GCA_040375695.1 Planctomycetaceae bacterium
CAGCGGAGGTTCGCCCGATACGGACGGGAACTGAGGGAAGAGCTCCGCTGGATCGACACGTTGGTGTCGGGTTGTTATCGGGCGCTGCCGAGCTTTTCGAGGTTCACCGCCTTTGCATCGTTTTATTTCGTCGCCGCGATCGGCTTTGAGCAGGTGATGGCACGGGACCCGAGCGATTGGCCGCAGGGTTTTTTGCAGTGCGGCGATCGCGAATTGGCACGAGCAGCGGAGACGGCTTGGCGTGCGGCCGAGGCGGCATGGCGTGCGGCGGGGCCGGAGGGCCCGGAAGACGGCCGGTTTGTCGAGTTGGTACGGGACCAGATCGCCCCGTGGAATCGGGTCGGGTTGCTCGATCCGGCGAGGAAAAACCGCTTCCGGCACACCTCGGCCCCGAAATACGCCGCTTGGGCCGATTAGCCGCTCGGGCCGATTAGCCGCTCGGGCCGATTAGCCGCTCGGGTTGCGGCGCGCCGCCGTCGTCGAATACGCTTCAGGGACCGGCGGGGTCACCCGGGGTGGGCACGCGGGGTAGTTTTCGGCACCAGGATCAAGCATCGCAATGAGTACGGCTGGCACGCAATATAGCGCCAAAGACATCACCGCCTTGGAAGGTTTGGAGCCGGTACGCAAACGGCCCGGCATGTACATCGGCGGCGTCGGCACCGCGGGGCTTCATCACCTCGTTTGGGAAATCGTCGACAACAGCGTCGACGAGGCGATGAACGGGCACGCGACCGAAATCAAAGTGACGCTCCACAAGGGCGGGCACACGATCACCGTCACCGACAACGGGCGTGGGATCCCGGTCGATAAGCACCCCAAGACGAAGAAGCCGGCGTTGGAGATGGTGCTGACGATCCTCCACGCGGGCGGGAAATTCGACGGCAACAATTACAAGACCGCGGGCGGGTTGCACGGCGTCGGCGCGTCGGTCGTCAATGCGCTGAGCAAAGAGTTGATCGCGACGGTCCGCCGCGACGGCTGCCAATACCAAATGACCTTCTCGAAAGGGGCCGTCACCTCGCCATTGAAAAAACTTCCCGGCGCGATCCGTGGCACCGGGACGACGATCACCTTCACCCCCGACCCGACGATCTTTCCTAAGACCGAATTCGAGGCGGAGACGATTCGCAACCGGTTGGAAACGGCCAGCTTCCTGCACCGCGGATTGAAGGTCATCTTCGTCGACGAGACGACCGGGGCGACCGATACCTTTTTGCACGAGCAGGGGATCGTCGATTACCTCACGAAGGTCGTCAAGTCGCGCCAGGCCACGCCGATCCACGAGTCGCCGTTCGCGTTTCGCAAGGAAGACGGGCAACGGATCGAGATCGCGCTGCAGTGGACCGAATCGACCGACGAGCACGTCCGCAGTTACGTTAACGGGATCCCCACCGGCGATGGCGGGACGCACGAAAACGGTTTCCGCAGCGGGTTGACCAAGGCGGTGCGGAATTACGTCGACACGCACGGGCTAACCCCGCGAGGCGTCAAGATTTCACACGAAGACATCCGCGAAGGGGTGATCGCGATCGTCTCGATCTTCATTTCGGACCCGCAATTCCAAGGCCAGACGAAAGACCGGTTGAACAACCCCGAAGCGCAGGCGACGGTCGAGTCGGCGCTGCGTCCGCTGCTCGAACAGTGGTTCAACAGCAACCGATCGGTCGGCGACCAGATCGTCGCCCGGATCATCGCCGCCGCCCGCGCCCGCGAGGCGTCGCGCGCGGCGTCCGAAGCGGTCTCGCGAAAGGGGGGTGCCAAGCGAACGGCGCTCCCTGGCAAGTTGAGCGATTGCCTCGCCAGCGGCCGGGACAAGTCCGAGCTGTTCATCGTCGAAGGGGATTCGGCAGGCGGCAGCGCCAAGCAAGGCCGCGACCGCAATTTTCAAGCGATCCTACCCCTCCGCGGTAAGGTCCTGAACACCGAAAACGTCCCGCTGAAGAAGTTGCTCGAGAACAAAGAGATCGAAGACCTGCTCACGGCGATCGGTTGCGGGATCGGGCCGGGTTTCAACCTCGCCAACCTCCGGTACCAACGGATCATCCTGCTGGCCGATGCCGATTCCGACGGGCATCACATCACGACGCTGCTGCTGACATTTTTCTTTCGCCACCTGCAACCGCTGATTGCCGCCGGTCACCTTTACATCGCCCTGCCGCCGCTCTTTAGGATCGACATCGGCAAAGAGACTTATTGGGCGGCCGACGAGGCGGACCGGGCACGGATCTTGAAGCAGCATGCCGGACGATCCAAACCCGAGATCACGCGGTTCAAAGGGTTGGGCGAGATGATGCCCCAAGTCCTTTGGAACACGACGCTGAACCCCAAGACGCGGCGGTTGCTGAAGGTCGAGATCGACGATCATCTCGAAACCGACCGGGTGATCGCCGACCTGATGGGGCGAGACGCCTCGGCACGTTTCCGCTTCATCATGGAGCGGGCCGAAGAGGCCGAAGAGATCGACGTGTGATCCGCACGCCCCCACCAGGTCGACCCACCATGCAACCCTTCGACTTCCAACCCCGCACCCGCTTCGTTTTCGGAGCCGGCGTGATCGACAAGCTCGGCGAATTGGCGCTGTCCCTTGGCGGCCCGTTCATTGGCGGCCCCAACGCTGGCCGACGGGTGCTGATCGTTTCGGACCCGGGGGTCGTCGCGGCGGGGCATTTCGAAAGCGGCGCGGCGAAGCTTCGTCAGGCCGGGCTCGAAGTCGCATCGTTTCACCAGTTCGGCGAAAACCCGACGACCGAGATGGTCGACCGCGGGGTCGAAGCGGCCCGCGAATTCCGCCCCGACCTGCTGGTCGGTTTGGGGGGTGGCAGCAGCCTCGATTGCTGCAAAGGGATCAACTTCGTCTATTCGTGCGGCGGGTCGATGCACGACTACCACGGCGTCGGCAAGGCGACCGGCGACCTGTTGCCGATGATCGCCGTCCCGACGACCTCTGGCACCGGCAGCGAGTCGCAATCGTTCGCCCTGATCAGCGACGCCAAGACGCACGTGAAGATGGCCTGCGGTGACCCACGGGCCGCGTGCAAGGTCGCGCTGCTCGACCCGACATTGACCGTCACGATGCCGCCACGGGTGACGGCATTGACCGGTATCGATGCCTTGTCGCACGCGATCGAGAGTTACGTCACGACGCGTCGCAACCCGCTGTCACTCACCTTCGCCCGCCGCGCGTTCGGGTTATTGGCGAGCGGCTTTCCCAAGGTCCTCGATGACCCGAGTGACATCGACGCCCGCGGCGAAATGCAGGTCGGGGCCTGCCTCGCCGGGCTGGCGATCGAAAATTCGATGCTCGGCGCCGCACACGCGACGGCCAACCCGTTGACCGCGCACCACGACGTGCCGCACGGGCAAGCGGTCGGGGTGATGTTACCGGCGGTGATCCGCCTGAACGGCACACGTCACGCTTCGATGTACGCCGAATTGCTCGCCGAACTGCACCAGGCCCCCGACGTCGCCACCGCCCCCGACGTCGCCACCGCCCCCGAGCGGCTGGCAGCGATGGTCGAATCGCTGGCCCGACGCGCCAATCTGGCGACGTCATTGACGCAGCTCCAAATCCCCGCGGCGGATGTCGAGACGCTCGCCGCCGATGCGATGAAGCAATGGACCGGGACCTTCAACCCGGTCCCGCTCGATCTGGAAAAGGTCCGCTCGCTCTATCGGTCGACGTTCTGAACGTGTCCCCCTCGACGAACGATTCGCGAGCGATGTTCGTTTCGACAATGTTCGTTTCGACAATGCTTGTTTGAACAACGATTGTTTCAACCGGGTTCGCCTCAACCGC
>JBEIRZ010000008.1:0-38631 GCA_040375695.1 Planctomycetaceae bacterium
ACGCCCCATAAACCAACTAGACGTTCATCCCCTTTCAGGTCGAGCGGGAAACGTTTCGCGAAGTCGTGTTCGGCAACCCCAGCCAATTCGCGGAGCGCCTGATGGACCTGTTCGGGTCGGACCCGAATCCCTCCCTCGCGATCGATCGCCATGCTGCGTGGGTCGATCGGGACGAGCTGCTGTTTCTCATCGGTCGCCCCCAGGACGCGGTTACCCGTGATCCCACGCCCGAGGAACATGATCGAATTGATCGACCAATGGTCTTTGCCATTCCCCGAGTTGTAATTCGGGGTCCGTCCCATCTCGCTTTGGATCACGACAACGAGCCGATCGCGGATCTGCAGCTCGTCCCCTTTGGTCATGAGGTAATCGATCCCGGCGAGGAATTCGGGGATCAATTTCATTTGGTCCGGGTCGTTGTTGTTGTGACTATCGAACTGGCCGATCGACAGGTTGGCCGACACACAGACCCCCGCCTTGAACGACGCCAGCGCGATGTCGCATTGCTGGTGCAACCGCTCCTTGGCGACCTGCTTGGGGATGTACGGGACGATGCGATTGAGCGTCTTGGAATTGGTCTGTGCCGCGAAGAGCATGTTTTCGCCACGCTCGATCCGCGGAAGCCGCGTCGTCCCGACACGCGATTCGAAACGTTCCTGCAGCGCCCGCTCGATCCGCTCGGCGACAAACGGCTCGTGGTACGGCGCCCGTTCGTTCCCCTCGACATAGTCCGCCTTAGCGAGCAGGCTCAGCGATTGCAGGTAAGGGACCCGCGACATCGGGACGAGATTGCCGGTCGCCGAATAATTGCCAAACGTGAGGAAGGCCAACGGCGCGGTCGCCCCTTGGCATGCCGCGACGAGCGCAGGGAAGGTCGGATAAGCGAGGCTGTCGAGCTTGCCGGTCGCCATGTACCTGGCACATGGCGTGTGGTTGTTGACCGACAAGTCGATGCCGTGCATCACCAGCAGCTCGTCGCCGTACTTTTTGAAAAAGTCTTCGTTCGACATCCCCTTTTCGATCTGCTTCGCCGTCGGGGCGAAACGATGCGACCCATGCGTCAAGATCTCGTCCTGTTTGTACAAACGATTGATCCCGTCGATCCCTTTGGGGTCCATCAGGTAGGTCGTGTCCCAGCCCCCCGAAGCGTTGAAGACGACGTAATAGGGCCCTTCATAAGGGGGCGGCTCATCCGATGCTTGTTGCGCGAGCAAATCATCGACCCGCAGCGCCGTGGCGAAACTGAGCCCCGCCGCTAGGCAATGACGCATGAACATCCGACGCGACATCGTTACCCCTTCTTCATGTAGGCCTCATCACTGCCGATGCGACACCGACACCGACAGTAACCGCAACCACGCCCGCCCGATCATTCGTACAAAAATTCCTGCCGACGCAGCAAATAACTGACAACCGCACGCCACGCCCGCAGCGTGAAATGCGGGTCCGGCGAACGGAATTCCTCACGGCCGCCGCAAAAATAGCTCTCTTTCGGCTCGATCCCCTTCGTCCGGCCCGCCTCTTCAAGGATGCCGCAAAAGAGCCCGTAACTCCGATCGACCTCGTCCGAATCCGCGGCATCTTCACGCCCCAAGATCCGCTGATGGAGCGCGACGATCGCTTGCCGTACCTTCGACTCCGACTCGGCCTGGCCGGGGACGACATCGAGCTCGATCGATGAGAAAAGCAGCCTCTGTTCAGCGGGCAATCGGAAGTCGCGAGCCACGTGCTCACACGCGACATCGTTGGCCATCATCCGCTGCACCGCCCCCATCGCGCCGCTAGGCTCCGGGTTCCGCTCCGTCACCGCGATCGAATCGATCCCGCCGTACAGGATTTCGAGCGACTCGTTGAGCCTCCCCCAACGCTTCCCAAAGACGGCACCGACCTTCCGCTCGAGCTGCTCGGGGCTGAGCAACCTCACGACACCGACATCGTCCAGCGCCGCGAGCCACGCGGCATCCGGTGTCTCTGACCGCATGGCGCCTGGTGTCTCTGACCGCATGGCGCCTGGTGTCTCTGACCGCGTGGCGTCTGGTGTCTCTGGCCGCGCGGCGTCTGGCGACCCGATCGCCAACCCATCGGCCCGATAAAAATCGCTCCGGATCAACGCCTTGAAGACGACCTTCAAGTTGTGGTTCGACTCGCGAAAGGTCGCCGCGACCGATTCGATCAACGCCCTTTGCGCCCGATAGGCACAGCGACGCTGGTAAAAGTACGGGTCGTCGATCGCGATCGGTGGGGACAACACCTTCCTGCCGAACAGGATGTAATAGACATGCTCGACCATCGCCATCGCGAATCGCGGGTCGCGAACGATCCGCTCGCCCAACCATTGCGGGGCCCGCCAACGCTGGTCCGCAGGGAGCGGTTCCCCATCGAACCCCGCACCGAACATGTCGGTGTACCAGCCGTCTTTGCGCGGCCCGACGTGTCCTTCAAAGTCGTAGTCCTGAAACATCCCCGCCAACGGATCGACGCTCTTGTGGCAGATCACGCAATCGGCCGCTTCCATCGTCGGCTTGGCGAATTTCTCGGCAACCGCCGACGCGTCGCTCGATCGCGGCGCCAGCGCCATCACGTCGACCCCGAGCCAATGCTGATAAATCATCCTCGCACGCAGCCGGTTGCGGTTCGTCTCCGTCGACGGGTAACGCCGCAGGTAATGGAACGTGCTGAGCAAGCCCGAGTGGGGATAAAACCCGGTCGTCGATTCCTGCGTCTTGCCGTTGCGGCCGGTGAGCGCCTTCAACTTCGCGGGGATGTATTCGAAGGGGTCCTCGGGGTCCTTGAACTGATCACGCACCCCTTCAAAAATCCCATAACCCCGCGCGGTGTAAGGCGAAACCATGATGTAATCGGCCGTCACCACTTCGGTGAATGGCAGGTCATTGCGGACGATGTGCGCGATCAATTCGTAGGGCTCGCGCAACAGCGCCTCGCGATAAACGCGTGCCAATTCCCAACGCGTCCGCTCCTGTTTCTCCTCGGGGACGTCTCCCAAGTCATGCTTCTGGTACCAAAGCCGCGTCTTCTCGAAATGGTCGTACGATAGGATCGTTTCCGCGTTGTCTTCGATCCCCACCGTCAACAGGATGTCATTGAACCCCTCCTTGAGCCGCTCATAAAAGGCGGGCTCATCGAAGACCGCGTCGAGGATCGGGTCGAGCGCCCCGATCCCACCGGCCGCCACCGCGTCGTGCTCTTGCGGCGTCGGCAACCGACCGGCCAACGAAAGCGTCACGCGACGAAGCAGCCGTGTCGGCGAGACCATCACGACATCCTGGAACAACGGCCCCATCGCCCCCTTGGCCTCCCCCGCCAAGACGGCTTCACGATTCGCACCCGACGCGCGGCTTCGGTCGACAAAACGCCGCAACACCTGCCACGCCGCCGAATCGGGGACGACCACCTGGCCACCACCATGTTCGAGCCCACCGGTCGCCTTGGCGATCAACAACGACTGGCCATTTTCGTCCCGCAGCGCCTGCTCCCAAAAGGCTTCGCCGTTGGCCGAAATCGCCGCGGCATCCGCAACCGATTGCGGCTTCACGAGGATGAAGCCACTCTCCTTGGCATCCCCCGTCGCGGTGTGGCAGCGCAAGCAGATCGCCTCACCCACCTTAGCCCAGACATCGCTTTCGAACGCATCGGGCGCCGACAAGCAACCCTTCGCCAAATCGGCTTCGAGATCGGGCTGCTGAGACCAAGCCGATCCGCACCTGAAGAGAAACATCGTGATCAACAGGATCGACCAACGTGTTGCCAGTACGAAACGACGAGTGCAACATCCCCAACAAAATGATCGAATCCCGGGTCTGGCACCAACGACCAAAGGAGTCTCGCACGGCGGATCCGGGTTCAAAAAAGTTCGGTTCAAAACATCAACCTCGGGCCAAAACGGCAGGTACGCGCGAAGCTTGATCACAAAGGGAAGGCCGTCTCGAAGCCACGCGATGAACCAGGCTGGGCTCGCGCTTCATTCTCCAAAAAGCCTCGTCCGACACGACCAGTCCCAACCAATATGGTTGACCGACGTGTGCGGATCAACCTATGCCGATCAACCCGCGGGATCAACCTGTGCCGCTTGTGGCGAAACCTTCGCCGTTCCATTTGCGGCGGAGTCTTCGCTGAGCCGCTTGATGTGATCGAGGACGCGTCGGTGGATCCGATGGATCAACAGGTCCGACCAAAGGGTCCAATAATCCTGCGGGTAGATCTCGTATTCGTACCACGTGCTCCCTTCCAAGCGTGTCCTGCCGCCGGGGAGCTCGACGAGCCTGAATTCGCCTCGCTTGCACCGCAGGTAACCGTCGAGGTGCGGCGGATGGACGTGTCGGTAAGGGCTCAATTCGTGCATCGGCGGCGGCTGCGACGCGACATCAAACGCCAACCTCCGGGGCTCGTCCCAAACCGTGATCGGCTCGACGAACGGGCCCGTCGAAAATTCGCAGTGCCTGACCGCCCCAACCCCCGTCCCCTTGATCGTCGCCCGCATCGGGTAAGCGATCCCGAGCCTGAAGAACCAGTTCGGCGGGTCTGGCAATTCCGAAAAACCGACCACATGAGGCCAAACCTCTTCTGGCCGCGCATCGATCTCGACCGCCGATCGGACTTCGTACAGCGGCACGTCGCGATAAAGCGACTCCGCCCCCATCAAGATCGGTAGCGCGATCATCGGCAACCCGAACGTTGCCGGACGACGCGGCCCGATCTGCGCGATCGCGTAACCGACTAGCCCCCCCAACATCCCCATAAAAGCGGCGATCGGAAAGACCATGGCCAAACAGAGCACCCCTTCGACCGCGATCACCAACAGCGCCAAACCGCAAAGCGAGATCGCGAGCAGCGCCACGGAAAGGCTCCCCACAAGGCTTCGCGGGACAGGACGGTTGTAAAGGTAGGCGCTCACCGCACCCACCATGATCGGTGTCCCCATGAACAGCCCGATCCCGTAATCGCCTAACCCATAGACGCTGATCGCTAACATCACGATCCCGACCAGGATGCTCACCCCCACCCCGAACAACGCGCTGCGAAACCGATGCTCCGTCTCCATCGCGTCCGATTCGAACATCTCGACCGGTCGCGGACGGCTCGGCAGCGCGCACAGCAACAGCATCCAGATCAGGTTCAAACCCGGGACGAAAACGAGCAGCCCGAGCCACGGCGAACGGCCGGCATCGATCGACCGCCGGACGCACATCGTGATCGCGATCCACAAAAACGGGATCGACAACATCAACAGCGACCACCCGAGCCAATCGGGCGCCGGCGGCGCGAGGTAGGTCTGCCGAATGCTGAGCAACGGGTTGAGGAAATCACGCGGCGGGTAAATGCGTCCCGTGTAGTGATAAATCGAGAACGCTTCGATCGCGTATTTCAGAATCATCAACCCGAAACCGGTGAACACATAAGGGAGCTGCGTCACCGGCCGATGCAACCCAAACCAGAGCTCGAAAAGCCCTTTCACCGATGAAACGAGATCGCCCGGACGCATGCCTCGATGCCTTTTCGAAAAGCGGTTATCAGATAAGGGGTAGTAAAAATCATACCACCTAAACATCCGGTTATACCGCAAGGGGCAAAGAACGATTAACGCCCCCCTTTTGGAGGAAGCTGTGCGGGTGCAAAACCGTCACCCCGCGACCAACCGGGACCACCAACTCAGGGGGGCGTGGGTGACGCCTCGGTCGTCGAATGGGCGATAAAACGTTCCATCTCGACGGGCAACTTCGACTCGCACGTCAAACGTTCCTTCGTCACCGGGTGCTCGAAACCGAGCGTGTGGGCGTGCAGCGCCAACCGCTTGCTCGACCAGTGCGGGTGCCGGGCGAACTTCTTTCCGTACCGCGGGTCGCCTAACACCGGATGCCGTGACTCGGCAAGGTGCACCCGGATCTGGTTACGCCGCCCCGTCTCCAAGCGGACCTCGAGCAGCGTCGTGTCTCGCAGGTGTTGCAGTACCCTGTAATGGGTCACCGCCAATTCGGTCTCGTCCGATTCGGGGGCGGAAAACCGATCGAGGTTCTTACCCGTGGCGAGGTGCGACCGGATCGTCCCCGAATCATTCCCGAATTTGCCGGCAACGATCGCGACATACACCCGCTCGGGCTTGTGCTGCTTGAACTGCTCGATCAACGCCTCGGCCACACGATACGACTTCGCGATCACCAACAAACCGCTCACCTCGCGGTCGAGCCGGTGGACGATGAAGGCGTTTCGCTTCCGCCCGGCATGGCTAAGATAAACCCCGACGCGAGTTTCGAGGGTGTTCGGCTCGCCCCGGTCGGTCGCGACGGTCAACGCCCCCGCCGCTTTGTCGACGACCAACAGGTCATCATCTTCATACAGGATCGAAAAGTTGCGGTCGTCCCACTCCTGTTTCTTCGGCTTGTACCCTTGGCCGGGGTCGTAATCGATCCGGACGACATCGCCAACAGCGACGGGATGCCCCAGATCGATGCAGGGGATGCCGTTGACCCGCACGCAGCCATGATCGAATAGCCCTCGGACGCGACTCCTGGAGAGCGACGTCATTTCGCGAACGACAAGATCGCAGCGCCCCGCCTGGTCGGCACTGACGGTGGTCGAAAGGGTTTGCTTTCCCATCAGGAGGCGGACCGCTTAGGTAGTTGATACGAGGGGGCGAATAATTCGCTGCGTTGGTTCAATCCGATTTACCGCCCGACTTGCTCTTGGGCGAAGCGGAGCTTTCACCTTTGGCTGGCGACTTCGATTCGGCGGGCTTGGACTCGGAAGACTTCGATTCGGAAGATTTCGATTCCCCTGACGATTGGTCAGACTTCGCCGCCTTCTTGTAGCTTTCGCTACGGTAATCGGTCTGGTAAAAGCCCGATCCCTTGAAGACGATCGCCGCCCCGGTCCCGAACTGCCGCTGCAACTTCTTCTTGCCGCATGCGGGACATTTGGTCAGGACCGGTTCGTTGATTCCCTGAAAGACTTCGAGCGTATGGTTGCAGGCCTGGCATTCGTAATCGTAGGTCGGCATGGTCGTCGTTCTGGGTTAGATAGCGTCTTGGGGCATTCGACTGTGACAACGGAGGCAAACGCCTCCTGGGCGAAGATCGATGGGCACCTCAACCCTGCGGCTTGCCGGTGCTGACGATCACCTGGCTGGGTCGGACGACACGGCCGTGCATCTGGAAGCCGGTCGTCGCCTCGACCGCCACGACACCGGCGGGGTGGGTGTCGTTGGGGGCCTGGGCGATCGCTTGGTGATAATTCGGATCGAACGATTCACCCACCGAAACGATCGGGCGGATGCCGTGCTTGGCCAGGATGTCATCCCACTGCTTGGCCACCATCCCGACCCCAGCTCGGAGCCCATCGATCGTCGCCGAGCCGACAGCGGCGGCATCGAGCGCACGGATCAGATTATCGCGGACCTGAAGGAGGTCTTCGACGAGCGGCAGGGCGGCAAAACGGAGCTGATCTTCGAAGTCCTTCCGCGTTCGCTTGCGAAAATTCTCCATCTCGGCCTGGGCCATCAACACCCGCTGATGGGCCTGCTCGACCTCGCGCTTCATCCGCTCGACGGCCTCACCGGTCGTCTCCGGCCGGGGCGGGTCGGACGATTCCAAGACGGAATCGAGGGCATCGGCATGTGCCTGATCGTCGACACCGGATGATCCGGCAGCGCTGGCTTCCTGGTCAGGCTCGAATTCGGGTTCGTTGTTGTTCACGGCGGGTTCAGGATGGAGGTCGTAAGATCAATCAGGGGGTAGGACCCAAGTCGGAACGTTGGGGTGAAAAGTTCATTCCGACGAAGCAGACTCGGGATCGAAAAAATTTTTGAGCTTTTCGAAGAACGATTTGTGAGCCGGCAGGACCGACTCGTGGTCGAGTTCGGCGAGCTCCCGAAGGAGCTTCGCTTGGGATTCGGATAACTTCTTCGGGACTTCGATCACGGTCTCGACGATCAGGTCACCGGGGCGGCTGCCGCCTGGCTGGACGACGCCACAACCCGGGATGCGGAACAACGTCCCGCTCTGGGTCCCCGGTTCGATCCGCAATTTCGTCTTCCCGTCCAGCGTGGGGACTTCGATCTCCGCCCCCAAAGCGGCCTTGGCATACGAAATCGGGAATTGCAACACCAAGTTCGTGCCGTCGCGGCGGAAGAGATCGTGTGGCTTGACGGTGATGAAACAGTAACAATCCCCACGTGGCCCACCGTCTGGGCTCGCTTCCCCTTCACCCTTCAACCGGACCCTCATCCCGTCGTCGACCCCGGCAGGGATGTCGACGGTGATCGATGCCTTCTCGGTAACCAAACCGCTCCCGCGACAACCGGTGCACGGGCTGCTGATCGTCTTACCGGCGCCGCGGCAAGCCGGGCAGTTCGTCTGTACCCGCAAGATCCCCGTCGATTGGATCACCTGGCCGCGACCGCCGCAGGTCGCACAAACGATCGGCTGACTCCCCGCCGCCGCGCCCGAACCGTCGCAAGAACCGCAGGTGCTGCGGCGCCTAAAGGCGATGTCCTTCGACACGCCGCGGGCCGCCTCTTCCAACGTCAACGACACGTCACAGCGGACGTCTTGGCCGCGTGACTTCCGCGTCCCGCCGCCTCGTCTGCCGCGGCCGCCACCGAAGAAATCGTTCAACACATCGCCGAAGATATCGCCGAACGACTCAAAGTCCTGGAATCCGCCACCGCCGCCATGCAAGCCGGCATGGCCGAACTGGTCGTACCGCGTGCGCTTGTCGGCGTCGACCAGCACCTCGTAGGCTTCGCTGCACTCTTTGAATTTGATCGAGGCATCCGGGTCGTCCCGATTGCTGTCGGGATGGTACTTGATCGCCATCTTCCGATAGGCGCGATCGATCTCGATCTTCGTCGCGGTCCGGGTGACTTGCAGGACCTCGTAATAGTCTCGCTTCTCAGCCATGCAGCAAGAATAACCTGTCGATCCGGACGGGTGCCCCCGCCCGCCCTCCGGAAGCGCGGCGGGCGGGGTGCTTTGGAAACCGAACCGAGACGGCTTTAGGCAACGACGCCTTCAACCGCTCGCTTCGCCTTGTCTTCCTTGTCAAACGTCGTCACCATCGCTTCGGTGGTCAGGAGCAAGCCCGCGATGCTGCCGGCATTCGCCAGCGCCGTGCGGACCACCTTGACCGGGTCGATGATGCCGGCCTTGAGCATGTCGACATACTTGCCGGTGTAGGCGTCGAAGCCCATGTTGCCGGTCTTCTGGCGGACTTCGTCAACAATGACTGCCCCGTCGAGGCCACCGTTGTCGGCGATCTGCCACATCGGCGAATCGAGCGCCGCGGCGACGATCCCGACACCGATCTTCTCGTCACCCTTGGCCGACTTCTTCGCCGCCTCGACGGCGTCGAGGCAACGGACGAGCGCCACGCCACCGCCGGGGAGGATCCCTTCTTCGACCGCCGCACGGGTCGCATGAAGGGCGTCTTCCAACCGGGCCTTGGTCTGCTTCATCTCGGCTTCGGTCTCGGCACCGACACGGATCACGGCGACGCCACCGGCAAGCTTCGCGAGACGCTCTTGGAACTTCTCCTTGTCGTACTCGCTTTCGGTCTGGTCGATCTGCGTACGGATCTGGGCGACCCGCTTGTCGATGTCCGCACGGCGACCGGCACCTTCGACGATCGTCGTGTCGTTCTTCGTGACGGTAACCTTCTTGGCCCGACCGAGATGCTCCAGGCTGACGTTTTCGAGCTGGATGCCGAGGTCTTCGCTGATCAGGGTCCCGCCGGTCAACGTCGCGAGGTCTCCCAACATCGCCTTGCGACGGTCGCCGAAGCCCGGTGCCTTCACCGCACATACGTTGAGCGTCCCGCGCAGCTTGTTGACGACCAACAGCGTCAACGCCTCGGCGTCGACATCTTCGGCAATGATCAACAGCGGCTGGCCCGTCGAAGCGGTCTTCTCGAGCAGCGGCACCAATTCGCGGATGTTGCTGATCTTCTTGTCAAACAACAGGATCAACGGGTTGCTCAGCGAAGCTTCCATCGTCGCCGGGTCGTTGATGAAGTACGGCGAGATGAAGCCTTTGTCGAACTGCATCCCGTCGACATATTCGACCTCGGTCTCACGGCTCTTCCCTTCTTCGACGGTGATGACGCCGTCCTTACCAACACGCTCCAACGCATCGGACAAAAGCTTGCCGATCGACGGGTCGTTGTTGGCCGAGATCGCGCCGACGTGAGCCACCTGTTCCTTGCTGGAAACGGGAACGGCCATCTCGACCAACTTCTCGGTCGCCGCCTGGACACCCTTCTCGATGCCACGGCGGATCGCGGTCGGGTTGCTGCCGGCGACGATGTTGCGAAGCCCCTCGCGGAAGATCGCTCGGGCCAAAACCGTCGCGGTCGTCGTCCCGTCACCCGCCAAGTCGCTCGTCTTCTGGGCGACTTCGATGACCAACTTCGAACCCATGTTTTCGAACCGGTCTTCCAGTTCGATCTCCTTCGCCACCGTCACGCCGTCCTTGGTGACCGTCGGGCCACCGAACGACTTGTTGATGATCACGTTGCGACCGGTCGGCCCCATCGTGACCGCAACCGCGTCGGCCAATTTATCCACACCGGCCAACATGCGGGCCCGGGCGTGGTCGTCAAAAAGTAATTGCTTTGCCACGTTCGTGATTCCTGAAATGTTCTAAATGTGAGCGTTTCAACCGATGAACCCCCAAGGCCACATCCGCGGCCTTGGGGCTGCTTGCGGGACTCGGATCAGAGCAACTTCGCGAGGATATCCGACTCGCGGAGGATCTTGTACTCCTTGCCGTCGACTTCGACTTCGCTGCCGCCGTAACGGCCGTAAATCACGACGTCGCCGACCTTGACGCTCACCTCGCCACGCTTGCCGCTATCGAGCAACTTGCCGGGGCCGACGGCGATCACCGTGCCACGCTGCGGCTTTTCACGAGCCGAATCGGGCAACACGATGCCACCCGCGGTCGTCTCTTCCGCTTCGCTGGGCTGCACGACAATACGGTCATCGAGGGGACGAAGATTGACTTTCGACATGTTCGCTATTCCTGAAGTAATTGAGTTGAATCGTGTTCGAAGATTGGGAATTTCTTAAGGCAGGCCCGCGACGATCATCAGCTGATCCTTTCGACTCGACCTGCCCCCGGGAGAAACACAAGGGCTAATCGCCAGTCGCGATTACATCATGCCAGGCATGCCACCCATGCCACCCATGCCACCCATGCCGCCCATGCCGCCCATGCCGTGGTCGTGGCCGTGGTCGTGACCGCCCTCTTCCGCTTCGACCGGGATCTCGCAAACGCAAGTGTCGGTCGTCAAAAGAAGCCCCGCGACGCTCGCCGCGTTGGTCAGCGCCGTCCGAACGACCTTCGCCGGGTCGACGATACCGGCCTGGACAAGGTCGCAATACTGCTCGGCGTTCGCGTCGTAACCGTCGTTCTTGCCCTTCATGTGAAGGACACGATTGACGACCACGGCCCCGTCCAAGCCGGCGTTGTTGGCGATGGCACGCATCGGGTAATCGAGCACGTTGCGGATGATCCGGACCCCGAGCGCCTCGTCACCTTCGGTCGCTGCCAACAACTTGTCGACGGCGGGACGGCAACGCAACAGCGCCGTGCCACCCCCCGGGACGATCCCTTCTTCGAGGGCCGCTTGGGTCGCCGCACGGGCATCGTCGAGCAACGCCTTACGCTCTTTCATTTCCGTCTCGGTCGCCGCACCGACGTTGATCTGGGCAACGCCGCCGACCAGCTTGGCCAACCGCTCTTGCAACTTCTCGCGGTCATAATCGCTATCGGTCACCTTGATCTCACGACGGATCTGCTCGACCCGGGCGTTGATCGCGTCCTTCTTGCCGGCACCACCGACGATCGTGGTCGCTTCGCTGGTGATCCGGATCTTCTTGGCACGGCCGAGGTCGGTCAGCTTGACGCTTTCCAGGTCGATGCCCAAATCCTTGAAAATCGCCTGACCGCCGCAGAGGGTCGCGATGTCGCCGAGGATCGCCTTGCGACGATCGCCGTAACCGGGGGCCTTGACCGCGGCGATCTGCAGGATCCCACGCATCTTGTTGACGACCAACGTCGCCAACGCTTCCCCTTCCACGTCTTCGGCAATGATCAGCATCGGCTTGGCCGCCTTGCTGGCCGCTTCTAACAACGGGATCAACTTCTTGTTGCTGCTGATCTTCTCTTCGAACAACAACAAGTAGCAATCGTTCAACTCGACCGTCACTTCGTCCTGGTTCGTCACGAAGTGCGGCGACAGGAAGCCGCGATCGAACTGCATCCCCTCGACGACGTCGACGTACGTCTCGTTCGAACGCCCTTCCTCGACGGTGATCACGCCGTCCTTGCCAACCTTGGTGAACGCGTCGGCGAGGACCTGACCGATCTCAGGGTCGTTGTTTCCCGCGATCGTTGCGACCTGCTTAATGTCGGCCTTGCTCTTCTCGTCGATCGGCTTGGCAAGCTTCGCGATCTCGGCCGTCACGCATGCGACCGCCTTGTTGATCCCGCGCTGCAACGCCATCGCATCGGCGCCGCTGGCAACCGCCTTCAACCCTTCCCGGAAGATCGCTTCGGCGAGCACCGTCGCGGTCGTCGTCCCGTCGCCGGCGACGTCGTTCGTCTTGCTCGCCGCCTCCTTCACGAGCTGGGCCCCGAGATTTTCGAACGGGTCGTCCAGCTCGATGTCCTCAGCGACGGTCACGCCGTCCTTCGTCACCTTCGGACTCCCCCAACCCTTGTCCAAGACCGCATTGCGGCCCCGGGGGCCGAGCGTGCTGCGAACGGCTCGCGCCAACTTGCTCACCCCGGCCAACAACGGCCCGCGGGCGTCGTCGTCAAAAACGATCTGCTTTGCCACGACGTCTTTCTCCTGTTTCGTTTCGCTGCGATGAATGAAAGATTTCTTCTCGGCCTTCTCCCGAGCCAGACCGACCACAAGGCCGGACCCGCCAAAGATCACTGAAGACCTTAACCACTGAAGACTTGGTCACTGAAGACTCGGCCACGAAGGACCTGGTCCCTAAAGACCTACCAACGACTCCGCCCGCCCGATCGCCGAAACGGCGCTGCCACAAAGCCCCATAGCGAGGCCCAGCTGGCGGCGCGTGTCAACGATGGCAGACAACTAGCCAATCGGCATCCTTTACTAGCAAGCGGCGTGCCGCGGCGAATAAATAGACGCAAGTCCCTATCTAGAAGACACTTACGGAAGATACCCTGCCGCCGGTCGCCTCGCCGAGCGGGCCAGAAGCCGATGGACGTGCCAGGGTGGCAGTGACCGTTTCGATCGCGTCACACACCGCCGCCACGAGCAAATCGATCTCCTCCGCCGTGACCGAAAGGGGGGGCATCAGGACGATCACGTCCCCCAACGGCCGGACCCACACCCCCTTCCCAAGGGCCAACTCGCAAACCTGCTGGCCAACCTCCCACCCCGCCGGAAATGGTCGCTTCATCCGCCGGTCCGCCACGAGCTCGATCCCGACCATCAGCCCGATCCGACGGATTGACCCCACCCACGGATGATCGGCCAGCGGCACCAGCCCCGCATCGATCCGCTCCCCCTTGGCAGGCAATTGCTCCAAAATCCGCTCCTTGCCAAACAGCTCGATCGACGCCAGCGCCGCGGCCGCGGCGAGCGGGTTCCCGCCGAACGTGTGCCCATGAAAAAACTGCGCCCCTTTGTCCCGCGGGGCGAAGAAGGCCTCGAACAAAAACCTCCGGGCCACCGTCGCCGCCATCGGCAGGTAACCGCCGGTCAAACCCTTCCCCAAACACAAGAGGTCCGGGACGACCCCCTCGTGCTCGACCGCGAACATCCGCCCCGTCCGCCCAAAACCCGTCGCCACCTCGTCGGCGATCAATAACACCCGGTGCTCGTCACACGCCTGACGCAGCCGGGCGAGAAAACCGGGTGGGTGCAGGATCATCCCCGCCGCGGCTTGAATCAACGGCTCGATCACCACCGCCGCCAATTCGTGATGATGTTCGCGGATCAGCGCCTCATAACAACCCGCGTAATTCCCCAAAGCCTCCTCCACCGACCCCACACCTTCCGGCAACCGATAGGTATCGGGGCAGGGCCCCCGCAGCGTCTCGAAGAGGATCGGCTTGAAGAGGTGATGAAAACGGGGGATATCGCCGAGCGAAACCGCCCCCGTCGTGTCGCCGTGATAGGCCGAACCGACCGCCAAATACTTCGTCTTCGCGGCCAATCCGGCCACGCCCTCGCGCTCCGCCGCGTGCCCCCAATACTGCATCGCGAGCTTCAGCGCCGTCTCGATCGCCGATGACCCGTCGCTGCTAAAGAAGGTGTGATCGAGATCCCCCGGGGCGATCTCGGCCAGCCGCCGGGCGAGCCTCGCGGTCGTGTCACACCCCATCCCCAATGACGTGACATGCGCAACCCGTCCGACCTGAGCAATGATCGCCTCATCGATCTCACGCTTGCGGTGCCCGTGGACGTTGCACCACATGCTGCTGACGCCGTCGAGGTAACGCACCCCTTGCGAATCGATCAGCCAATTCCCCTCGCCCCGCTCGATCACCCACGAACGGTACGCCGCCATCTGCGTGAAGCCGTGCCAATGGTTCCACCGATCGGCATGGGCCACCCCCCCGTCCGCTCCAATCGTCTCGCAATCGACGGGCTCAGGCATCGCAAAGGTCAATCGCTCGGGTTGAAAAAATGTGCCCCCCGCCGCATCACCCGGTCACCATCGATCTGTGACCACCAAATCTGTGGCCATCGACCGGGCCCCGCGGTGACACGACGAACCCTCTCAAAATAGCCGATGCCAACCGATCTCGCGAGCAGCACCCCCGGCGGAAGTAGCACCTAGGCGGCCGGGCATCCTCCCGGAGCAGGCCCCTTCACGAGGCCCCACTCCCCAGCCCGGTCGCACGAACCCCTTGTTGCCTTTTTTTCCTGCATTTCTGCATGTCTTTCTGCACGCTTTTCTGAGTGCTTTTCTGAGTGCTTTTCTGAGTGCTTTTCTGAGTGCTTTTCTGCGTGCTTTTCTGCATGCTGTTTTGCGTGCTTTTGTGCATGCGTTAATGCAGGAAAAAAAGCCGAAGCGAAAGTCGTCGATTTGCAGCCCCCTACCTCGGCGGCTATGTTGCGGCATCGCGATCCGTCATCCCTCGTCACAAACCGTCCCATCAGGAATCCCGCCATGGCACCGCTTGGCCGCCGTCAGGCGACACGCCTGCTCCTGCCGCTGCTCTTCACGTTGACTTCGATCGCTTCAGGACCGGCCCCGATCGTCGTTGCCCAGACCGCCGACGGGAGCGTCCTGCCGTTCCCGCCGACCCCCACGGCGAGCGTCGCCGGTGAAACGATCCAAAGCTCGAAGATGACTTGGCGAAAACCGCCGCGACGGTTGCGGGCCGACGCGCCGAACGTCCTGGTGATCCTGCTCGATGACACCGGCTTCGGCCAAGCAGACACCTTCGGCGGCGAATGCCATACCCCGAACCTGACACGCCTGGCCCGCCAAGGGATCGCCTACAACGCCTTTCACACCACTTCGATCTGCTCGCCGACCCGCGCGGCGCTGCTGACCGGTCGCAACCACCACCGCGTCGGCAACGGGACGATCGCCGAACGGGCTTCGGACTTCGACGGCTACACCGGGATCATCCCCAAGTCTTCGGCGACGATCCCCGAAGTCCTCCATCACTACGGCTACAAGTCCGCCGCCTTCGGCAAGTGGCACAACACCCCCGCCAACCAGACGACGGCGATGGGCCCCTTCGATCGCTGGCCCAACGGTCACGGCTTCGACCATTTCTACGGCTTCATGGCGGGCGAGACGTCACAATGGGAGCCGCGGCTCTATGAAAACCAAACCCCGATCGAGCCCCCTCACGGCGAAAAATACCACCTCACCGAAGACATGGCCGACAAGGCGATCACGTGGCTCAAACGTCATCGATCCTTCGCGCCCGACCAACCCTTTTTCCTCTACTGGGCCCCCGGCGCGGTCCACGGCCCACACCAGGTCGCGAAGGAATGGGCCGATAAGTACAAAGGGAAATTCGACGACGGCTGGGACAAGTACCGCGAGCGCGTCTTCGCCAGACAACAAGCATTGGGGTGGATCCCCCGCGATACCAAGCTCACCCAGCGGAACGAGTCGATCCCCGCATGGGATAGCATCCCGGCGGAACAGCGTCCCTTCCAAAACCGATTGATGGAAATCTTCGCCGGCTTCGTGGAACATACCGACGCGCAGGTCGGCAAGCTGGTCGATGCCCTCGAAAGCCTCGAGCTCCGCGACAACACGCTGATCTTTTACATCTGGGGCGACAACGGCGCCAGCGCCGAAGGGCAACAGGGGACGGTCAGCGAACTGCTCGCCCAAAACAACATCCCCAACACGATCGACCAACAATTGACCGCGCTGGAAGGGCTGGGCGGGCTCGACGCTTTGGGGTCGCCCAAGACCGACAACATGTACCACGCCGGCTGGGCCTGGGCCGGCAGCACCCCGTTCAAAAGCACCAAATTGGTCGCGGCCCATTTCGGCGGCACCCGCAACCCGATGGTCGTCTCCTGGCCCAAAGGGATCCGACCCGACCCGACCCCGCGAAGCCAATTCCATCACGTCAATGACATCGCACCGACGCTCTACGAAGTGATCGGCGTCCGACAACCCGACTCGGTGAGCGGCTTGGATCAAGACCCGATCGACGGGATCAGCCTCGCTTACACCTTCACCGACCCCCAAGCCCCGACGCGGAAAAAGACGCAGTACTTCGAAAATAACGCCAGCCGCGGGATCTATCACGAAGGGTGGTACGCCTGCACCTTCGGCCCGTTCATCCCCTGGGATACCCCCGGCACCGCGGCGCGGATCAAGGCCTGGGACCCCGATCGCGACGTTTGGGAACTTTACGACCTCGCGCAAGACTTTTCGCAAGCCGAGGACCTCGCGGAGAAATACCCCGATCGCGTCCGCTCGCTGAAAGAACGCTTCCTCGCCGAAGCACGCGCGAACAAGGTCCTGCCGATCGGTGCTGGCATGTGGACGCGGTTCCATCCCGAAGACGGCATCAGCTCTCCCTATCGGTCATGGCGGTTCGACACCACCACGACCCGCATGCCCGAATTCGCCGCCCCCGCGATCGGCAAGCGGAGCAATCGCGTCGTGATCGATGCCGAACTCGATGACCAGGCCTCGGGCGTCCTCTACGCCTTGGGCGGCAGTTCGGGCGGCGTCACCCTCTACCTCGATCGCGGCGTGCTCCATTACGAATACAACATGCTGATCATCGAACGGACCCGGTTGCGATCCGCGGCCCCGATCGCGGCCGGCAAGCACCAGATCGAGGTGACCGAAACGATCCCCAAGCCGGGGGCGGCGGCCGAGGTCGTGATCACCGTCGATGGCCAAGAGACGGCCAAAGGAATCGTCATGCGGACCGTCCCCGGGGCCTTCACGGCCAGCGAAACCTTTGACGTCGGCTTCGACCTCGGCTCCCCCGTGTCGCCCGATTACGCCCAAAAGGCCCCGTTCCGTTTCGGCGGGACGATCCGCCAGGTCACGGTCGAGCTCCGCTGACTTGACCAATCCCAACGGCGACCCCGCTCGATCCGGTCAGCCTGTCCCGCTGCTCGGTCGCGGCCGAAACTCCTTCGCACGGTGCCGCACGCTTGGCCGTTTTTATCTCCCCGAGAAACTTGCCTCGCCCGAATCGCGGCGACGGGGTAAGATGCACCGGCGAACAGGTCACCACACGGAATTTTACCCTTGGTACGCGAAGCGATCTATCAGTCCGACGATCCCGAACCGGAGGGGGTTGCCCCGCCGACGCCGAAAGTTCGTGAACAGGACAGCCGCCTGCGACCCCGCTCCCTCGAAGAGATGGTTGGACAAAAAGATGTCATCGAGCGTTTGCGGATCGCGATCGATGCCGCCAGGGTCCGTGGCGAACCGCTCGGACACATCCTCTTCGATGGCCCGCCGGGGCTCGGCAAGACGACCTTCGCGACCGTGATCCCGCTCGAAATGGGGACGTCGGTGCAATACGCCAACGGCGCCGCGCTGCGTGCCCCCAAAGACATCCTGCCGTACCTCACGAACCTGTCGATCGGATCGGTCCTCTTCATCGACGAAATCCACCGGATCCCCAAGGCGGTCGAGGAATACCTCTACACGGCGATGGAGGACTTTCGGATCGATATCGTGCTGGGGGAGGGGATCAGCGCCCGGACGCTGAATCTCGAACTCCGCCCCTTCACCCTGATCGGCGCGACGACCCGCGCCGGGATGCTCAGCGCCCCGCTTCGCGATCGCTTCCAGATCCGCGAACACCTCGGTTGGTACACCCTCAACGAACTTTGCGAGATCATCTCCCGCAGCGCGACCAAGCTGCATGTCGAGGTCGGCCCCGAACCCGCCGCCGAAATCGCCAGCCGCAGCCGCAGCACCCCCCGGCTAGCCAATAACCGGCTCCTGTGGGTCAGGGATTACGCCCAAAGCCGCGCCAAAGGGATGATCAATCTGGACGTCGCCATCGCCGCGCTCGATATGATCGGGATCGACAAGCTCGGCTTGGACAAACAGGACCGCGGCTACCTCGACACGCTCCTCCGCGTCTTCGCCGGCGGCCCCGCGGGCCTCGAAGCGATCGCCCACACGATGAACGTCAGCGGCGACACGCTTGAAGACGAGGTCGAGCCCTTTTTGCTGCGGTCCGAACTGATCGTCCGCACCCGCCGTGGCCGAATCGTCACCGAAAAAGGGCTCCAGCACCTGCGGCTCAAATAGTCGTTAAAGTTGCGGAACTTGTCTTGGCTTGAACCGGATGGCTTGCTAAAGTCCGCCTTCGACAGTCCACGACGCCCGCAGGACGCTGGAAGCAAAATCGGGCCCGTTGGATGATTCGCCTCGCCTTCCAAAGATCATCTGTGTTCACGGTGGAAAAGGAGTTCCGACGTGTCGAAGACTGCTCATACCCTTGCCCCGTCGACCGCAACTGCTCACATCCGGTGGATGATCCGCCGCGATATGCCAGCAGTGCTGTCGATCGAAAACCAGAGTTTCGAGTACTCCTGGTCGGAAGACGACTTCATCCGTTGCCTGCGGCAACGAAACTGCATCGGCATGGTCGCCGAGCGGGATGACCGCATCGTCGGGTTCATGATCTATGAACTGCACAAAACCCGACTGCACGTGCTGAACTTTGCCGTCGCCAATGATTGTCGCCGGACCGGCGTCGGTCGAACGATGGTCGAAAAACTGCTCGCCAAACTCTCCCACGACCGCCGTAACCGGATCATGCTCGAGGTCCGCGAAACGAACCTCGAAGCACAACTCTTCTTCAAGCAACTCGGGTTCCGCGCCGTCTCGGTCCTGCGTGATTTTTACGAAGACACCGTCGAAGACGCCTACCTGATGCAATTCCGCTATCGGGCTTCGGCCGAAGAATTGGCCGACCCGGCGAATCGGATCTCCCGCCTCGCCGGTTGATCGCCTCGCGACATCAGACGGTCAAGACGATTTTTCCCGCCAGGTTGCCCGCGCCCTTGAGGGTCGCGGCCTCCTGGAGCCGGTGCGCCTCGGCCGCTTCGGCCAACGGCAAGGTGTGCGAGATGTTCGCTTTCAACCGCCCCTCGGCCAACCAACGGTTGATCTCGTGGGCCGACTCCGCCACCTCACGCGGCGTCGCCTTGAACATCACCATCCCCTTGAGCGAACATTCCTTGACATAAAACGGGCCAACAGGGAAGGGCGGCCGCGCGTCCCGCCCCGCCATCAGGATCATCCGGCCGCGCTCTTTCATCGCCGCGACCGCGACGTCAAAGTCGGGCTCACGACGCGTCTCCCAAAAGACATCCACCCCCTGCGGCGCACACCTCTGCAACCCCTCGCCGATCGACTCGCGGTGGTACCCGATCACCTCGTCAGCCCCCAACCCCTTCGCCGCCTCGACCTTCGCGTCCGAACCGGCCGTCGTGATCACCCGCGCCCCGGCCAGCTTCGCCATCTGCACCACCATCGAACCGACACCACCCGTCCCGCCGATCACCGCGATCGTCTCTCCCGACCCGAGCTTCGCGTCGCGGAACAACCCCAAATGCGCGGTGATCGCGACCAACGCCACCGCCGCCGCGTCCCGGGCCGCCACCCCGTCGGGCAATGCGTGCAACCAATCGGCATCGACCGCCGCGTACTCGGCGAACGTCCCCTGGCGCCCGAGCAACCCCTGGTTAGAACACCAGACCCGCATCCCCGGCTCGAAACCGCTCACCCCATCCCCGACCGATTCGACCACACCTGCCAAATCACATCCGATCACGAACGGCTTGGGGAGCTGCATCGCCACCACACCGCTGCGGATGTACGTGTCGATCGGGTTGACCGCCACCGCCTCGACCTTGACCAACACCTGACCCCGCGCCGGCTCGGGACGCGGAAGCTCCCCGACCCGGATGACATCGGGTGAACCGGTTTCCAGGATGTAAGCCGCTTTCATCGGATTTTGCCCCTCGAGGTTTGCGTTACGACCGCCGCCGCTAACGCCGGGGCGATCAGGCCGCTACGGGAAACTCCGACGACGTCCGTCCTCGGCCCGCAACGATTGGATGATTTCCGAAGGGGGCAACAGGTCGAGCTGGTCGCGACGCGCCGGATCCAAAAGCAAATACCGCTCGTTCAGCGTCGTCCCGCTCCGGTTCCAACTCATCCTCCGCATCGATTCCTCCGCCCAACTGCGGAGCAAATCCTCGCGAAGCGTGCCGATGTCGGCAACCGCCGCTAACGTCCCGGTGACCGGTTCCCCCAATACCGATTCGATGACATAGAGTTCGTCCTCGGTCAAGGGGCCCCGGATCTGGTTCAGCAGCGGTGCCAACTGGCTCAGGGCAGGGGCCAGGAAATCGAAACGCGGTACCCCCCCCGACCCATTCTGGTCCGGGGTCCGGAACAATTGTCGCAAGAAAAATGCCTCCGTCCTCGGATCGATCGTCGCGAAAACGCGCGTCACCGATTCCGTTACGTTCGGCGCGAGCTCTTCCATCGTCTTCACACGCCGCTCCGCGATCTGATGCAACGACTTGTAAATCGTCTCCACGTCCTGGTCGCTCAGCAGCCGCGAACTCTGCTGCGTCCACTGCGAAACCGAAGTCTTCAGCGCTGTCGCGACCAGTTCGAGCCGCTGCGGCGTCGCCGCCGCGTTGATCTGATCACGCAGGTCAGGGGGCAACGTCTCGCGCCACCTCGCGTATCGCTCCATCGTCGCGAGCAACTCCTCCCGATCGGGCTGCGACACGACCTCACTGGCCGAATTCAATACCGCCTCACGCTGCGGCGGGGCCAACTGCTCAAACCTCTGCCAAGCCTCGATGACCGCTTGCTGGTCTTCGAGCGGCAAATCTCTCAACAGCGCCGCCCGACCCGAACTCGGCTCGCCCTCGATCTTCGCCGGCAGCCGAAAATCCCATTCGCCCAACCGCTGCGCGATCGTCGTCGTCTCCCGCCACTGCGGCAACTTCGCGAGCTCGCGCATCCAGCCCAAATCGGAAGCGTGCAAGTAACCGTCGAGCCGCATCGCGATCGGCAACAGCCTCAACTCGCGACGAAACCGCACCTCCTCCCAAACCTTCGCCCCCAACACGGCGATCGAAAAGGCGACGAGGCTCGCGATCGACACCATCCCCGACCGCGTCTTCCACCACGCCGGACGCTGCTGCTCGAACCGCTGCAAACTTCCGGTCGATTCGATCGCCGCCATCCGGATCGTCGTTTCGAGCAGCTTGGGGTTGGGCGGCACCTCCGGGAGCTGCCCCAACATCTCCCAACCGGCCTGCAACTTCCGCAGCCGCGCACGGAGCGACGGCTCACGCCCCAATCTCGCTTCGAGCTCCATCCGCTGCTGCGGCTCTAACTCGCCATCCAAATAAGCGACCAAGTCCTCATCGATCCGATCGATCGGCGAATCATCCGCTAACATCCCCTCCGGCGACGGGCGATCATTCGGTTTCATCGTCAATCTCCTTCGCCCCGCTCATGTCGATGTACTCCGCGAGCGCATCCCGCAAATTGACCCGGGCTCGGCTCAATAGCGATTTCACCGCCTTGCTGGTCAAATCCATCGCCTCGGCGATCTCGACGTAACTCATGTTCTCGAACCGCGACAACATCAAGGCCATCCGCTGACGCTCGCCAAGCTTATCGACCGCCTGACGGACCAACTCCGCCCGCTCCTCACCTTCGACCAATCGGGCCGGCATCAACCCGCTCGCGTCGAGCGCCACCTTCGTCAACAGGTTCCCCTCCGAATCGTCACGACCCCGCCTCGTGTCGGCCTCCGCGATCTCCTTCCTCCGCCCATGAGACCGCGCCGCGTTCCGCGCGACATTCCCCGCAATCGTGAAGATCCACGTCGCGAATTTCGCCCCCGGCTCGTACTTCGCCCGCGAACGATAGATCCGCAAGAAAACCTCCTGCGTCAAATCCTCCGCCACCTCCCGGCTGGGTCCGATGTGATGAAACAACCTCACCAATCGCCCCTGGTACCGCCGCACCAACTCCTCGAACGCCCCCGCGTCGTCATCGCGAACGCGCATCATCAAACGGACATCGGGGTCCGATTGCTGATAACGCATGGCGGTGGACGGGCTGACGCTCAACTTGGTTCTACTCTCCAGTGATGGATCAGGGCGTGGGCCCGTATTCTAAGTGACTGAACCCGACTTACGGCAGCAGGTTTCGCGATCGGGCCGAACTTCCCCCCCGCTAACCCACCCGCTAACCGTACAGCGGGCTCACTTGCCGATGCAAAACCGGGAAAAAACACGATCCAATATGTCGTCGGTGTAAATCTCACCCGTTACCTCCCCGATCGCCTGCAACGCCACCCGGATCTCCCCCGCGACCCACTCGTGACCGGCCCTGCGGTCAAGCAACTCCGCCGCATTCGCTAACCCCGCCGACGCCCTCCCGATCGCGTCGCCACATCGGGCCGCCGTCGCCGCCACACCCAATTCCTCTCCCGCGACCTGACCCCCAAGCGCCGCCACGATCCGCCGACGCAATTCACCCAAACCCTCACCCGTCGCGGCGCTGGTCAACACCCAACCCGCCTGACGTAACCGCCCCAACCGCACCGGATCCACCTCCCGGTCACACCGCGTCGCGACCATCAACCGCGACGCCGTACTGCCACCCACCGCCACCGACCCACCCACACCGACCAACCCACCCAAAGCAAACGACTCGTCCGCGTCACCACAATCGACACACACCAGCGTCAACGCACCCTCCCGTTCGCTCTTCCGCCCCAATTCGCCACTCTGCCGCGCGATCTCGTCGCGTTCCTCTTCGATCCCCGCCGTGTCGATCAACCGGACTCGCCCTTCACCGATTTCGAGCTCGTGCCAAACCACGTCTCGGGTCGTCCCCGCGATGTCGCTGACGATCGCCACGTCGCGCCCCGCGAGCGCATTGAGCAAACTGCTTTTGCCGACGTTGGGCAACCCCCGCAACACCACGTCCGGGATCGCCGTCGCACGGTGCCGACCACGGAACTGCGTGGCAACCGCGTCGATCACCTCCCGCGATTCGCGCAGGCCCCTCGCGATCGCCGCGTCGTCGATGAATTCGATGTCTTCGTCGACAAAATCGAGCCCCGCCTCGATGTCCGCGAGCAGATCGAGCAACCGATCGCGGACCTCACGCAGCGGCCTCGAAACGTTCCCCGCCAATTGCTCCAGCGCCGCGTCCAACCGCTCGCGGTCCGTGGCGTCGATCACCCCCAGGACCGCTTCGGCCTGGGTCAAATCGATCCGCCCCGCCAAAAAAGCCCGCCTCGTGAACTCGCCCGGCGCCGCCGGCCGCGCCCCCGCGGCGATCGCCGCCGCAACGATCGACTCCAGGATCGGCAACGACCCCACCGCGTGGATCTCGACGCTCGGCGACCCGGTGTAACTCCTCCCCGTCGGCCACACCAGCGCCGCCGCATCGATCTGGCATAGCGGCATGCCCAAGCCCAAACGCACCGCTTCGCGATAAGCCCGCTCGCCGCGCCTGGGGACAAACCCGATCGCCATCGCGGTCAAAACTTCGACCGCCCGATCCCCCGAAATCCTGACGATGCCTCGCCTCGCCGGGGCGAGCGACGATGCGATCGCGACGATCGTCCCGCGGTCGCCCGCAACCGCGATCATCGCGTGACCGCAATGGCCGAATCGCCGCGCTGTCGCGACGAAGCATTGGCCCCCTTCGATACGCTCGGCCCCGCCTTGCGGAGCGCTTCCAACACGTCGCCCTGCGTCACCAAATCACGCAAGACGATCGGCTTGTCCGGTGCGGCACCCGGATAAATCGCCAACAACGGGATCGCGTTGCTCTGCAATTCTTGCAACTTCTCGCGGATCTCTTCGCTGTGGTCGGTCCAATCGGCGAGCATCGCGACCGCACCCAATTCGTTGACCAGCTCCCCGGTCGGCTCCGTGTTGATCGCGACCTTGTAATTCAATTGGCACGTCAAACACCACTTGGCGGTGAAGTCGATCAACACCGTCTTCCCTTCCTCACGGAGCTGCGTCAGACGCGACTCGTTGTAGGGTTCCCAGGCGACGACTTCCTTGCCCCCTCCGGCCATCGAAAAGGCGAGGTACGCGACCGCCGCCGCCGATGCGATCCCCGCACCCCACGCCGCCAACCGCCGCGGCAATTCCTGCCAATTCGGGACCAACCCGATCAACCAACAGCCGAACCAGACGCCGATCAACGACATGAAGACCGGCACCCGCTCCGGGTCCGGAAAGAGCGAAAAGAGATAGACGACCGTGGCCAACAACAAAAAGCCAAGGATCTGCTTGAGGATGTCCATCCACCCGCCCGGCTTGGGCAAAAAGGCGATCAACGGCGGGAAGAGCGCGATCAACAAATACGGCAGCGCCATCCCCAACCCGATCGCGGTGAAGATCGCCAAAATCACGAGCGCCGATTTACCCAACGTGTACGCGAAGACCGCCCCCAGCAACGGGCCGCTGCAGGGCGTCGCCAACACCGTGGTAAAAATCCCCTTGAAGAACGCCCCGCTGAAACCCTCTTTCTTCTGCAAATCCTGGCTCGATCTGCCGCCGACAAAACCGGGCAACGGGATCTCCCATACCCCCAGAAAACTGAGCGCCAGCGCGAAGACGACAATCGTTACCGGGAAGCGAAACCCGAAGTATTGGAACTGCTGACCCCATACCAATTGCCCCTCGACGCCGAGCAACTTCTGGCCCGCCGAATAGGTCGAAAAAATCGCCAACCCCGCCAACGCCCAAAAGACGACCAAGATCCCCAGCGTGTAGGCAAGGTTCAGCGCCAACACCTTGCCGCGATTCTCACCCGCCTGCGACGCGAACGACATGATCTTCAGCCCCACAACGGGCAAAACGCAGGGCATCAAATTCAAGATCAACCCGCCACCAACCGCCATCAACATCACCAGCGCGAGCGACAACGGCACCGCGGCCTGACGCTCACCCGCCTCAACTCCGCCACCAGTCGCACCGCCAGTGGACCCCTGCGGCGAATCGACTTGCGACACGATCGGTAACGAACCGCCAGCCCCGTCGCCGGCCCCGTTGCTGATGGCCAACGGGTCGACCCATTTCGTCTCCGCCGCCGCGTCCTTTGCCGCCCCCAACGGTGACGTCGCGAACCGGACCGCCTGCGTATAAGCCGGTCCCTTCGCCGCCGGGTCGACGTCGATTCGCGCCACAAATTTCAACGCCTTGGGCTGCTGGCAACTCGTGTCGGTGCAGGCCTGATACGCGATCACCCCACGCAACAACTTCTCCCCCGGGGCCGCGTCGGCCGGGACCTCGATCGGGATCGACCACGTCACCTCACCCTCGTGGTAATGCGCCGCTGGTAACCCCGCCCCCATCTCCTTGATGATCGGGTCCGAAGGCGGTTTGGGAGGTCCGACCTTTAAACCGCCCTTCTCGGTGATCACGAAGTTCGTGCGGCTCTCGGTGTCGTCAACCGCCGCGGCGTAAACGTGAAACGTCGCATCCGGCTTGGCGGTCAATTCCAACACCGCCCGTCCCCCGGGGGCGACCTTCGCCGGCACGACCTTGCCAACCCACTCGACGACATAACGCTTGTCTCGAAACGGCGTCGCCCCTTCCGCAGGATCGATCTCTTCACGGACTTCGATCGCCGCAGGTTTCCCCTCGTCCTTCGCCATCCCCTTCGCAGCACCCTCAACTCCCTTCGCAGCCCCTTCAACATGGGCCGCTTTCAACTTCGGGTTCTGGGGGATGCAGGAGCCATCGGTGAGGCACGCCAGCGCCGTCACCGCGACCTGAATCTCACCACGAAAGCCCGCCGGGAAACGGACCGGCGCCTGCCAACGGACCACGCCACCATGCTCTTCGATCTTCAAACCCGGCCACGCCTGGTTGCTGGTGATCAACGGCGGGCGGTCCGCCTTGAATGGCCCCGTCACCTCAACCCCCGCCGGACCCGTCACCTTGATCTTCGTCGGCGTCGGCCCCCCGGCGGCCTGAGTCGTCGAATAGACGTGCCAATCCCCCGACAACTTCGCCTCGACCGTCAACATCCCCTCGGTGTCACTCACCGCCGCATACGACGCGGCAAAGGTCGCCGGCTCGGCCCCTTCATCCTTGCCGAGATCTCCGAGCTGCAGGTTCGGAAAAACATCCAACCCCGTCGATACGTCCGATTGGGCCCGCGCCGGTGCGATCGCCAACAACGCGACCCAACCGATGATCCCGACGATTCGCGTCACCATTCGCTTGCCTCTCATCTTCTTTCTCTCTCTCCCGCGAGGAACGGTCGACCCTCCATGAACTCTGCCGGCTTCAGGGCTGGCTCCAAAGGGAGGTCATCGCGACCCACCCGTGCCGAATGTGCCCATCCCCATTTTAAGCATGATCTCCCTCACGCGCCGATCGACCACCGGCCACAGACCGCTGAAATCACGTTCACCCAAATGCGCCCAAACCACCCAATTCGCCAACAAAATTACCCAAGATGCCCCCGCAATGTCGACGGCGAGGTCGACGACCGATTGCGGGACCGACCGAACCGCCGAATACCCGGAAACGGCCGCTTCCCAAATCGCTTGCGAATCTTCGCTAGGTTCTGAATCGCCCCCTAAAACGACCAATCCGCGACCACAATCGCCAAGAAATCCTCCTACCCAGCGGGCCAAGTCGGTCGCGATCGCGTCTTTTCCCAGCGCGTCGAAATCGACAATCCCGCTCACAATCCCTTCATCAAAAAGGATGTGCTGAGGATGGATGTCGCGCAAGACCACCTGCACGGGGACCATCCTCGCGGCCCATGGCTCCAAACGCGCCGCCGCCTCTTTGAGCCGGACATTTCCGTGCCGCCGCAACCACTCCGCCGCCATCGCGATCATCGGGGTCGGCGATTGGCCCCGCGCGAGCGCCTCCGGGAGCCGCCGCTGGAGCTCCGCGATCCGACCCAACCGCCTCAATACGGCAGGGGGAAGCGACTCCCCTTCGCCCCAACAACGCGTCGCTTCATGGAACGCCCCGATCGCCGCCGCACCCCGACGGACCGCCTCAACGATCGTCCCCCGATCCTCCCCATCATCGCCGACCGCAACCCCAGGGACCCAACTCGCCAATTCGAAATGCCCCGAATCCCAACTGAGCCGCGTCGAACCGAAAAGCGACGGGACGAGCTCCGGGACAAGGTTCAGCCTCTTGCGGGCGCGTCGCAGCACGTCGTGCACCTCGTCGACCCGCGCCGCCGCTGTCCCCTCGGGCCACCGCTTCAGCGCATACCCCCGGCCGTCAACGTCGCAGCGATAAACCACCGCCCCGCTCAGCCCACCCGGCAACCGGCTGACCGCAACGTCGCGCGCCCCGGGAAGGAAGGTCCCCAACAGATCCCGCACCCAGTCGTCACGAAGCGAACCCTCCGGTCCCGACGGATCGTCTGGGCCAAGCGATCCCGCCCCTTCGCCGCTCACAGGTGCGTTCATCCCTTGACCCCCGATCGAATGTAGCAAATGCTACGATCGATGTAGCCGACGCTACAAAAAGTGTAGCACACACTACATCGATTGTAGCCATGGCTACATCGTTTAGGCTTCGGCTTGGCCATCGCTGTCTTCGGTGGGTGAAAGGTTTCGGCACGCGTCACGGATCGCGTCGATCCGCCGCGGGTCCTCGCAACTGAATGTTAAACGACGATGGCCATCGCCTCCACCTTCGCTCGCGATCTCGATGTCGATCTCGATCCACAGGGCATGCGGGGGGATGCACCCCGCGATCCGCTGCGGCCATTCGACCAACACGATCGCCTGGGGGTCTTCTAACAGCTCCTCGCCGCCGAGCTGGATGAACTCGTCCTCGTCCGCCAAACGATAGGCGTCGATGTGATGGATCGACCGGCGTCCCCGGTGGTGATGGACGATCCCAAAGGTCGGGCTCGTCACCCCCAGCGGGTCGATCCCCGCGGCCCGCGCGATCGCTTGGACCAACCGCGTCTTTCCTGCCCCCAACGTCCCGCGCAGCGCGATGACCTGGTGGACCGGCAACACCCGATCGAGCCCCTCGGCGATCGCTTCCAACCGACCCAAATCGACGCCTCCAATCGACCAACTCGCCACGTTCAAACCCCCGCGTCTCGCTTCCGGCCATGGATGTAGCCGCTGGCCAGCATCCGCTGCAAACCCCGCGGCCCGAGGCTCCATAACCCCGTGCGGCCGATGAACCGCCCCACACAGACTAACCCCAGATGGCGGCATTCCTCACGCACCCGCTCCCAATCGTCCGCTGCCAGCGCCAAGATCAACTCGAAGTCCTCGCCATCCCCCAGCGCATGGTCCAGCCCCTTGCGACCCGATGTCTCGGCGCGGATAGCCGCGTCGCCATGGATCGGGATCGCCGCCGTGTCGACTTGCGCCCCCACGCCGCTGGCCGCACAGAGCCGATCGAGATCGAGCGAAAAGCCGTCGCTGATGTCAATCGCCGCATGAACCTCGACCCGGCCCCGAAGCGCCTCGACCAAATCAAGTCGCGGGGTAGGGCGGAGGTGCCGACCGAGCAGACTGCCGCCGATCGGTCCCGACAGGATCAGACAATCTCCCTCCCGCGCCCCGCTGCGTAGCCACGCCTTCCCCGTCGGGACATGCCCGAGCATCGTGATCGCGATCGACAACGGCCCGTCGTAAACGGAAATGTCCCCCCCCGCGATCGACACGTGGTACTGCTGCGCCGCTTCGATGATCCCCTCGTACACCGCCGCCGCGACCACCGTCGGCCGCGTCGACGGGAGCGAAATCGTGACCAACGCCGCCGTCGGCGTCCCACCCATCGCCGCCACGTCGCTCAAGTTGATCGCCATCGCCTTGTACCCGATGTCCCGCGGCGAATGCGTCTCCCACAAAAAATCGACCTGATCAATGATGGCATCTGTCGTCGCGACCAATTGCACCCCCGGGGGTATGTCAAGCACCGCCGCGTCGTCACCAATCCCCGTCGCCACCTGCGGCAAATGCCGGATCCGACCCTTCAGCCACGCCAAAAAACTTTGTTCCACCTATTCCCCCTAAATCACCAAAACCACTCCAAATCACCCCCGACTCAGCGCCGAAAAGGGGTGATCTTGTCCCCAATCGTCGTGCAAATGTATCGTCTGACGCAAGCGGTCAGGGCGGCATCGGCAAGCTTTTGACGCGTTGTCTTCGGGCGGGACGGGCGTGGAAACGGTTCAAGGATGATACCGCGCGTGAATGGTCATGATTTTTCGAAAACTTCGATCGCGACGCCGCTGGAGCGGCTGCGGCTGATCCGTCACGTCCTGGCTGACGAAGCGGAGACGCTCGCTTCGCTCTCGCGGCAGATCGGCCCCGAGGCGGTCGAGGCGGCCCAGCGGATCGCTGACTGCCGCGGCTCGGTCGTCGTCACCGGCGTCGGCAAGGCGGGCTGGATCGGCCAAAAGTGGGTCGCCACCCTCGGCAGCACCGGCAACCGCGCCCATTTCCTCCACCCCAGCGAAGCGGTTCACGGCGACCTCGGCCGCGTCGGCCCCGATGACTTGGCGATCGCGATCTCCAACAGCGGCAGGAGCGAAGAGGTCTTGCGGATCGCCCCCTTCCTGGCGAGCAATTGCTGCGGCCTGATCGCGCTGACCGGCTCCACCCACAACCCACTCGCCGAATTGGCCGACACCGTCGTGTCGATCGGCCAAGTCCGCGAAGCCGACCCGCTGGGGCTCGCCCCAACCACCAGCACCACCGCGATGCTGGCGGTCAGCGACGCGATCGCGATGCTGGCCAGCCGCCTCGTCGGTTTCGCCGCCAGCGATTTCGCCAGGTTCCACCCCGGCGGTAGCCTCGGTCACAAGCTGGCCCCCGTCGATCGCCTGATGCGCCCGTTGGCCCAATGCCGCATCGCTCCCGACAACGGCACCGTTCGCCAAACGATGGTCCGCAGCGGCATCGGCGCGCGGCGGACCGGCGCCGTGATGCTGGTCGATGACCGCGGCATCCTGACCGGCCTGTTCACCGATAGCGACCTCGCTAGGCTCCTCGAAGCACGCCGCGACGACGCGCTCGATGGCCCCATCGCCGACGTGATGACCCGCCGCTTCCGCCGCGTCATCGGCGGCTCACTGCTGGTCGAAGCGATCGAAATCCTCAAAGGGAAACGGATCAGCGAATTGCCGGTCGTCGATGACGAAGGGAAACCGCTAGGGATGCTCGACATCACCGACGTTATCGCCGTCACCGACATCGCGAGCCCCCAGCAGCAGCAATCACAGACAGATTCGCAAAGCCCAGCCACACGCGGCATATCACCACGCGTCGCGCCCCCCGCCGATCACGACCCGTCGCTCGGCGAGCCCCTGCGTGCCGACTCACACCGGCGGAGGAGGGCCTAACGCCATGGGATCCGCCGCAGCCTCCCCCTCCGATCGCGAACTCGCCCACCCCATCCGACTGCTGTTGTCAGACGTCGATGGCGTGATGACGGGTGGCGAATTGATCTTCGATTCGTCCGGTGGCGAGACGAAACAGTTCCACGTCCGCGACGGGATGGGGATCAAGGTCTGGATGGCCGCCGGGCTCGACTTCGGGATCATCAGCTCGCGAAACACACCGATCGTGACCCGCCGCGCCGGCGAGCTCGGCATCCGCCACGTCCTGCAAGGGATCGATGACAAACTCGCCGCGGCGATGGGCTTGGCCCAAAGGCTCGACGTCGCCCCCCACCAAATCGCTTACATCGGCGATGACCTCCCCGACCTCCCCGTGCTGCGCTGGGTCGGACTGTCGATCGCCCCCGCCGACGCCTGCGCCGATTGCCTGGCCAATACGCATTGGCAGACCCGATTGCCGGGCGGACGGGGTGCCGTCCGCGAAGCGATCGAACGCCTGATGCGTGCCCGTTCGCTCTGGGAGGAATCCGTGTCCGCGTGACGGCCAGATCGCTCGCGCCCGCACGATCACCCCCATGATCCAGCGAATCAAACTCCAAGCCGTCGCCTTGCTCGTCCTGGGGGTTTGCTGCGCGCTTTACCAATTCACCTTCGTCGCTTGGCTCGAACCGGCACCGCTCCCGAAGCTGAACTTCGCCAGCGCCCCCGCGATGCGGCCCAACAAGTCGCTGGCCCACCTCTTCCCCCCCGGCTCTTGGCAATTGGGGAACTGCAAACGGCTGCAAACCCGCGACGGGGCGCTGCTGTTCGAAAACTGGACGCAGCTCGGCGATGACCAGTGGAAACTCTGGCCCCTCACCGTCGTCCTGGGCGCCGGGAGCGACTCGCCACTGATCCTCGATGCCGTCGAAGGGGCCGAGATCAAGTTCAGCGAATCGCTCGACGTGATGAGCGGCGGTGCGCCCCCCATCGAACGCGGACGGATGATCGGCCAGGTGCGGATCCGCAGCGTCGGTAAAGGCTTTTCGCTCAACCCCGACGACGACGGCCCCATCCCCCAAGCCCCCAGCCACCTCGAAATCGTCTCCAGCGACTTCGGCATCGATTACCGCAAGATCTGGACGACCCAACCGATCTCCGTCCGCCTCGGCGGCCTGCGGATCGAAGGCCGCGACCTGACACTGCACCTCGCCCCGATGGGCAAGATCATGCCAGGGAGCGACAGCGCCATGTCGATCCTCAACCGCATGGAACTGATCTACCTCGACGAAATGACCGTCCCGCTCCCCTTCGGCGGGCTGTGGCGTTCCAGCCGCAAACCGTTAGCAACCGCCGTCGATCAACAAGCGTCGCAGGGGAACGGTCCGAACCAGCCCGCCGGCCAAACGGCCCCAAGCGGCAACGCCCCCGACCAAAACGCGTTCGGACAACCCAGCCGCATCCCGCCGCCACCATCGGCTCCCATCTCGCCGATCTCGATGCGTCTCCCCGGCAGCAACGTCTCCGACCCGACGACGACCGCCCCGCACACAACCGATCCGGTCACTCCCGATTCGGGGGGCGAAGCGCACGCCGTCCTCCGCTGCGCCGGCCGCGTCGAATTCCTCTTCACCGCGAACGAACTGAGCCTCACCGACGCGGTCCGCCTGGAACATCACGTCGGCAAGACGGTCGATGTCTTCGCATGCGATTCGCTGAAACTCCAATTCAACGACCTCTTCCGTAACCGCAACCCCGAGGCGAAACAGCCCGACCCGACCGCTGACGCCCCGGCCACGGACGCCCCGCCGACCGCCAACGCCACCGCGGCTTCGATCCCGGCTGACACCCGCGATGACCCCGCCGCGGTCAGAGACGAAATCGGCGATTACCTGCTGTCGCTCGTCGCCGAAGGCCAACCGGCGATGCTGCGGTTGCCGAGCTTCGCCGCCGAGGTGGCCGCCGAAAAGATCAATGTCGACGTCCGCGCCGGACTGCTGATGATGACCGGCAAGGCGGGCGCGCGGATCAGCTATGCCGGCAACACCTGGCGGTTCAAACAGGTCGCCTACCAGATGAACCCCAGCGACCCGCAACAGATCGGCGCCTTCGACGCCCAAGGTTCCGGGATCGTCGAATTCGCCGGCGGCCCGTCGCTGCCGATCAAACGGCTCCGCTGGAGCGATGGCATCAAACTCGACCAGACCGACGCCAACGGCGAATTCACCCTGCGCGTCGACGGCAAAGTGACCGCGCTGATGAACGATGACGGCGAATTCGCTTGCGACTCGGCGATGCTAGTCCTCAAGACGGGGGACCGCAAACTGCAAGGCGAAGATTGGATCCGCGCGACACGCCCGCTGCGCTTCCAAGCGACAGGACACGTCCACCTCAAGTCGTCGATGGTCGATGTGGCAACGCGGCTCCTTCGGCTCTACTTCGAATTCTATCAAGCCGACGGTGCGGAGGGCCTCCGAAACCCCGTCCAGCGCGAAGGCGGTTTGGCCGAACAAAAACCGGCCGGCGACGAGCAACGCAGGAGCCTCCGCAAGTGGGTCCGCCAACCCAACCCCGCAGGCTCTGCCACCGGCCAACTGGCTGCTAACGCCACCCCCATCCCCGGACCACGACCCACGGTCCAAGGCGATTCGATCAGCGCGAAACTCCAGATCGATGACCGCGAACTCTCCGCCACCGACCTCACCGTCGTCGGCAACGTTTCGCTCATGCACACCATCGATACCCCCGCCGGACCGCTGCCGACCGTGCTGACCGGCGAACAACTGCAACTCCGCGACATCGCCGGCGACGAGATCCTGCAGATCGGCAGCGGCCTCGATAGCCCCGCCAAATTGAAGGTCGGCGACGGCTATTTCATCGGGCCACTGATCCAGGTCCGCCTGGCCGACAACATCGTCTGGATCCGCGACGCCGGCGAATTCCAAGTCCCCACCCAAATGCTGCCACAAGTCGTCGGCAACCGACCCATCCTCCAACCGATCGGCGAGAGCGGCCCCTCCGAATCACCCGGCGTCGCCCCGAACCTTCGCGACGCACCCGCCAAACCGACGAACATCGAATGGGTCGCCGCCCCCCGCTGCCGCTGGCGCGGTCACATGCTCTTCGACGGCTCACGCATCGTCTTGACCGATGGCATCGACGTCCGAGGCGCGGTCCTCGTCGGCGACGAACCCGAACTCTGGGATATCGACCTGGTCGCCGACCAACTCCAAGTCGTGATGGGCCAAAGCGTCCCCATGCGAAACCTCGAATCGATGGGGGCCGGCAACATCGATCGGATCGCGATCCTCTCGTCCCCCAAACGCCCGTTGGTGATCACCGCGAACCAACTGACCCAGGCCGGGATCCGCAAGGCCCGACACGTCCTGACCACGCCCGAACTCACCTTCCGCCCCGACAACTCGACCCTCGTCGGCACCGGCCCGGGTTGGTACCGCGGTTGGATGCAAACCGACCAATCCCCCGTCTCCTCGGTCGTCACCAGCGACGGGTTCCGTCCCCAAGCGACCTCCCTCGTCGGACTCCACCTCGTCTTCCGCGAGACGCTGCAAGGAAACATCAATCAGCAAAACCTGCAATTCGTCGGCGAAGTCCGCGTCGCCAGCCGCCCCGTCCAGGATTGGGACGATCGGATCGATGCCGGCCAACTCGAAGGGCTGCGCCTGGGCGAATCGACCCTCGAATGCGACCGCATCATGCTCGGTCTCGACCCGGCCAAATCGCGCGGCCTGATCACCAGCGCCTGGGAAATGGAAGCCCTCGGCCGCGTCGTGTTCAACACCCGCAACGATAAAGGGCTCTTCAGCGGCGCCGCACGCCGGGCCGCCTACACCGCCGCCAAAGACACCTTCCTGATCGAAGGCGAACCGGGCTTCGGCGCCACGCTCAGCCAAACCCTCCCCACCGGCGCCCCCGGGATCAACGTCGCCGTGAAACGGATGAGCGTCAACACCCGAACCATGGAAGTGATCAACGTCGAATTCGAACGCCTGCAACTCGGCACGCTCCCCAATTCCCAGCGCTGATCGGACGAGCCGATCTGGCCGATCTGGCCAACTTGACCAACTTGGCCGATCTGACCAATCGGAGTTGGCCGAACCGATCCGCGGCAGATTGAACCGCACCCGCTGCCCCCGCCGCGACGACTGACGCCGCAATCGCCAATCGGTAAACTGGCGTCTCGGTATCGGCATGACGTAAGGGCACGACCAGCCCGCCGATCCTCCGGCCTCACTCGCCGTTTCGCTCTTGTTTTTCGGATTCCGGATTGGCTACGCTCGCGAGGAATGTCCTGTTCCGTCGGCTGCGACTGCTGCTGGCGACACTCGCCTTGGCTTCCCCTTTGGCGATCGCCACACGGCTTCAACCCAGCCCCAGCGGTCTCGGGACACACCAACAACTCGGCCTTCCCCCCTGCACGATTCGCGTCCTGTGGGGGATCCGCTGTCCTTCCTGCGGCATGACGACCTCCTGGACGTATGCCGTGCGAGGCCAATGGGGCGAAGCGTTACAAGCCAATGCCAGCGGGCTCCTGCTGGCCGTGGCCTGTGCGGCCGCGGTGCTGGTCATGGCATCGGCAACGTTCGTCGGTCGCTGGCCCTCGCGATCCTTGATGGTCGCAGGCCTGTGGTCGGTTTCAGTGATCTGGTTGATCGCGCTGGCCGAGTGGGCTTACCGCCTGCTCGGCTGATTCGATCGCCCGACGAAGCACACGCAAAAAGGATTTCGCGATGAGCCTTCCCAACGACCCAACCTCGCCCCGACCCGGCCGCCCCGCGGTTGCCACACCCCACAGCACTCCCCATCCCGACGCCGTCCGATTCACCCGCCGACGACTCGGGCTCCTCGGGCTGGCCTCGCTCGGACTGGTCACCCAAACCGGGTGCATGACGACCTTCGCGAACCTGATCAATGCCGTCCGCGGTTACAGCATCGAACCCGAATTCACCGGGCTCGAAGAAAAACGCGTCGCCGTCGTGACGATCACCGATAACAGCAAATATTCGGACGACGCCGCCGCGCGACTCCTCAGCCGACGCGTCTCCGACATCCTCCGCGAAAAGGTCAAAGGGATCGACTTGGTCCGCGAAGACGAAGTCCACCAGTGGCGTGACCGCAACGGCTGGGACGCGATCGAATTCCTCGACATCGGCCGCGGCGTCAAAGCGGACAAGGTCCTGGGGATCGAAATGGTCGGGCTCCGTCTCCGCGAAGGGGCCACACTCTTCCGCGGCAGCGCCACCATCACCGTCACGGTCTACGACATCCCCTCCGACACCGTCGAATTCCGACGCCACCTCGAAGATTTCACCTACCCCGTCTCCGCCGGGATGTACACCAGCGAAACGACCGAGTTCAAATTCCGCGGGATCTACCTCGGCGTCCTCGGCTCGCAAATCGCGCGCTACTTCCACGGCTATGACGCCGCCGACTCCTTCGCCCTCGATGCCGCCATCGCCTCGCAATGACGGTACCGTCCCTCACCCGATCGCCTTACTTCAATCGGCGATCTCGACAATAACGCCGCCCGGCCCGGCGTTGATGACCGGCGTCCCCCCCGCATCGACCCGCTTCCCCCAATCGCTGTGGATGTGCCCGCAAGCGACTAGGCCCAACCCCAGCCGATCGACCACCCCTCGGATCGTCCGACTCCCTCGGATCCGACCCGACGAATCCCAATCGACCGTCTGCAGCGGCGGCGAATGGACGACCAAAATCGCACCTCGCGGACAACCCGCTAACATCCCTTCGGCTTCCTCTTCCGTGAAGTCGTAACTCCAAGCGCCAAACGGCGTCACCGGGATCGCGCCCCCAACACCCCAAAACTCCCTCCCCGCGATCTGACAACCCGACCCGTGCAAGACCCGCGCGTCCTTCCAGACCGCCGCCGCGTCCCGCAACTCCGCGAACGTCTCCCCGTTCCCTGGGACCAACACCGCCGGCTTCTCGATCGCCGCCAACACGTCCAACGTGTCCGACAACCCCTGATGACGATTGGCAAAATCCCCAGCACCGATCACCACGTCAACCGCTTTGGCCAACTCGACCAACCGCAACGCCGCGTGGACGTCTCGATGCAAATCACTAAACAACAACAACTTCATTTCATTCCCTTTCCAACAAAACCGATCGCCGATACGAGCGACGCGAGCAACACCGCGGCCGTCTCGATCCGATAAATCCTCTCACCCAAACCGACTTTGATCCAACCCGCCGACTCCCCAACCGCTACCTCCGCGTCCGTGAACCCACCCTCCGGCCCGATCGCCATCCGCACCCATCCCCGCTCACCAGCTCGCGACGACGCCAAAGACAACTCGCTCCCCGAACCCGCCCTCGCCGACAAAACCAAATCCCCAATCCCCTGACCGCCCGGATGGGCTAACCATGCCGGCCCAACCCCCAATGACCCCATCCCCTCGCCCTCACCAACGGCCGCCTCAACAACGGCCGCCTCACCACCCACCCCCGAAACCGCACCACCCTTCAGCCAATCGGAACAACGGGCCGGGGGATCGATCCGCATCAAACGGTTTCGCCCCGATTGCTTGCACGCCTCAATAACCACCCGCGTCAACTTGGCAAACGTCCCCTCCGATACGTCCCACGGCGATCGCTCACACCCCAAAGGGGTCAATCGGTCGACCCCCAACTCGGTCAACCGCTCGACCAACTCCTTGGCCCGGTCCCCCTTCGGCAACGCCACCCCCAGCCACATCCCGATCGCGTTGTCTCGCGGCACGTAGTCGGCCCCCTCACACTCGCACCTCACCACCCGCTTGCTGACCGCCGTCACGACCGCCTGAGCCTGATGCCCACGGCCATCAAAGAGCACAACCCGGTCGCCCACCCGGGTCCGCATCACCGTCGCCGCATGGTGCGCCTCACCCTCGGGCAACTCCCACTCACCCCCCGCATTCGGCATATCAGGTACGAAATATCGAACCGTCACAACTTAACGCTCCTGCCGCGCAAAGACATTACTAGGACATTACAAGGACCCTACCAGCCGCCTGCTCTTGCCGACGGCACCCTCGCGACTTTGATGAAAGTGTCAGTGGTGTTGACGCCGTCGCCAGAATCGACCCCGGGCCGGCAAAACGATTGAACCGCTTCGATCAGTTCTCTCGATTCTAGGAAGTGTGCCGCGGATTTGCGATGCCGCGGTTGGTCCGACCGAACCTTCGGCCCGCAGCGTTTCGATGAACACCCTGGATTACTGGTCGCTAAAGCAACTCCCGTTCGCCGACGGCGTCCATCGAGAGCACCCTTTCTTCGGCCCCCCGCAGCGCGATGCCCTCGCCGCGATCCACGACTTCTTCCGCCAAGACCGCCAAATCGCGATGCTCGTCGCACCCTCCGGTTGCGGCTCGACGACGCTACTGCACTGGGTCGCCGCAGCCTCCGGGATCGGCCAACACGCCATCGAAACCGTCCAAGCCCAAGGCCCGGCAAAGTCCCCGTCCGATGCGATGCGGAAAATCGATGAACGACTCCTGAGCCCCTTTGCAGATTCGGCACTCGGCCAGCCTCTGACGACCACAGAACGGGCAAACGACCTCGACCCCAACCGAATCTCACGACTCTTCGGTGCCTTGCGACGAAGGGGGATCGTCCCGTTCCTGTTGATCGACCGGGCCGACGCCCCCTTCACCCATGCCTCCTGCCTCATCGTCGAATCATCCGAATAGGCCCGCATCCTGCTCGCCGTACGCCCCTCGCAAGCCGACCCCATCGCCGCGATG
>JBEIRZ010000282.1:0-6038 GCA_040375695.1 Planctomycetaceae bacterium
CCCGCCGACTCGGCCGGAAATTCCCCTACCCGGGAAATCACGCAAACGCACCCTTCAGGAATATCGGTCGGGACGAATGTCGGGGATAATCCGTTGCGGACGATTGATCCGGATTCCCTGCTTTGCTTTCTTTGTCATAAGAGCGAATGCGATCCATCCGAATGGGGGGCATTTGCATGGCTGCCCACCGCCTTTACGGCTCACGCTTTAGGCAGTTTCGGTGACTTCGGCGGTTTCTTTTCTTCCTTGTCCATTTTGATGACTGGGGGGAATGCATTGAGCCTTCGCCAGACTTCGAACCAAAGCGGGACGCGTTCGAGGAGCACCCACCCTTTGGCGCGGGCCCCTTGGCGGAGGAAATCTTGGTCGGGCCAGGGGATATCGGTGGGGTCGGGACGGACGAGGATGCGGAACCGTCCGAAGCCGTCATCGGTCGCATCGACGGAGACGACTTGGCCGCCGAAGGTCCCGACGGCGACGGAGGGCCAACCCGAAAACTGGACCGCCGGCCAACCTTCGAATTGGAGCCGGACGTGGCGGCCGACATCGATCAGCGGGATGTCGTTCCCGGCGATCGACAATTGGACGGAGCGATCTTCGGTGATGGGGACGATGGTCGCGATGGGGTCACCGGCGCTGAGGACGGCGGTGCCGAGGTTAGGTGGGATTTCAACGAGGTAACCGTCGAAGGGGGCGGTGATCAGCTGGTTTTCTTGGCGAGCGATCTTGACCTCCATCTCGCGGAGTTCCTTTTCGCTTTTCTGGTATTTCTGTTCGGCCTCGGCGACGTCGCTCTCCGCTTTGGAGACATCGGCCCGCGACTTACGCAGGGCGGCCTCGGCGTAATCGATATCGACTTGGGCCTTTTGGACCTTCGCTTCGGTTTCGCGGATTTTCCCTTCGAGTTCGGATTGGGCGGACTGGACATAGGCCTCGCCCCGTTTGACCTTGGCCCGTTGTTCTTGCGTCTTGCGTTCGATCTCTTGGAGTTTTTGCAACGAGACGTTCCCTTCCTGCTGCAGGGTCCGGGTGCGTTCCCATTCGGCCTGGAGTTGTGGTAATCCGGCGCTGTATTCGATGAGCTGTTGTTCTTCGGCCTCGATCTTTTTCCGGGCCATTTCGATGAATGCGTCTTGGGCGGCTTGGGTCTGTTCGCGGACGGTGGTGTAGGCGACGACTTGGGCCTGGAAGGAGTTGACGACGCTTAGGGCGGCCTCCAACCCACGTCGGCTCGCTTCGACCTGCCGGCTGATCGCTTCGAGGTCCCGTTGGGAGTTGATCAATTGCTGGCTGAGCCGCTGGGAGTAGCCTTCATCGAGGTCACGCATCTCGACGATCAGTTGTCCTTTGCTGACCTTGGCGTTCTCGAACACCCCGTCGCCGAGACGATAGACACGGCCGCTGACGCGTGACTGGATCGTCTGCGGACGCTGATCGGGGGAGTAGGCCAGGACGTCACCGGTGCCGCTGACCGATTGCTGCCACGGGGCGAGCATGATCAATAAGGTGGCGAAGACCAAGGCCAGCATCAAGACATTCGAGATCCGCCGGGCGGTGCGTGAGGACCGCGTCAGGCGGAGGGCGGGCATCAACGATTCGCTGTACGCGGCCGGCACCAACGGCGATCGTCGCCGGGCGTCGGACTTTGCTGGTTTCGCGATCGCGTCTTCGGTACCCATATCGGTATTCTACTCCTTCGATGCCGCGGAAGCGCCTTGGAAATCGAGATCACCCCCAGACCGTGGGGAGCCATGACCACCGTCGATCCTGATAACCTTCGATCCGGCATTGGCGATCGACTTGCGTGCCGAAGCGACGACCAGGGTCCAGGGGCGGCTGGCGTCGGTGAGGTAATCGAAGATGCGATCGATCTCGTCGTCAGGCAATGGGTCAAGCGTCCGGTCGATCAGCAGCAGTTTCGGCCGGCCGACGGTCGCCCGGGCCACCATCAGTTTTCGCTCCAGGTCGGGTGTCAGGGTGTGGCTGCCGCCGACGAGTTCCGTTTCGAGCCCGGCCGGCATTTGGAGGATCGCGTCGAGCGCCCCCAGTCCTTGCAACGCCGCGCGGATGTCGTGGGTCGAGATCTCGGGACGCCCCAGGTGGATGTTTTCGGCGATCGATCCGGCGAAGATCTCGACGTCGCGGACCAGCGCGACGGTTCGGCGGAGCGCATCGGGACGCATGTCGCGGGGGTCGAGTTCGTCGAGGGTCAGGTGACCCGATTGGGGCGCCCGGAGCCCGAAGAGCATGTCGAGCAATAGCGATTCGCTCGCTGAGGGAGTCGCCTCCAACACGAGCCGTTCCCCGGCGGTGATCTGCAAATCCAAGTCGCTGAAACCGGAGCGTCCCGGCGGGCCTTCGCAGGTGACCCCCGAGATCGTTACCGACGCGGGGAGATCGGATAGGCGATGGAGCAACCCGTCTTGGCGTTCCATCGGAAGATCGAGCAAGTGGCCGAGCTTGTCGACCGCCGCCATCAGGTCGTAATAGAGCTCCATGTACTTGCCGAGCTTCGCGAAGGCACCGACGATCACCGCCACGATCAATTCCGCCGCGACGAGCTGGCCCAAGGTCAATTGGCCGGTGATGACCAGCCACCCGCCGATCCCCAGCAGCACGGTGCTGGCGACCGCTTGCAGCCCGAGCGAAAAGCCGATTTGGCTGATCAAGATCCCGAAGTGCTTGCGACGGGCCTGGAGGTATTCGAACGTCAGGTGGTCGGCACGGTCGAGCGCGAATTCGGCACCGCCCCAGTAACGGAACGCGAGCGGGCAACTGACGACCTGTTCGAGCCAAGCCGCCGTGCGGTATTTCGTCTTCGATTCCTTGATGCTCGTATTCACCGCGTTCCGGCCCAGGACCAGGATCACGAACGCGAGGGTGATCAACAGCACGACGTCGTAACCCAAAAGCCAAGGGTGATAAAACGCCAGGACGACCATCCCGATCCCCGCGAAGAGGACGACCGATACGCCGTCCAACAGGAGCGAGGCGCACGTCTTTTGGACCGTCATGATGTCGAAAAAACGGTTGACCAGTTCGCGCGGGTCTTGCCCTTCGAGGGCCTCGGCCCGGACCCGCGGGAGCCGATACGAAAGGTCGGCGACGAAACGGGCGAAGAGGCGGCGCTGGATGATTTCCACGACGTATGCCTGAAGTCCCTGCAGCGCCGCCGAAAAGGCGAGGAACGCAAAGAGGATCAAGGCGACGACGACGACCGGCTGCAGGACCCGACCGAAGGCGACGGTCGTGACGAGCGATTCGACCGCCAGCGGCGTCGCCAGCCCCAACAACCCGGTCACCGCCGCAAAGACGAAGACGACCCAAATGTCGCTCCGCTCGGCATGCAGGACTGCCAATATCCGCCGCAGCGGAGGTGGCTCATCGTGATGATGCCCGCCTTGGTGATGCCCGTCTTGGTGATGCCCGCTGTGGTGATGATCGTTGTGGTGATGATCGGGGACGGGTGGGGTGATCAACGAAGAGCTCGACTCGATCACCACGCATCGAAGCGGCTCTGCCTGATCGGACAGTTCGAGCGATTCCCGTAGCGACGCCAGATCGATCCGCCGAATCTCCGGTTCGCCCCAAGGGACATAGAGCTCGACCTTACGCCCCTTGTTGCCGTTCAAAGCCTTCCACTGGCCGTCCGACTGATTTCGCAGAATGACGCGTCCGCCCGACAGGAGGATCTCCTGGAGCTGCGGCACGGCGCAATCGATGACCCGGCACCGCGTCCCCAGGCTATGCGTCGCCTCGTAAACCCACTTCCACCAACGGTCTTCTTTGCCGGCCGGCCAGGCCGCGACGGCGTCATCGACGGCACGACGGATTCGCGGACGATCGATCGCCCCACCCGCCTCGAGGGCCAAGCGATCGAGGATCCAAACCAACGACTCGACGTCGCGATTCGCTGACGCGGGGCGGGCGCCTCGATTGTTCTGATCGTCGATCGTCATCCGTTTTTACTCATTCGTCTTTGAAACCGACCTTTCTCCGCACCCGTTCTCTGCCATCGGTCGAGAATTCTCATCGCTGTGACGCTCATCGCTGTGTCGTCCCCGACCAGTCTTTGCGTGCCTTGCCGATCGCCTTCCGCAATTCGTTCGCGTCGACCGTTCCCCGTTCGAGGAAGTTCGTCGCCTCCATCAGCCAGACCGCGATTTCGGGCTGACGAAGGTGATAAAAGACATGCCGCCCTTCGCGGCGTTCGGAGACGAGCCGATTCGCCCGCAGCAACATCAAATGCTGGGAGACGCCCGAATGGCTGATTTGGAGCGCCGCCTGGAGCGAATTGACGTCATGCTCACCGTCCCGCAATTCCTCAATGATCCGGAGGCGATGCGGGTGAGACAACACCCCCAGGAGGTCGGCCAATTCCTTGAGGACCAAGACACGATGCGGCACGATCAACCCCCGGGGACTTCCGGAAAACGCCAAGACATTGTCATATTCAAATATTCGAACATTCGCATGTCTTAACATGATAGTTTTAAAACCTATTTGTCAAGTTCGCGGCGAAGGCGGTCGACGGAAATCGGCTTGGCAACATTCGCGGGGTTGGCCCAGCCGGAGGCTTGCGGGGACCCGAGGGTCGGCCGTGGCCGTCCGGATCGGTTAAAATCGCGGTCTATCCCCCGCCCATCCGCTCGCCCGCAGTACGTATTGCCGGGCGGGACGAGGCCAATTTCCCCCGCTGAGCACGGATCTTTCATGCGATTTCCCCACACATCGCCCCGCCCCCGGAGGGTGATCCTCGCCCTTTTGGCCGTGATCACCCTCCTCCGCTCGGGGGGATCGACGCCTGCCCAACCGCTCCCCAGGAGCACCCCCGAAGCGCAGGGGGTGTCTTCCGCGGCGATCCGTGAATTCATCGAAACGGCCGACCGCGAGGTCGATTCGATGCACAGCTTTATGTTGCTACGGCATGGACAGGTGGTGACCGAGGCCTGGTGGGACCCCGAATCGCCCGACAAGCCACATGTCCTCTGGTCGCTGAGCAAAAGCTTCGCGTCGACCGCGGTCGGGCTGGCCGTCGCCGAAGGGAAACTTTCGGTCGACGACGTCGTGACCGATTTTTTTCCCGACGCGATCCCCGAAAAAACGTCCGCCAACCTGCGGGCGATGCGGGTTCGTGACCTGTTGACGATGGCGACCGGTCACCAGGACGAACCGAGCCTGCGGGAGTCAGACGATTGGATCAAGACATTCATGAATCACCCGGTCCCGCACAAACCGGGGACCCATTTCCGGTACAACACCCCGGCGACCTTCATGCAATCGGCGATCGTCCAAAAGGCGACGGGCCAGAACCTGGTCGAATACCTCCAACCACGGCTCTTCGAACCGCTCGGGATCGACTCGCCGCGTTGGGACAACAACCCCCAAGGGATCGCGATCGGGGGTTATGGCCTTTACCTGCGTACCGAAGAGATCGCGAAGTTCGGCCAACTCTACCTGCAGCGGGGCCGATGGCAGGGACGTCAATTGATCCCCGAGGCTTGGGTCGAACTGGCGACGACCAAGCAGGTTTCCAACGGGAGCAACCCGGCGAGCGATTGGGACCAGGGATACGGATTCCAATTTTGGCGTTGCCGCCACAACGCATTTCGCGGCGACGGCAAAGACGGTCAGTTTTGCGTCGTCCTGCCCGAAGAGGACGCCGTCGTCGTGATGACGGCCAACACGACGAACATGCAGGCGCAGCTCAACGTCGTTTGGGACAAGCTGTTGGCTGCCTTCCACGACGGGCCGTTACCCGAAGATGGCGATGCGACCGGATCGCTCCGGCAACTCGTCGCGTCGCTGAAAGCGAAACGCTGACGCGGGTCTCATCGCGGGCCTCATCGCGGGGGCGTTGCTACGGGACGCTTGAGCCTGAAGTCGAATCACCCGGCGATCAGTCGGCGATCAATCGGACCCGCTGGGGCGGAGACGAAGCGGCGTGGCCTGCGTGAGCCGCGCTGTCGTGACCCGCTCGGATCGCAGCGACATCACTCGCGGCCGGACCTTCGTCGCCGCGGTCGCCTGGCCGGGGA
>JBEIRZ010000100.1:0-13728 GCA_040375695.1 Planctomycetaceae bacterium
AAACGAGCGGCTCGAAGAACTCAACGTCCGCTGGGAAGGGGAAAAGGGGCTCGTCGAAAAGATCCTCAAACTGCGCGCCGACCTCCGCGCCCACACCGGCTCCGCCGACGCCCCCCCAAGCGAACCGCCCCTCGCCGCGGCCGAAGAGGCCCCAGCCATCGACGCCAATGCGATGCGCGAAGAGCTCCGCAAACTCCAAGACGAATTGGCGACGCTCCAAGGGGAACGCCCGCTGATCCTCCCCACCGTCGACCGCCAAGCCGTCGGCAGCGTCGTCCAAGACTGGACCGGCATCCCCGTCGGCCGGATGGTCAAGAACGAATTGGAAACGGTCCTGAACCTCGCCGATGCCCTCGAAAAACGGATCATCGGCCAACGCCACGCCCTCGAAGCGGTCGCCCGCCGGATCCAAACGTCGCGGGCCCGGATGGATGACCCCCGCAAGCCGATCGGCGTCTTCATGCTCGCCGGGACCTCCGGCGTCGGTAAGACCGAAACCGCCCTCGCCCTGGCCGAATGCCTCTACGGCGGCGAACAGAACCTGATCACGATCAACATGAGCGAATTCCAAGAGGCCCACACCGTCAGCACCCTCAAAGGGGCCCCTCCCGGATACGTCGGCTACGGCGAAGGGGGCGTCCTCACCGAAGCGGTCCGCAGACACCCCTACAGCGTCGTCCTCCTCGACGAAGTCGAAAAGGCCCACCCCGATGTCCACGAGATCTTCTTCCAGGTCTTCGACAAAGGGACGATGGAAGATGGCGAAGGACGCGTGATCGATTTCAAAAACACCCTGATCCTGCTGACCACCAACGTCGGCACCGAACTGATCGCCGGGATGTGCTCCGACCCCGAACTGATGCCGACCGCCGACGCGATCGCCGCCGCCCTCCGCACCCCGCTGCTGAAGGTCTTCCCCCCGGCCCTCCTCGGACGGCTCGTCGTCATCCCCTATTACCCGCTGAGCGACGAAATGATCGGCAAGATCGCGAAGCTCCAATTGGGACGGATCCAAAAGCGGGTTTGGGAACAGCACCACGTCAAACTCGGCTATGATGACGAGGTGATCAAGCTGATCGTCTCCCGATGCACCGAACTGGAAAGCGGCGGTCGGATGATCGATTCGATCCTGACCAACACGATGTTGCCGGCGATCAGCCAACAATTCCTGCAAAAGATGATCGACGGCCAGCCGATCGCGGACGTCAATATCGGGGTCGCCGACGGCCAATTCACTTACGATTTCGGCTGATCCCCAACCGGCTGGTTGCCAAGGCGAAGAGACCAGCCCAGACCACGAGCCCAGACCACGAGCCCAGACCACGAGCCCAGACAACCAGCCCAGACCACCAGCCCCGACCACGAGCCTGACCTTGGCCCACGAACGACGAGAACGACCATGGGATTCCCCGCCGCACGCATGAGCGACCAGCAGGTCTGCCCCGCATTCACGGGCCCGGTCCCGCACGTCGGTGGCCCGATCGTGCTCGGCGAATTCACCGTCCTGATCGGGAAACTCCCGGCCGCTAGGCTGGGGGACATGTGCGTCTGCATCGGCCCCCCCGGGACCGTGTCGAGCGGCTCGCCGACGGTGCTGATCGGCAAAAAACCGGCCGCCCGCCTGATGGACCCCGCCGGTCACGGCGGTATCATCGTCGGCCCCGGATGCCCGACCGTCCTGATCGGATGACCGAGATAAATCCGATCGAATGATCGAATCGATAACGATCGTTGATCGAGCCGACCGAGTCGACCATGACCCTCGGATCGAAATGACCGCGCTGCCTACGAGAAACCGTTTCCGATGAAAAACCTTCCCGTCCACTGGTATGAGGGCCTGTTCCTGAGGCCTCACCATTTCCAGGCCGCGGAACGCCACTCCAGCGAAGCCCGTGAAACCTCCCAGCGCTGGGACCACCCCTACGGCTATGGCATCAAGACCCTTCGCTACAGCGAACAGGCCCTCGCCAACCAACAGTTCCAGATCGACCAACTGCAAGTCCGCATGCCCGACGGCACGCTGGTCAACCTCGAATATGGCCAACAGCCCGACCGGCTGAACCTCAAAGGGAGCCTCGCCGATACGACCCCGCTCAGCACCGGACTCTCCGAAGGGTTCGAGAAAGAATCGACCGTCCGCGTCTACCTCGCGATCCCCAAACTGAAACTCGGCCGGGCCAACGTCAATCACGGCGACTCGAAAGAGGTCACACGCTATCGCACCGCGCAGATCGAGATGCAGGACGAGAGCCGCGGCGGGAACGACCAGGAACTCGATTTCCTCACCTACGACGTGCGACTGCTCCTCTCGACCCAAGACACCACGGGCTACGAACTCTGCCCGATCGCTCAGATCCGACGCAGCGGCGAAGGGGACTCCCAACCGCGCCTCGACCTAGCCTACATCCCGCCGCTGATCAGCATCGATGCCTGGCCGGGCCTGGGCCGCGATATCGTCCGCGCGATCTACGACATGATCGGGCAAAAGACGGAAGTCCTCAGCCAACAGATCCTCAGCCGCGGCATCGGCCTGGAATCGAACGAGCCGGGTGACGCCGACCGCATCATGATGCTCAACCAACTCAACTCGGCCTTCACGACGCTGGGGGTCCTCGCCTTCGCCCAAGGGGTCCACCCGTTCGACGCCTATGTCGAACTCTGCCGAATCTGCGGACAACTGTCGATCTTCGGCGAATCGCGACGGGCCGAAGAGGTCCCCCCCTACGACCACGAAGACCTCGCCAGGATCTTCACCCTGATCAAGGCCCGCATCGAAGCGCTCCTCAATTCGGTCCGCAGCTACAAGTACGAACAACGCTACTTCATCGGCTCGGGGCTCGGCATGCAGGTCTCACTCGAACCGCGATTCTTCAATTCCGATTGGAAATGGTACATCGGCGTCTTCAAAGGGGACCTGTCGGAAGAGGAATGCCGCGACCTCCTCTCGCCGGGCCAACTCGACTGGAAGCTCGGCAGCAGCCGCCAGGTCGAATTCCTCTTCAGCCGCCGCGCCGAAGGGGTCACCCTCGTCCCCGCCGATCGCGCGATCCGCGCACTCCCTTCGCGCCGCGACTGGGTTTATTACGAAGTCCCGCGGACCGATCTCCCCGCTTGGCGCGACGTCCGCGAGACCCAAACCCTCGCGATGCGACTCAAGGAAAACCTAATCGTCAACCGAGACCGCTTGCAAGGGGAACGGACGCTCGTCGTCTCCGCTTTGGGGAGGACGATCTCGTTGCAATTCGCCCTCTTCGCCGTCCCTCAGGTTTCGTAACGGGATCCCATGACACCCCAACTCGCCCGTGCGATCGACCCGATCTTCCTCTACACCATCGACCTGCTCAATCGTATCGGCGAGGGCCAACAACCTTCGCCCCAAGAAGAACGGATCCGCATCCGCAGCCTGATCGACCAGGCCTCGGCGCTCCTCCCCGCAGGCGAGTTATGGGACCTCACCCGCTACGCCCTCGTCTCCTGGATCGATGACGTCCTGGTGAACAGCCCCTGGCAAGGGGCCAGCTGGTGGCAGGACAACGTGATGGAGGTCGAACTCTTCAACACGCGGCTCTGCTACCAACAGTTCTTCACCAACGCCGTCCGCGCCGCGACCCTCCCTAACCGCGACGCGCTCGAAGTTTACTACATCTGTGGTATCCTCGGCTTCCGCGGCTTTTACTCCGACCCGCAATCGGCGCCGTCGATCGCCCAGCGGCAAAACCTGCCGCCCGATTTCGCGACCTGGGCCAAACAGGCCTCGATTTCGATCAGGCTCGGACAAGGCCGCCCCGAACCCGCCCCGCCCGGTCGCGAGCTCTACGGCGCCCCACCGCTAAAGAACAAATCGCGGGTCGTCTGGCCGTGCCTCGCCGCCGGCCTGCTGGCCGTTACCAACGCGATCTATTACCTCCGGTACCACTGGGATTAGCCGCTCATGTCCGATGCCCCCCCACCGGCACCGAAGAAAAAATCGCTGCTGCGACGCTTCCTCCCGTCGACCGTCCCGGGGTGCGCCGCCGTGCTGACCCTGCTGTTCATGATCGTCGCCGTCGCCGTCGTCGCCGCCGCGTTCTATTTCGACAGCAATAACCTCCCCTGGAGACACGCCATCGGCATCCCCCGGATCGCCATCATCCTGCTGCTGGTGCTCCTCGTCCCCGCCGTCCTCTTCTTCGCGCTGCGGCTCTGGCTGGAAGGGGAGAAACGCCTCTACCCCGACATCGACAACGCCTGGAAAGCCGGGATCCACGCCCTCGAAGAACAAGGGTTGGATCTCAAGGACCTCGCTTGCTTCCTCGTCCTCGGGTCGCGCAGCATCGGCCAAGAACGGGCGATCATGCAAACCGGCCAACTCGACCTCCGCGTCGACGGCGTCCCCGATGGCCCCGCCCCGATCCACTGGTACGCCACCCCCGACGAAGTCTTCATCTTCTGCTCCGACAGCAGCTGGTCGAGCGCCCTGGCGGCCAAACGCCAACGGCACTTCGAAGAATTCGGCCCCCAAAAAAGCCGCTCCCTCGCGAACGTCGGTTCGACCCTCCCCAAAAACCTCGGCACCAACAAACGGAACCCACCCGCGGGCAAGGCGGGGAACGAAACCGTCCAGCTCGAACAATTCCTCCAAGGGGAAGGGGCCGGCTTCGGTACCGATCCGGGCGCCGCCAAGACGGTCGAACTCGATGACTATGCCTCGCGATCCGAATTCGATACCGCCGCGATCAGCGACTCCGGCACCGAAACCGCCCCGATCATCCTCAGCTCCGTCCAAGCCACCGATCGCATCGGTCGCTTGACCTACGTCTGCCAGCAATTGGTCCGCGTCCGCCAACCGCTCAGCCCGATCAATGGCATCCTGTCGCTCCTCCCCCAAGGGGCGATCAGCCGCGGCGGCGATGACGCCGCCGCCCTCGAACAGGCCGTCAAGTCCGACCTCTCCGCGATCCGCACCACCCTCCAAGTCCGCTGCCCCGTCACCGCCCTGGTGACCGACCTCGAACGCGAAGTCGGCTTCCGCGAATTGATGCGACGCGTCGGCAAAGAACGCGTCTCCCAACAACGCTTCGGCCGACGCTTCGATTGCCGATCCCTCCCCACCCCCGCCGAAATGGAAACCCTCGTCGAAGGGCTCTCCGGCACCATCGAAGATTGGGTCTATGCCCTCTTCCGCGAAGACGAAGCGCTCACCCGGCCGGGCAACCAACAACTCTTCATGCTGCTGTGCGATTATCGCTACAACTTCAAAGCGAACCTTAGCCGCGTCCTGCGATACGCCTTCGCTTACGACCGCGAAGAATCCTCCTCCGAAGACGGCCTCCTCTTCAGCGGCTGCTACCTCGTCGCCACCGGCGAACGGGCCGACCAACGCGCCTTCGTCGGCGGCATCCTCAAAAAACTCGTCGACGAACAAGAAGTCCTCGAATGGACCACCGACGCGCTGCTCGCCCAACAACGCTGGGAACGGATCAGCCGAGCCGGCCTCTTCCTGGCCCTCCTGATGATCGCGCTGGCGATCTGGCAAGTCTTCTTCATGTCCTGACCCACCCGGCAGCCTAAAAGGCCCGGGAGATCTGCTCGCCCCCGCCGGCGTCGATCGACTGGCCCCGCCCCGATCCGCTGGGGGCCCCCTTTTGTCGATCTTTCCCTATCGGCTGATCCCAAAGGGCCAGCCTTGCCGATAATTCCGAGGCGGAAGGTGTGCGTCAACACCTCAGGGGGTTTCGTCGGCCGACGGATCGGCCGCTTCCGCAGGCTTTCCAACGGACCAGTCCCATGATCCCTTCCGTTCGCCTCGGCTTGGTGCTGCATGACGCGGTGCCAATCGGTGAGCCCCAGGCCGCCTTCGTCGCCGCTCACCGCGATCGCGTCGCCCCACTCCTGGGCCTCCTCGAGTCGTTCCAAAACTTCGCGATCTCGCTCCACCTCGGCGGATCGCTCCTGACTTGGTTGCACCAACACCACCCCGAATCGATCGCCAAGCTCCGCCAACTCGTCGGGGCAGGGCGTGTCGAAATCCTCGGCGGCCCCTTCTATGAACCGATCCTCCCGATGGTCAACCGCCGCGACCGGATCGGACAAATCGAAGCCTTCTCGCACTGGCTGGCGACCCATCTCGATGCCGCCGTCCACGGGATGTGGCTCACCCGCGCCATCTGGGAAACTGCGATCATCCCCGACATCGTCGAAGCCGGGATCGAATACACCCTCATCGAATCGGCTCGTATCCTGCCCGCCGAACCTCCAACGACCGACCCGCTCGTGGGCGAACCGGTCGGCCATTACCTGACCGAATCGGGGGGACGCGTCTTACGGATCGTCGCCACCTCCAACGAATTGGCCCACGCCGCCACCCGCAAATCGCCACGCCCCTTCATCGATCACTGCTGGCGCGTCGCCCAAGCCCGCCCCGGCCAAACGCTCGCTTTCGCGACCGACTTGCAAAGCCTCTTCCTGCACGACAACGCGTCTTCAAAACATTCCGATCGCCAACCCCTCTGGCCCGAATCGCTCTGCGCCGCGCTCGCCGAAAACGCGGCCTGGCTGAAGCTCGTGCCGCTCGCCAAAGCGATCCGACAATCCGATTGCGGCGGCCGCGTGACCGTCGCCCCCCAACACCCAACCACACAACACGACTGGCGGTCCGATCGAATCCGCCACCCCGCCGTGATCGAACTCTATGGACAGATGAGCTTCGTGTCGCGGCAACTCGAATTTGCCCAAGAGGCGAAGGCGGACCGCACCCAAATCGCCGCCGCCCGCGATCACCTCTACCGCGCCCAATCACACGCCGCATTCCTCGGCGACACCCACGACAACGCACACCCCCATCCCGCACCACCGCCCAAGCGACTCCAGACGGCCGAACATCACCTGATCCTCGCCGACACCACGCTCGATCGCGCCCTCGCGGGACTGGGCGAAGCCGAAGACTCCGCCTCCCGCTTCGTCGACGCGACGGTCGAGGACTTCGATTTCGACCACACCCAAGAAGTCCGCCTGGCCAATGACCGATCAGCGGTCTGGGTCGCCCCCGCCCGCGGCGGGATGATCTACCAATGGGACCATCGCCCCAGCGGCCATAACCTGCTGACCACGCTCCACCCCAGACATTGCCCCCCACGCAAATCGCTGATCGATCGCTTCTTCGATGACGACGTCACCCCCGAAGAGGTCATCGCGGGGACGGCCTACGAACGGGGCGATTTCTTCGCCGCCCCCTTCGACGCCCGCCTTCGTCGCGCCAACGACCGCGTCCAACTTCGCATGTCCCGACTCGGCGCCGCCTGGGGATTGCCCGTCGCGCTGTCCAAGGCGATCACCATCTCCGCCGAATCGAACGCCATCGAACTGACCTACCTCCTCGAAAACCTTCCCCCCAACCGGTCGTTCCACTTCGGGGTCGAATTCCATTTCACCGCCCTGACCGAACTCGGACGCAACGGCACCTTTCGCGATGCCCGCCGCAACCCGATCGCCAAACTCGATCGCCCGATCGACCTTGATCGCGTCGATGGCATCGCGCTGGATGATACCGATGCCGGTCTGCAGATCGACTTGACGATCGACCGCCCCTCTTGCCTTTGGGGCTTTCCGATCACCCCCGCCGCCGACGATCACAGCGACCACGTCCCCGCCCCGCAAGCCGTCTGCCTCATTCCCCATTGGCACGTCCGTGGCGATGACGCCGGCAGGTGGGCGGTAAAAATGACTTACCGCGTCGCGATCGACGATCGCCGGGCGAGCGAATTGCGGATGACCGGACTCGCCCCCGCACCTGCCCCATTCGCCGCGGCGGTGGGTTGAACATGTCTTCCATCGTCTTCGGAATTTGGCCTCTCGCCGGGATCACCTCGGGCATCGTCGCCCCCGACGACGCCCGCGACACGATCCGCGCCGCCTTCGAGGCCGGGATCGACACCTTCGACACCGCCTTCAGCTATGGCTACGAAGGCGAAGCCGAAGCGTGGCTGGGTGACGTCATTCGCGAGCGTCGCTTCTTCCGCCAAACCCCGCCCCGGGTGATGGGAAAGGTCTCCCAACGCTGGACCGCCGACCGACGCCGCTACGTCGATGCCTCACCCGCAGCGCTGATCCGCGACGCCGAACAATCGCTCCGCCGACTCAGGATCGAACGCTTCGATTGGCTCCTCCTGCATAGCGTCGATCCCAACGTCGACCTGCGACGCTCGGCCGAAGCCCTCGATTCCCTCCGTCGACGCGAACTCGCTTCGTCGATCGGGATCTCGAACCCGACGATCGACGAATTGAATGCCTTCGCCAGCGTCGTCCCCTGCGCCGCGATCCAGTGCATGCTGAACCTCCTGCAACGCGACTCCCTCGACCCGCTCCTCGCGACCGCCCACGCGATGGGCGCCGACGGCTTCGTCTATTGGGCCTTGATGAAGGGACTCTTGGCCGGACGGATCTCCCCCGACCACGTCTTTGCCGAAGGGGACAGCCGACCGAATTACGCCGTCTTTCAAGGCGAAGCCCGCCGCAAGGCCCACGCCGTCGTCGACGAACTCAAACGGATCGCCGCTGCTGCCGAAACCACACCCGCCCGCTTGGCGATCGGCTGGGCCCTCGCCCAAACCGGCGTCACCGGCGTCCTCGTCGGGGCCAAGACCCCCGACCAGATCCGCGAAACCGCCCTCGCGATGCCCCTCGCCGGCGAACTCCTCGCCCAAGTCGATGCCCTCGCCCTCTGATCCCCACGGCCCGGCCCGTTCGCCAACACCGGCCCGTTCGCCCACCCGCGTAACGACGCGCGGCGCCTCCCATCCGACCGCGTCAATCGCGTCATCGGCCCGCGTCAGCATGCGCCCTCCTCGGCATGCGCCCTCGTCGGCTTGCGCACGAGGAATGCAAATGGGGACGCGAATGGTTGTACAATGAACGGCTCATCCCGACGCCCGACAGGACGCCACCACTTGCACGAATTTTCGCTGTTACGTTCGATCCTCGCCCAAGTCGCTGACATCGCGGCTTCCCACCCCGCTGCTTCCCACTCTCCGGGGCCGATCCGCGAAATCCGCATCCGCTGCGGCGAATTGGCCGGGGTCGAACCGTCGCTGCTCGATGAAGCTTTCCGAATGCTCGCCCCAGGCTCCCCTTGGGAATCGACCCGATTGTCGATCACGCTCGAACCGCTCTCCGCCCGCTGCGACGGCTGCGGCTTGACCTGCCACCCCGATCGATTCCGCTTCGTCTGCCCCCACTGCGGCTCCCGACAACTCCGCGAAATCGCCGGCGATCAAGTGATCATCGAGAGCATCCTGTTGGGGGATGCCGCGCCTTGCGTCGCCAACCCGGAAACCTCCCCATGAACCGCGTGATCACGATCGAAAGATCGGCCGATACCTCCGAACGGCTCGACGCCGCCCGCTTCCGCGAAATGATGCGCGACCGCGGCACCCTGGTCGTCAACCTGATGTCCTCCCCTGGCTCCGGCAAAACGTCGCTGCTCGAATCGACCGCCAAACGGCTGCAGGGCCGATACGGCATGGCGGTCCTCGTCGGCGACATCGCGACCGATCGCGATGCCCAGCGCCTGGCCCCCTGGATGCCGGCGATCCAATTGACGACCGGCGGCGCATGCCACCTCCCCCGCTCCCTCGTCCAACAAGGGTGGGAACGCCTCGATACCCAACCCCTCGATTTCCTCTTCATCGAAAATGTCGGCAACCTCGTCTGCCCTTCGTCCCATGACCTCGGCGAACACCTCCGCGTCGTGATCCTCGCGACGACCGAAGGGGACGACAAACCGGCCAAATACCCCAAGGCCTTTCGCACCAGCCAAGCCTTGGTGATCAGCAAACTCGACCTCCTCCCCTACGTCCCCTTCTCGGTCGATGCCGCGACCCGCGACGCCCTGGCGATCCGTCCCGATCTCGACCTCTTCCCCCTGAGCTCCCTGCGCGACGAAGGGGTCGACCGCTGGTGCGATTACCTCACCCGTACCCGTGAGCGTCTGCTCGCCCCCGACTCCCCTCCCAGCGATCGCTAAGCCCGCATGACCGCTGACCTCCCATGACCGCTGAGCCTCCCATTGCCGCCCGCCGCATCCTCCTGACGGGCCGCGTTCAAGGGGAAGGGGTCCGACCCGCCATCGCCCGCCTCGCCCGATACCTCGGCATCGCCGGTCACGTCCGCAACTCGTCCGCCGGTGTCGATGTCGTCGCGATCGGTGACCACCCGAACCTCGATCGCTTCATCAATCTCCTCCCGACCGCGCTCCCGCCCATCCTTACGATCGACGGCCAACCTCCCTTCACGATCACGACCTCGCTGCTGAACGAAGTGCTCACCAGCGATCGATTCGTGATCGCCCCCAGCCAGCCCCAACCGACCCTCGTCGCCACCGTCCCCCCCGATCGCGCGACATGCCCGGCTTGCCTCGACGAATCCGACAACCCCGCCAACCGCCGCTTCCGCGACCCGTTCATCACCTGCCCCTCCTGCGGCCCGCGGTTCACAATCATCGCTTCGATGCCTTATGACCGCGCCACGACGTCGATGGCCCACTTCCACCCCTGCGACGCTTGCACCACCGAATACCTCAACCACCACGACCGACGCTTCCACTCGCAAACGAACGCCTGCCCAAAGTGCGGACCACGCCTCCATCTGATCAACCCCCAAGGTACAAAGCTCGCCTCCGGTGACGCCGCGATCATCGCGGCCGCCACCGCCCTTCGCGGCGGCAAGATCGTAGGCCTGCTGGGGATCGGCGGCTTCCAATGGCTGGTCGATGCGACAAACGCCGATCGAGTCGCCGAGTTGCGCCGCCGCAAAGGACGCGATTCAAAACCGCTCGCCGTGATGACCCGCGACATCACCTCCGCAAACCACCTGGCGATCACAACCCCTCTCGACGCAGCGCTCCTTTCCGACCCCACCAACCCGATCGTGATCCTCCCTCGCCGCCGCGATGGGCTCACTCCCAATCCATCGAACGCACTCGCCGGTGGGCTCGATACGATCGGGGTGATGCTCCCCACCACCTCGCTGCACCACCGACTGCTGCGACTTGTCGACCGCCCCTTGGTCGTGACGAGCGGCAACGTCGAAGGCGAACCGCTCGCCTATCGCTCACCCGCCCCCCCTTCGATCGCCGACCGCATCCTCGACCATGACCGCCCCGTCGTCCGGCCGATCGATGATTCCGTAATCCGCGTCATCTCTAACCGCGCGGTGACGGTCCGCTTGGCCCGCGGCCTTGCCCCGTTGACCCTCCCCATCCCCTTTCCGCCCAACCGGCTCGCGACCCTCCCGCACATCATCGCGCTGGGCGGGCACCAAAAAACGGCGATCGCGATCTTCAACGGCGCGCAAGGACTCCTCGGCCCCCACATCGGTGACCTCGACACCGAAGCGACCCGCGGCCGCTTCGTCGAATCGGTCGACTCGCTTTGCCAACTCTATCAACTCCGCCCGACGCTCTACGTCCATGATCGCCACCCCGATTACTTCACGACCCGCTGGGCCGAATCGATCGTCGCCAAACAACCCGCCACTCCCGATGCGCCACCGAACGCCACACCGAACGCCACACCGAACGCCACACCGAATGCCACACCGAATGCCACCGACAACGCGAACCCAACGATCCGATCGCTCGCGGTCCAGCACCACCACGCCCACCACGCCGCCGCCGCGATCAACGCAGGGTGGTGGGATCGCGAATCGCTCGGCGTGATCTGGGACGGCACGGGCTATGGCGACGACGGGACGATCTGGGGTGGCGAATTCCTGATCGGTGGCGTCGCCGGCTACCGACGCGTCGCCTCGCTGTTGCCGATCCCGATTGTCGGTGGCGAAGCGTCAATCCGCCAACCGTGGCGCGTCGCCGTGTCGCTGGTCCACCGCGCACTCGGCAACGAAGCGGCCAAACGTTTGCGATTCGACGGCGTCTCCGAACAACAGATCATCCGAATCGCCGATCTCCTTCGCCGCGCCGACGAAGCCGCTCGCGACACGCCCCCTTCGCATCGCCCCCTCGTCGGGACGGTCGCCTTCACGACCAGCGCCGGCAGGCTCTTTGACGGGATCGCGGCCCTCACCCTGGGGATCGGTTCGAACCGACACGAAGGGGAACTGGCGATGCTGTTGGAATCACGCTGCGGCATGACCGGTGGGGTTCACGACTCGTCTTATCCAATGCCGCTGATCGCCGACGAACCCTGTCCCCGACTCGACTGGGGTCCCCTGGTCGCCCGCGTGGTGGACGAGCTCGCGGCGGGTGTTGCGACTCAGTCGATCGCGCTCCGATTCCATCACGCCTTGGCTCACGGCATCGCGGCCGTCATCGACCACCACCCTCACTTGCCGATCGTCCTTGGGGGAGGCTGTTTTCAGAACCGCATCCTGACCGAATCGGTCGCGGCGCTCGCGGTGTCGGCCGGTCGCGAAATCGCGACGCCATCGACGATCCCCCCCGGCGACGGCGGCTTAGCGGCCGGTCAACTCGCCATCGCGATCTCAACCTCCCTCCGCGAATAAACATCTCGCCATTGATCAAACGCGATCACAACAACACGATCACCCGACGCGACCGATAACAAAGGGGTCAGGCCTCTTTGATTTTAAAGAGGCCTGACCCCTTTGTAGACGTACGCCATTCCACGGCCCCTGACCGAGCGCGGTATACTATAAAAATGTGCCTTGCCGTCCCTGGAAAAATCGTCCGCTGGCTTGATCGTGACCCGATCCTCGCCTCTGCCGAAGTCGAATTCGGCGGGGTCAGCCGCGTCTGCCACATGGCGTGCGTCCCCGACGCCCGCGTCGGGGATTTCGTGATCGTCCACGCCGGGATCGCGATCTCGATGATCGATCCCGCCCAAGCCGCACGTGTCATCGCCGACCTCGCCTCGTTGCCCGAAGCGAACGACGAATGGGCTGATGCCTCGGGCGATATGATCGAGATCACCTCAGACCGTATCGAAATCGCTAAGATCGGAGACGGTCAGATCGACAACGACAACTCCGATAACATCAATGACAGCGGCGACACTCGTCACGGAGGCCGCTGACGTGCGGTACCTCGACGAATTCCGCGACCCCGATCGGGCCAAACGCCTGATCGCCGAAATCCGCCGGACCGCGACCAGGCGCTGGACGCTGATGGAAGTCTGCGGGGGGCAAACCCATTCGCTGCTCCGGCACGGGATCGATGACGAATTGGCCGATGTCATCGAAATGATCCACGGCCCGGGTTGCCCGGTCTGCGTGACCCGCGCCGAAGCGATCGACTTGGCGATCCGATTGAGCCTCACGCCGGGGGTGACGCTGGCGACCTTCGGCGACATGCTCCGGGTCCCCGGCACCTCGATGACGCTCAACCAAGCCCGTGCCGCGGGTGGCGACGTCCGTGCCGTCTACAGCCCGCTCGATGCCATCCGCATCGCCAGCAACTCACCCGCCCAAGAAGTCGTCTTCTTCGCCGTCGGCTTCGAAACGACCGCCCCCGCCACGGCCTTGGCCGCCTGCCAAGCCGATCGCCTGGGGCTCGACCGTTTCTCCCTCCTCGTCGAACACGTCCGCGTCCTCCCTGCGATGCGACTCCTCGTCGCCGATCCCGATTGCCGCATCGACGCCTTCCTCGCCGCCGGACACGTCTGCACCATCACCGGCTTCGCAGCGTACGACGAATTCGCCCGCCACTGCCGCAAACCGATCGCCATCGCGGGGTTCGAACCGGTCGACCTGCTGCTGGCGATCCTCCACTGCGTCCGC
>JBEIRZ010000074.1:0-16959 GCA_040375695.1 Planctomycetaceae bacterium
TCCGCGTTGGGCGGCCGGGGACAAGCCGTTATCTCTAGCGACCCGCGATTTCCGCTTCTCGCCGCTGGGAGGGTCGTGGCGGGCCGTTGCCGGAAATTCACAGTTCGGTTTTTATCAAGACGAGTTGGGTCGGAACCATGTCTGCAGCAATCGCAACCCATCGACGCTGCTCTTAGCCGAGGCCAGCCAGGTCGAAGCGAACCCGCTCTTGCCGCTGACGCAGTGGAAGGTCGACGTGATGCCGGCGGCGGAACAGAGCCAGGTCTTCCCGCTGGTCAGCGCGTGGACCACGAGCAATCTGCACGCCGGCCAGTTCACCGCGGCATGTGGGACGTATCGCTATCAGAGCGACCTGTTGGCCGATGTGATCGGTGACAGCTATTTCGCTTGCGAACCGACCGGATCGCTGGTGCAGCGTTATCGTCCGACCGGCGGCGGGGTCGTGCCGACAGCGACTCGCGATCGCGAAGGGGCTGAATTTCTGGCGTCCCGAGACCCGTGGTTCCGGCCGGTCGATCTGTTCGACGGCCCCGACGGGGCGATGTATGTCGTTGATATGCATCGGGCCGTGATCGAGCACCCGGCTTGGATGCCCAAGGAACTTCAACAGCGCGGTGACCTGCGTTGGGGTAACACCGCAGGGAGGATCTATCGCATCGTCGCTGAGAATGTGGCATCGAATGGGAAACCGCCGGCAATCGATTTGGAAATGACATCCGCCGTCGAGCTCGTCGACGCCTTGGGCCACCCCAACCGCTGGCGGCGAGAGACCGCGGCGAGGAGGATCGTCGAAGAAGTGAAGTTCGGCCAGCGGATCGACATCGACGCGGTCGCACCGCTGCTGCGTGATTCGATCGTTTCGGAGGCTACAGCGAAGAGTGATGGCACTTCTGGGCGCGGGGCGACGCGGGCCCTGTGGTTACTGCATACGCTGGGCCGCCTGACAATCAATGAACTTGCCGCCGCGACCCGACATTCCGATGCCGCGGTCCGCTTGCAGGCGGTCCGTCTGTTGGCAATGCGCCCGGGCGAGCCCGTTGCTAATCGACCGGGCGAGCCCGTTGTTAATGGACCGGGCGAGCCCGTTGTTGATCGCCCCGGCGAGCCTGATGAAGAGATGCAAACGTTGCTGGCCATCCAAGCCGAGGACAGCAGCCCGATCGTCCGGTATCAGTTCCTGTTGGAATGGGCGATGAGGGGCAGCGATTCGATCCGCGCCATGATTGCGGCGTCCGCACGTCCGAGGGAAGGCGATGCGGCGTCCGACCGCCTCTGGATCGGCAACGCGTTATCGCTGGTCAGCGAGCCGATCGGGGCGAGTCTCCTGCGTGACGCACTCGCCGACCCATCCGGTCTTGAGGGGTCAGCGGTGACGACATGGGGACCTTTGGCTAAGCGGTTGGGCTGGGCCGGTTCGGCAGAAACGTTGGCGGCGTTGATGGGAACGAAGGGCGCGACGGCCGATGGGCTTTTCGCGGAGTTCGCGAGCGGCTTGGCCGTGCGTGGAACCGGTTGGGCGACGCTGTCTGAAAAACTGGACCCGGCAGCAAAGGTCGAGCTGGGGGCGAGGCTGAGCGCCGACCGCCAGCGAGTTCTCGATGAATCTTTGCCGATGGAGCAGCGGTTGGTGGCGTTTCGGCGTGTTAGCCTCGACCGGGGAGACGCCACGCGTGAACTTTGTTTGCAGATCTTGAAAGGACGCGGTGATGAACTGTTCGTCGAATCGCTGCAAACGGTCAGGCATTTCCCCGTTGACAAGTTACCCGAGCTGCTTGTTTCGCGCGTGACCCAATTGCCACCTCGGGCCACGACCGCGGTGGTGGCGGCGATGATCGGCAATGCGTCGTGGACGCCAAGCTTGCTCGATGCGATCGAAGCCGGAAACGTCCCATGGGGATTGATCGACCCGACGTCGATGGGAAGGTTGCAACGGCATTCCGACGCCGCGATCGCCCAGCGGGTCAAGACAATGCTGGCTGGTAGGACAACCGTCGACCGACAGGAACTGGTCCGCACATACACCGAAGGTCTGGCACAAAACGCTAACCCATTTGCCGGCAAGGCGGTCTTCGTCAAGCAGTGCGCTGGGTGTCACCGGATCGACGGCCAAGGGGTCGTCGTCGGACCGGACATTTCGGACATGCGGACCCAAACGCCCGAGCAGATCCTCTTATCGATCCTCGATCCGAACGCTGCGATCGACGCGAATTTCTATCGCTATGCGGTCCTGACCGCCGATGGCCAATTGATCGAAGGGTTGCTCGAAGAGAGCAATCAACAATCGGTGACGCTGCGCTTGCAAGACGGTGTGAGGAAGACGTTGCCCCGGGATGAGATCGAACAGTTGCGAGCCACGGGGGTATCGATGATGCCGGAAGGGTTCGAAAACCAGATCTCGCCAGAAGCGATGCGCGACCTCGTCGCCTACCTCAAGCGTTGGCGTTTGCTGTCGGGTGAGATCCCGCTGGGGCAAAAGTGACCGGCAAGTCGAATCGGGAAGAGTTGCCGTTGATGCGAGGGCTCCCCAAAGCGGATGACTTGGCGGCCATGAAGCTGGTCCTGGCCAGCGGTTCGCCGAGACGGAGCGAATTGATGGCGGCAGCCGGTTACCGGTTTCGGGTGGTGTTGCCCGATGATGCGGCAGAAGATTTGCCGCGTCCGGGAGAACCGGCCGAAGAGGTTGTCAAACGGTTGGCTTACCAAAAGGGGGCAGATGTCGCGAGGCGGCTCGCCTCCGGGAGGGTCATCGCGGCGGACACGATCGGGGTTTGCGACAACATTCTGCTGGGAAAACCCGCCGATGCAGATGACGCGCGCAGGATGCTTCGGTTGCTGCGTGGACGCGAGCATCACGTTTTAACAGGGATCTGTTTGTGGGATATCGAGGAGAGCCGCCGGGCGATCGAAGCGGTTCGGACCGACTTGGCAATGGACGCGATTAGCGACGCAGAGATCGAACGTTATATCGAGACCGATCGGTGGCGGGGCAAAGCGGCCGGCTTCGGTTATCAGGACGCTAACGACTGGCTGCGGGTACTCCCCGGCGGGAGCGAAAGCAATGTCGTCGGGCTACCGATGGAGCGACTCGCCTACTGGCTTCAGCGGACCGAAGCATGGCCAAGGGTCAGCGACACCGAATGGGAACGCTAACATAACGGGTCGGGGAAGGCTCCGAGGACGTGCATTTTCGACATGCACCCCCCGCAAAGGCTACCGAAATAGCAGTCGCTTTGTGGTCAATCGCCAAGCGCGAGTTCGGTGATGCGGCGTTTCAGTGGGATCGACGGGCATCACTTCAGGTCAGTCCGTTTTGGGTCGCGGTTTCCCTTTGCCGGGTGGTTTCCCTTTACCGGCCGGTTTTCCCTTTGCGAACGGCTTCGAGGACCCGAACGAATCCGATTTTTTCATCGGCTTGCCACCAGCGAACGCTTTTTTGAACGGCTTGCCACGGAACGGTTTGGGGGAGGGCGTACCCGATTCGTCCCCCTGCGATTTGGTCCGCGGTTTCCGTGGCGGGACGACGTCTTCGGCGAGTGCCGCGATCAGCTTCGCGGTGTCGTCGTCGTCATCTTCGCGTTTCTTGTCAGTCTTTTTCTTCGGGGGTGGCGCCTTCCGCTCGGCGAATTTGGTCGCGAAACGGTCCCGAGAGATCTTCAGCGGGTGACCGGCGACGCGGGTCTTTCCGAGCGCTTCGAAGACGGCCGGGGGCATCCCATCGGGGAGGTCGACGATGGTGAAATCGTCCATGATCCGAATGCGGCCAATCTCTTCACCGCTCAGGCCGGTCTGGTGAGCGATGGCCGCGAAGAGTTGCCCCGGTTGGATGCCATGGGCTTTGCCGATTTCGAGTCGGTAGCGTTGACGATGGGAGGTGTCGATGGATGCGGGCTGGTCGTGCCGCATGCGTTTGACGAAGCGGTCATCGCTAGGGACTTCGGCGCGGCCCCGCCTATCCGCAAATTCGCGGGGGGCCTCCGCAGGGGCGCGATCGCGACCACCGGACTGGCGTTCGCGAAACGTTTCGCGATTCGGCGGGCGGCCGAACGTTTTGTCACGGGCTGGGGCGGGGGGGGCGACATCCTCGAGTGGCCTGGCGAAGAAACGGCGATCGCCGACGGTCATCACGGCGAGGGCAGCGGCGACCCGTGTCGGCTCTTCGCCCGTCTGTTGGCAATATTCGGCGACGAGTTTGGTGAGCGTTTCGAGCTGGCGACTTTGCAGGGCCTCGGTGATCTTCGCCTTGAAACGCTCCGACCGGGCGGCGTTGATCTGGTCGACCGGGGGTTGCTCGCGGAACGCGATCGTTTGGCCGGCGGCCTTTTCGATCGAGCGGATGACGCGGCGTTGGCTTGGGGTGACGAGCAAGATCGCGGACCCTTCGCGTCCCGCGCGGCCGGTCCGTCCGACGCGATGGATGTAAGCCTCTTGATCGTGCGGGAGATCAAAATTGAACACGTGGCTGACGCGATCGACATCAAGCCCACGGGCCGCGACATCGGTCGCGACGAGGATGTCGATCTCACTCGCCTTCAACTTGTCGACGGTTCGTTGGCGTTGGGCTTGTGCGATGTCGCCGTTGAGCGCGGCGGCATTGAAACCGCGTGCGATCAGCCTGTCGGCAACTTCGACAGTCCCCATCTTCGTCTTGACGAAAACGATCACGCCGTCGGTCTTTTCGACTTCCAGCAACCGGCAGAGGACCTCAATCTTGTTACGGGGCGAGACGACGACATGCTCTTGGCGGGTCGTCGTGGCGCCGGTCCGCGCGGTATCGACGGTTACCGATTTCGGATCGCGTAGGTTGCGGTCTGCTATCTCGCGAATCGGTTCGGGCATGGTCGCGGAGAACAGTGCGATCTGGCGTTCCGCGGGGACCTGCTCCAAAATCCAGCGGACGTCATCGATGAAACCCATCCTCAGCATTTCATCGGCCTCGTCCAAGACGAGGGAATGGACCTTCGCGAGCGATAGTGCTTCCTGCTTGATCTGATCGATCAGCCTGCCAGGGGTACCAACAACGACATGCACGCCACGGCGAAGCGCGGCCACTTGGGGCGCATAAGCCGCGCCGCCGAAGACCGCCAAAACGTTCAAGCCGCTCAAGCCGGCCCCATATTCGACAAAGGCATCGGCCACCTGAACCGCCAATTCACGGGTCGGGCAAAGGACGAGAACCTGAGGCGATTTTTGCTTGAGGTCGACCTTGGCCAGCAGCGGCATCGCGAAGGCCGCCGTCTTTCCGGAACCTGTTCTCGAACAGCCGACCAAATCGTGACCGGCAAGAAGGATCGGGATCGCTTCGGCCTGGATCGGGGTGGCTTGCGTGTATCCCGCATCGGCAGCGGCTTTAGCGATCGGCTCGGGCAAACCGAGTTCAGTAAACGACATCGTTGGTCTGGTGATGGGGGGCGAGGGAGCCCGGTCCATTCTGGGTACCGATCACGAAAGATCCAGCACCAACTGGCCTCGAATGGATCCCGAATAAACGCTGGCAGTGGTCCGTTCGGGTCCATCGCTGGGCGGGGCCGAGTCCGCGAAATTGCGGTGCACGACACCTTTCAAGGCTACCACCGCCCCCAAAGCTGTCCAGCCCAAATCGGTGGCAGACCGGGACCGATTCCTCGGCTTAGGCCGTGATCGACGGTCGAAGATCGATCCACGATGGCTCGAAGCGAACTCGCCTCGAGCGGATCCGATGGCTACAAAAAAAACTCGGACCGACACCAATTGGGTCGATCCGAGCCTTTCTCGATAACCTGCAACTAACGATTAAGCCAGATGCTGACCGCTGGCCTTAGTAGCGAGATTCCTTGCCCGGCAACTTCGAGGGCCAATCGTCATTGGTCAGCCAAACGAGCGAGGTCGAAGTCGACGCAAACGAATCGGAATCCGCAGGCTGGTTCGTTGACAGTTCGGCCGTCGTCCCGCCAGCGACGCTGACGCGGAGTTGGTTGAAGTCTTTGTCCGCAGTCACTTGGCTCTGGTGGTACGTTGGTCGGAACCCGGCCGGTATCTTCCCAAGAACCGCATTGAGCGCGGACTTACTTCGGAGGCCGACCAGCGAAAGCTCGACCGTGTTTCCGACACGACGAAGAATCGCCCGATCGATCTTCGCCGCAGCCGGCAATTTCAACGAGTCGGAGATTTCTCGGGCGCCGGTCGTTTCAAGTCCGCGGCTAACACCGGCTGGGCCTGGGGGCCCTTGCTTGCCCTCTTTACCAACCGGTCCGGCAGGTCCGGCAGGGCCGGCAGGGCCGGCAGGGCCGGCAGGGCCAGCCTTGCCATCCTTGCCCGCAGGGCCTTGTGGTCCGGTTAGTCCAGCCTTGCCATCCTTCCCGGCGGGGCCAGCAAGTCCCGGCTTACCATCTTTGCCCGGCAGACCGTCCTTCCCGGCGGGGCCGGCAGGTCCCGGCTTGCCGTCTTTGCCCGACAGGCCGTCTGTCCCAGCAGGGCCGGCAAGTCCTGGCTTGCCATCTTTACCCGACAGGCCGTCCTTCCCGGCGGGGCCAGCAAGTCCCGGCTTGCCATCTTTGCCCGGCAGGCCATCTTTCCCAGCAGGGCCGGCAAGACCCGGCTTACCATCTTTGCCCGGCAGACCGTCCTTCCCGGCGGATCCAGCAAGACCCGGCTTGCCATCTTTGCCCGACAGGCCGTCTTTCCCAGCAGGGCCGGCAGGTCCCGGCTTGCCATCTTTGCCCGGCAGACCGTCCTTACCGGCGGGTCCAGCAAGACCCGGCTTGCCATCTTTGCCCGGCAGGCCATCTTTCCCAGCAGGGCCGGCAGGTCCCGGCTTGCCGTCTTTGCCCGACAGGCCATCTTTCCCAGCAGGGCCGGCAAGACCCGGCTTACCGTCTTTGCCCGGCAGGCCGTCTTTTCCGGCGGGTCCGGCAGGTCCCGGCTTACCGTCTTTGCCCGGCAGACCGTCCTTCCCGGCAGGTCCGGCAGGTCCCGGCTTGCCGTCTTTACCTGCAAGGCCAGCAGGCCCTGGCTTGCCATCTTTTCCGGCGGGTCCGGCAAGTCCCGGTTTCCCATCTTTTCCAGGCAGTCCGTCCTTCCCCGCGAGGCCCGGTTTCCCATCTTTCCCGGGGGCTCCAGCAGGTCCGGCTACGCCCGGTTTCCCGTCTTTTCCGGGAAGCCCATCCTTTCCTGCAATACCGGTGAGCCCGCGCTCGCCTGGCTTGCCATCTTTTCCGTGCAAACCGTCCTTTCCGGCAGGACCTGCAGGTCCCGCTGGGCCACGTTCGCCGGGCTTGCCATCCTTACCAGGGAGTCCGTCCTTGCCGTTGATCCCGGTCAAACCGCGTTCGCCCGGCTTGCCATCTTTTCCGTGGAGACCATCCTTTCCTGCTAGTCCCGCAGGACCCGCTGGGCCACGCTCACCAGCTTTTCCGTCTTTACCGGGAGCACCATCTTTTCCTGGTAGGCCCGCTGGGCCGCGTTCGCCTGCTAAGCCCCGTTCGCCGGGCTTCCCGTCCTTACCCGAGAGGCCATCTTTGCCGGCCGCGCCGTCTTTGCCAGCGGGGCCTGCCAAGCCGCGTTCACCTGCAGGGCCGGCCGGTCCCCGTTCGCCGGGCTTCCCGTCCTTACCGGGGTGACCATCTTTGCCGGCCGCGCCATCTTTTCCGGCGGGGCCTGCCAAGCCACGTTCACCTGACGGGCCGGCCGGGCCCCGTTCGCCGGGCGTCCCGTCATTAACCGAGAGGCCATCTTTTCCGGCAACGCCGTCTTTTCCGGCGGGGCCTGCCAAGCCACGTTCACCTGCCGGGCCGGCCGGGCCCCGTTCGCCGGGCTTCCCATCCTTGCCAGGGAGGCCATCCTTACCCGAGAGGCCGTCTTTTCCGGCGGGGCCTGCCAAGCCGCGTTCACCTGCAGGGCCGGCCGGGCCGCGTTCGCCCTGAGGCCCGCGAAGCACAGCCACATCGTCATCCCCGCCTTTGCTACGAAGGCCCTTGGCGACGCTGCCGGCAACACCGCCAGCAATTGCACCTCCTACGCCGGCCAGTCCGGCGCCAATCGAACGATGGCCGACATCAACCCAGCGGTCGTTGTCCTCATCCCAAATCCACAAAAGTCCCGCTGTTTCCTGGTACCACGCATCACCTAGCGTGCCGCGACGAGGCAGGTTCTCGCGTTCATCAATGATGCCCAAAATGTTTCGAACGGGCGGAAGTTTACGAATAGCCAAAAGGGTATCTCCGGTTGAAAGAGATCTGGATGAGCAAAAGCAGATCGGTAAAAACGAACGGATCGAGAAGAACAACGCGAGCATCACTAACATGCCAGCCGCGAAAGCTAATCATCAAAGTCAACTTCGCCTACGTTAATCCCCACAAAGTTCGCAGATTAATAAGTTGGTTCGACGGTTCAACGTGTTTGATAGCAAGATCGCGACAAAAAAGTCGAATTCTTCGGATTCGGATACCGTGATGCATTCCACGGCCTGACACGGGTTGCCAAAACGGTCACGAAGCGGCCGAATAATTGCGTTTTAAGGCTTTTCTCACCTTCGGGCCTGCGGGGCGAGTTTCATCTGAGCTTCGAGCGAGCTTCGCGTTGTTGGGTTAGTGAAACACCGGAGCCGCAATTCAGAGCCGGAGCCGCAATCCCGAGCCGGAGCCCCATTGAGATGCCTGCCCCTGATCAAAGGGATCAGCATCGATCGGTTTAGCTACCGAACCGACGGGGCATCGGTTACGATTTTTGAAGGTTTTTTGGGTGACCAGTCCGTTTGATGCGGTGGGGTGATTGGGATGCGTTTTCTGCCAGTTTCGGGTCGTTTTCGGGTCGCTTCTTGGGGCCGACCGTGTGGGCGGATTGCCGCAGCGGTTGCTCTCCTGGCGACTTTTGCAACCGTGCGCGGTGCGCGAGGCGAAGGGACCGATTGGTTGCCGGTCAACGAAGGCGACAAGATCGTGATCATCGGCAACACCTTGGCCGAGCGGATGCAGCACGACGATTTTTTCGAACCTGCGGTTCAGAGCCGTTTTCCGAACAAGCGTCTTGTCTTCAGAAACCTTGGCTGGTCGGCCGACGAGATCGACCTTCGACCGAGAAGCGCGAATTTCGATGAGCACTCTCACCGATTGGCCGACCACCGGCCGACGATCTTGATCGCGATGTTTGGGCTGAACGAGTCCTTCGCGGGAACGGCAGGGCTCGAATCGTTTCGCGAGCGATTCGCCAAATTCATCACCCAAACGCGTGGAGAGATCGGCCCTCAAGCGAGGATGGTGGTCTGTTCACCGATCCCGCACGAGGACCTGAAGCGTCCCGAATTACCTGACGGTTCCGCGACCAACGCCAACTTGAAGCTCTACATGGAGGTGATGCGGGAGGAATCAGAGAAGGGGGGTGTTCGGTATGTCGACCTGTTCGGCCCGCTGTCGGCCGCCATGGCCTCCTCATCGCGTCCGTTGACGATCAACGGTATCCATCTGAACCGCCGCGGCTATGAGGTCTTGGGTGGGGTTCTCGATGTGTCGCTCTTTGGCCCACGGCCGGCGGAAGTCGCCGCGGACATGCAGCCGCTTGTCGCCGCGGTGGCGGAAAAGAACCTGCAATTCTTTTATGACCACCGCGCCGTCAACGGCTATTACATCTATGGCGGACGCAAGAACCCCTACGGCGTTGTCAATTTTCCAGAAGAATTCGCCAAGCTCCGCAAGATGGTCGCGGTCCGCGATCAGCAGATCTGGGACATCGCCCAAGGGAAGCCAGTGCCAGAGAAGATCGACGATTCGCAGACGGGTGGGCTATCGACGATCGACACGAATTACGCGGGCAAGGTGAAGCTGCTCACCCCCGAAGAGAGCCGCGAGCAATTCGTGCTGACCGACGGTTTCGAGATCGAACTCGTCGTCTCGGAGCAGCAATTCCCCGAGATGACCAAGCCGGTGGCGATGGACATCGACGCCCGAGGCCGGTTGTGGGTGACGACGAACCCGAGCTACCCGCAATACCTGCCGGGGACGCCGCCGGATGACAAGATCTTGATCTACGAAGACGTCGATGGCGACGGTCGTGCGGATAAGCAGACGATCTTTGCCGACAAGCTTCATCTGCCGATCGGGATCGCCTTGGGTGATGGCGGGGCTTACGTTTCGCAGCAGCCCGACCTGATGTTTTTGAAGGACAACGACGGCGACGACGTGGCCGACAGTCGCGGGCGGATCCTCCACGGCTTTGACACCGCCGATTCGCACCATTCGATCAGCGCGTTCACCTTCGGCCCGGACGGGGCTCTTTATTTTCAAGAGGGGACGTTCCATCACACGCAGGTCGAGACGCCGCTTGGGCCGCAGCGGGTGCGAGACGCGGCGGTCTTTCGTTACGAGCCGAAGACCGAAAAATTCAGCGTCTTCGTCTCGTACAACTTCGCCAACCCCTGGGGGCATTGCTTCGACCGCTGGGGCCAAAACTTCGTCGCGGACGCTTCGCCCGGGGCCAACTACTTCGCGGCGGCCTTTAGCGGCGACGTGATCTACCCGCAGAAGCACCGCCAGATGAAGCAATTCCTGGTCAAGCAATGGCGGCCGACCGCGGGGTGCGTGATCGTCGGCAACCGACACTTCCCCGAATCGATGCAGGGGAATTACCTGATCAACAACACGATCGGTTTCCTCGGGACGTTGAATTACCGAATGAGCGACGACGGGAGCGGCTTCAAAGGTTCACCCGTCGAACCGCTGCTGTCGAGCAAAGACACCAATTATCGTCCGATCGATATGAAGTTCGGCCCGGACGGCGCGCTGTACATCGTCGATTGGTACAACCCGCTGATCGGTCACATGCAACACAACCTGCGTGACCCGAACCGCGACAAGAGCCATGGCCGGATCTGGCGTGTCCGTTATCGCGATCGTCCGCTGGCCAAGCCACCCGTGATCGAAGGGGCGCCGATCGACCACATCGTTAGCCTTCTCGAACAATACGACGACACCGTGCGTCACTTGGCCCGCATGGAACTCCGTGAGCGAGAAACCGACCAGGTCGTGGCCGCGATCGACGCCTGGTTGCAGCGTCAAGTGGGTGAAGGGAGCGACGTCGAACATCGACGCCTCGAAGCGCTCTGGGTGATGCAACACCACGACAAAGTTCGCCCCGAGTTGCTGCGTCAGGTGCTCGACAGCCGCGACCCACGCGCGCGGGCGGCGGGGACACGAGTGCTGAGCTATTGGCGGGATCGGATCTATCAAGCGACCCCGTGGCTGATCGCGCTGGCGGGTGACCAGTCGCCTCGGGTAAGGCTGGAAGCGGTCCGTGCGGCGAGCTTCTATGCCGACGCCGACGAGGGGCGTCGGATCGTCGCCGCCGCGGTCGACAAGCCGTTGGATGATTACCTGAACTATGTCATCACCGAGACCAACACCACGCTCGACCGCCGCGCGCCGAGCGGTTCCGAGGCTGACGACCGGCTCGTTCGGCAAATCGCCGCGGGCGAGGTGTCCGATTCGCAAATCGTCCCGATGGTCACCGCGGCGACCCGCCAAGCCAAAGGGCCGCAACTCGGGCGACTGGCCGACGCTGTCCTTCGCGGAAAGTATTCGTCCGCCAGCCGAGCCGCGGCACTCGGACCGATCGTGATCGCGGCGAAGGGCGCGACGTCCCAATCGACGATCGACGTTGATGCCGCCATCGAGCGGCTCGGCGAGGCCCGCGTCGCCGGCGATTCGGCCTTGATCGAGCGTATCGCGGAGCTCGCGGGGGAATGGGATATCAAGGAGTTGACTTTCCCGCTGCGAGACGTCGCCCGCGACCCGAAGACGCCGGGCGCCGCCGTCGATGCATCGCTCGAAGCGCTGATGCGATTCAACACCCCGTCTGCTGGCGATACCCGTGGGCAATTCGTTCGCGATGAGCTGCCGGCCGAGCTGCGATTGCGATTCGCCGCGGCGGCGGCCAAGTCGTCTCCGCCCCAAGCGTCCAAGGCGATCGCCATGGCGATCGAATCGGGGGTCGAGCCGCGTTACGGGGACTTGCTCGTCCGGGCCACGCAAGCGATCCTCGCCCAACCCAAAGGGCTCGGGCCGCTGAGCGATGCGCTCGCCACGGCCCGCCCCGATGCCGACACCGCGAAGCGGTTACTGCGTGGGCTCTTCGCGGCCGATGTCCGCGAAGGTGATCTCGTGAACCGACTTCGTAACGCCGCCGGGATCGAAGGCGGCTCCGAACCGCTAACCCCGGCGGAACGTCAAGAGCTCGTCCGGAAGATCGATGCGGAGGGCGACAGCTCCCGCGGCCAAGCGATCTATCGCCGCAGCGAATTGAACTGCATCCAATGCCACGCGATTTCCGGCGCCGGCGGCAACGTCGGACCCGACCTCAGCGGCATCGGGGCCAACAGCCCGACCGAATACCTGCTCGAAAGCATCCTGACACCGAGCAGCTCGATCAAAGAGGCTTACCTGACACGTCAGGTCCTGACTTCGGATGGGGTCGTCGCACGCGGCGTCCAAATCGACCGCGACGATCAACGATTGATCTTGAGGAACGAGACCGGCAAAGAAGTCGTGATCCCGATCGACGAGATCGAACAGGAGAGCGAAGGGAAGTCGCTGATGCCCGAAGGGCTGCATCACTTGCTTACCCGCGACGAACTCGTCGATCTCGTCTCCTTCCTGTCAGTACTCGGGAAACCGGGTGACTTCGCCGTTAACACCCGACCGACGATCAACCGCTTTGATGTCGCAGGGGACAAGGAGGTCGATTGGGCGAAAGTCGACGATGCCGATCTCGTCGCGAAGAGCGGCGGTTTACCCGAGACCTCCTGGCAGAGCGTCTATTCGCTCGTCGATGGGACGATGCCGGGCAAAGACATCGTTACCACGGCCGCGACCAGCGGCTCGATACTCCTCCGCGGGACGATCGACGTCGTCGTCGCCGGGACGCTCGCGGTCCGCGTCAACGGAACCGAGCCCCCGCGGGTCGTGATCTCGGGGAAACGTGTCGATGCCTCGGATGGGGTCGAACTCGCACCCGGTCGTTACCCGGTCTATGTCGTGCTGGCCCCCGAGTTCGACGCCCAGGACATGGTCGTCGAACTGATCAAACCTTCCGGGTCGCCCATCCAGTTCACGGTCGGCGGCGTGAAGTGATCCCCTTCGCTAACCAACGATGAGGTGACCGATAACGCCGCCGCCACTTCGGCGGCGGCCGACGTTCGAAAGCTGCGGGCGAGATTCGGAAGCTGACGCCGCGCGGCCGCAAAGGAGTCGCCATCGTTACGAACCGAACGGCAACGAAAAAATCACGTCGACCTTGCCGGCACCCGGCGAGGAAGGCTCAAGTCACGCTTTCGACCGGTCGATGGGCCAAAGACCGGATGGAGCTTTTCGTTGTCGTCATGGATTGACCAGACCTTTCCTCGCGAGTGTCTGGTGCCTCATGTCATTTCGCCTCCGCCGAATGATTCCCTGGCGCGGTGCCTTGGTCGCCAGTTTATTGGCAGGAGGGTACCACCTCAGCCAGAACTACGACATCGACACGCTGCGAAGATCCGCGCTGCGTCCCCTCGGTAACTTCTTGCCGTCTTCGTCTGAGCCCAAGCCCCCTGCGGCGGGCAGCGACGAACGTTTCGTCTCGTTCACCCCGGGACGTTTGGCAGTCCCACCCGACGGCCCGATCCGACCGGGTGGCCCGCTCGGACCGGATGGGCCTGACCCGAACAGGGCGATCGATGGGCAGCGCCCCGGCGACCTCGTGATCGCTTCATGGGCGTTGGGCGGATTCGGTCCCGAGCAACTGGCCGACGAAACGGTGATGCCGATCTTCGCGTCGGTCATCAAGAATTTCGACATCATCGCCCTGCAACAGGTCCGCGTCAGTCAACGCGATTTCTTGCCCCGGCTGGCTGCCAGGATCAACCGCGAAGGGCGGCAGTATGAATACCTCAGTTCGGGTGACATCTCGGGTTGGCCGAATGACCAGCAGGAGGAGCAAGTCGTCTTTCTGTTCGACTCGCGTCGCGCCTACGCCGACAGGACGCAACTCTATCAGGTCGCCGATCCCGATCGCCGGTTGACGCATCGCCCGCTCGTCGCTTGGTTCCGCGCGGCGCAGGCCGACCCGCGGCGGGCGTGGACATTTTCGCTGGTCAACGTCCAGGTCGACTTGGCCCGCGCTCGCGGTGAGGTCGAAGAGCTCCCCAACCTGATCAACGCCGTTGCGAATGATGGCCGCGGGGAAGACGACGTGATCCTGGCAGGGCTGTTTCAAGCAGATCACGCGTACCTCTCCGGGACGGTCGGCGAGAAACGCTTTTGGGTCGCCAATCGAGACCGGGCCACGGATGTCGAAGGGCGGTTCCAAACCAGCAACTTGATCATCGACCGTCGCAGCACCTCCGAATCTCTGCTCCGCGGGGGCGTCACCGATTTCTTAAGGCTGCACAACCTCAGCATCGAACATGCCAAGCGGGTCAGCCCCTATTTGCCGGTCCACGCCGAATTTAGCCCATGGGAAGGGTAGGGCGGGCGAAATCGCCAAACAGGCCCGGGCATGCTATGGGGGCCGGGCATGCTATGGGGCCCGGGCATGCTATAGGGGCCGGGCATGCTATAATCAAGGCTCACTCTGGCTAGACTCACCTCACCCATCCCGCCCCCGGTTACGAGCGATCGATGCCACTTCGTATCCTCCCCTCGTTCGAATTCGCCCCCAAGCAGCGACCCTTATTTCGTCAGCGACGTCACGCCCGATCGCGCGTCACATGCATCCCGATTTTAGGGCTCGCTCTGCTGACGCTCCTCCCGGGGACCAACCCGACGCGTGCCGAAGGGCCCGCTGCGACGCCGCGTGAAATCGTCTTCAATCGCGACATCCGACCGCTCCTGAGCGCCGCGTGCTTCCGTTGCCACGGGCAAGATGCCCAGAGCCGACAGGCCGACCTGAGGCTCGATGACCGCGATTCGGCCGCCGCGATGTTCGCCTCGACCGATTTGGCGACGAACCCCGTCTGGCAAAGGATCACATCGACCGATCCGGAGACGGTGATGCCGCCGCCCGAAGAGACGCGTCAACTCAAGGACGAAGAAAAGGAACTGATCGCCCTGTGGATCCGGCAGGGGGCAAAGTATCAAGGTCACTGGGCCTTCGAACCGATCGCCAAGCAGGAACCGCCCTCGGTACCCGCCGGCGAAGACCCGGCCGTCGTCGGCGCCGTCGCTTGGAAAACGCCGATCGATCGCTTCGTCCTCGACCAGATGCTCCGCGCGGGACTGAAACCCCAACCGCAGGCCGATCGCGAGACGCTGATCCGACGCGTCGCGTTTACCCTCACCGGGCTCCCGCCGACGCTCGACCAGATCGACGAATTTCTCAGCGACAATTCGGCCGATGCCTACGAAAAGATGGTCGATCGTTTCCTCGAATCGCCCCATTACGGCGAAGAGATGGCGCGGCCTTGGCTCGACGTCGCACGCTATGGCGACACCCACGGGCTGCACCTGGATAACGTCCGACAGATCTGGCCCTATCGCGATTGGGTCGTCGATGCCTTCAACCAAAACCGCTCGTTCCGCGACTTCACCATCGAACAACTCGCCGGTGACCTCCTCCCCGAGCCGACCCAGGCCCAACTCGTGGCGACCGGTTTCAACCGCTGCAACGTCACCACGAGCGAAGGGGGGGCGATCAACGAAGAGTTCCTTTTCCGCTACGCCGTCGACCGTGCGAGCACCACCATGCAGGCATGGCTCGGGCTGACCGGTGGTTGTGCCGTCTGTCACGACCACAAGTACGACCCGATCACGACGCGTGACTTCTACTCGTTCTATTCCTTTTTCTACAGCAACGCCGATCCCGGGATGGACGGCAATCGCGAGGATACCCAGCCCTTTTTGAAGCTGCCAACGCCTAAGCAAGCCGAGCGATTGGCGTCGCTCCAGCAGGTCATCGAAGCGACCGACAAGCGGCTTGCCGAAGCGTCCCAGCGCTTCGGCGGCGACCCGAATGCCTGGACACCCGCGGGCGAAATCAAGGATGCCCCCGCGGCACCCGGCAACCCCGTGTGGGACGTCTGGTTGGACGACGACCTCCCTTTGGGGGCGACGCAAAACAACACTTCCCGCAACGCCGAACAGTGGGTCCTCTCCGAACAGGTCGAAATTCCATTAGGAAGCCGCGCGCTGCGGATGTCGTACGGCGATTTCCACGAACAGACGATTTCCGGTGGGCTCATCCCTCGCGTCATCCCCAAAGACCCGACGCTCGAATTCTTCCTGCACATCGATTCGCTCAACCCGCCCCAAGCGGTGATGGTCGAATTGAACACCTCGGCAGGTAAACGCCGATTCGGCTTAGGTGACGTCGCCAAACTGAACCGCTGGGATGTCGACAAACCGGATAACGTCCGCTTGGGCGAACTCCCAGAAAGCGGCCGTTGGTCAAAGGTCGTCGTCCCCGCCGATAAGCTGAACCTGGCCCCGGGTGTCACCGTCGATTCGTTTGTCTTCGCCGAATTCGGCGGTGTGGCGATGTGGGATGCGCTCGCCGTTCGCGGCTCCGCCATCGCCGATAACGACCCACGCGCGTCGTGGTCGGCATGGGCCAAGTATGCCAAGGGGAAAGACATTCCGGTGATCCCCGCCCAACTCGCCGCCGCCTTGAAGGCCCCGCCCGAGAAACCCGCAGCCGAAACGAAACCCGCGGCCGAAACGAAAGCGGAGGGGGATAAGAAACCTGAGGGCGAGAAGCAAGCCGAAGGGGAAAAAGCGGCCGAGCCCCAGCCCCCTGCCGAACCGGGATGGGACGAGGGGATGGTCAAGCAGATCCGAACCGCTTTCGTCGCCCGCATCGCGCGGGAAGTGCCCCCCGAAATCGCTCGGCTGCGAGCCGATTGGTCGCGGGCGATGGTCGAGCGGCAAGGGCTCAACGATTCGATCCCAGGGACGCTGATCTTCGGCGAATTGCCGACACCGCGTCAGGCCCATGTGATGGCCCGCGGCCAATACGACGCCCCGA
>JBEIRZ010000394.1:0-4145 GCA_040375695.1 Planctomycetaceae bacterium
CCAAAACCCGGGGATACGACCAATGCGCAAACGTCGTCCCTATCCGATGAATCACCATAGGCCTCAACAATGTTTGCCCGATTAAAATTGACTTTACTCATTGAAAGTACTTCTCAAAGACGACGACGTCACGGGCATTAAGGTTCTGACCGGGGAGGAAACCCACCGGCCGAGAACGATCGATAATAAACATCGCCTGATAACGCTGATTTTGGCCAATATCTTCGTTGTATTCACGTCCCATCGATCGCCAAACCCCGCCAGGAGCGAGATTGTTCCAAGTCTCGTCCACCTCAAAAAAACCGATCGTCATCCACACGACAAACGTCTGTGAATTGTCAGACGCGAGATTAGGCATCCGCATCAACGTCTGATGACGGATAAAAGCGTCTCTCTGTCGATCACGCGAATGGTCGCCCGCGCCTGCTACTGGAGGCGGCTGCTGCGCATTATCACGAACGAATAGCGGTTTTTCGGAAGGTGGATCATTGGTGCTGAGGATATCCCGGTGCCTGAAATAAGACGCATCGACCCCTCGCCGCCGGAGCAATTCGCTATTTGGCCCGCTACCGCTCGTTCGGATAGCCAAACCGGCCTCGGCGTGACCCCGGAAAACACCGGCAAATTCGGTCGGGAACCTTGGGTCAAATCGCGACGGGTCGTAATTGACGGTACCACCTGAACCGAAGGGTTGGGGCGGGGCGTTAGGGCTAACATCAAAGCCACGACGGCTGCGCAAAAATGACAAGAATCCGAGTTGCGAAAGCGATGCGGAATTCGAAAACTCGTCGTCGTTCATATGCCCCTGCATCAACCCTTGCCAAACCGGAAAGCCCCCGAGGGTATTGAGGTTAATCCGGCCATGGCGAAGACCGTCGTAATGGAAATTGAATGGCGGATGATACAACTCCAGCATCCACGACCTGCTGGCCGCGTCGGTAATCCCTCCCAACCGACTTGGTGCGATCATCTCAACCTCACCTTTGAACCTCGGCAGGGTATGCACGAAATCAAAAACTCTTGAATGGTCCGCACGTAAAAAGGGATCATTCGTCGAATTCTTCGAATCGCCGTAAAAGAAGTTAAGCAGGTGACGGAATGGCCCATAAAACCTTTGGATCGTTTGGGCATCACCCGCAGCCGGATTAGGACCCGCAAATACATTCGGGTCGTTGCTCGGATCGGGCAAAGAAAACTCCTCAAACAAACGCCCTTGCGAACAAGCGGGCACCATTGCAAGTTCTAAATGCGTCGCAAACGGACGATTCAGCCACGGATGCTGCGCATACGGAACTTGAGGCAGGTTACGATCAAAATTGGTCAAATTCTGAGCATTCGCACCGAGCATTCCCAAACTCGGAGAGAACCATGCATCGTTAGGATTGGTCGGAGCCGGATTGACCGGAGTGCCACCTCCCGCAGCGGGATAAACGGTATTCAGAAAGCTCAGAGATGAATAAAGGTGCGGCTGACCATTGAATTCAAAGTAGGTCGCGCCCAAAGGATTGAGACGCTCGTCTTCTGGAACTGTCGTCTCGTAAGAAAATAGCGCGTCTCGACGTTGATCATCGACCTTGCCGTTCCTCTGTCGACTTCGGCGAAAATATTCGCCATCACGTCCCGTAACCTGCTGCTCCCGTTCCTCGCCACTAAATACGCTCAGGTCGATCGGGATGGCATCAACGGTGCGATACGGGTTGAGCACCTCATGATAAGGTTTTGTCGGATCAGCCAACCTTTGCAAAAAGGCCGTGCAATAACTGGGAATCGTCCCCAGATACGGCTCTTCCGGGTTAGTGGCACCCGGAGGGATGCGACCTCGACTCACATCCAGTGATCGGTCCGGTGCGGTCTTATTTCCGGTCGAAAGATCAACATAAGCATCTTCAAGTGGGTAATCGGCGTCGTTGCCGTTATAGCGTTCCGTCGGCAACGGATAATAATTGCCTCGCGCTGGCATTGGTTCCGAGACATTCAACCCGACCACACCGTTGTCGATCGCGTTACCCCATCCACCCGGAGGCGGGAAGGTTCCGATCACCATCGGCTTCGAGGGGGCGAACGGGCTAGGATTCGAAAATCCCATGGCTGGCGTCAGGTGATTGTGGTTCGTGTCCGTATGGACAAAACCGTCGGTCGCATCAATTTCGAAATGCTGCTCCGAAGGCGATGTCGGTTGTGATCCGGGCGCAAACGCGACAGAGCCTAAGGCGGTTTCTTCCCTCGGTGCCAAAACCAAAAATTGCCCAGGAGCAATGCGAGCATCCGAGTTGGAATCAAAAGTCGACGGAGCGAAAAAAACGTCAGCATGCCTGCCGGTCATGTCAGCAATATTGTCCGTCAATGACTTGATTCCCTGAGGATCTCGGAAATCAACAAACCAAACAAAACGATCCAAGTCGACAGGCTGTGGAGGGTCAAGGAGCAGATCCGGACGATCAGGATCAAATGACGCGGTGTCAGGATTTTGACTTCGCAGGCTCCAAGGGTCCTGCGTGGGATTGCTTAGCGGTGGCGAGCCCGCATCGGCCGACCCGGCAAGAAGATTCGGATCCGGATGAGGCCTACTGATTGCAACTCGCCAAACGGGCGCACCAACCGCCCCGGCATTCGCAGCAGGAGGCGCTGTCACCGAAAGGTCAAGCGCCAGGGTCGCAGGATCCCCTGAATTGGCATTACCGGGGAACTTATACAGTTCTCTTGGGAAAGCCTGCTTAGATCGTTGGTCATTGCTGGATGATGCTGACTCGACCGTGGCACGAGGACAATAAAGCTCAAGGAACAACGAACCCTGGGGCATACGAACCTGGTCGGTACTCGTATCCGGGTTGTTCACGTCTTGCTTATCCGTACCTACACCGCTGTCGCGATCGGTATCACGGACCCGAGCGTCATGAAATGCGAGCGATTCAGAAAACACCAACTCGGGCTGCTCCACACCCCAAGCAACATTCTTGGCAGGTGCCGGTTCCGCAGGAAGATTCCAACCGTCAAACGGATTATCATCAAAGACGAATCGGGTCATGACCGCGTCCGGGTCACGATAATCGATAACATTAACAGCCCACTGCGCGATACGACGGGTGTAATACTCCTGCTGCTGTGTGGCGGGAATCTGAACCGACGGGTCAAGCCCCGGGACTTGGGGGGTCCGTATGACCAACGCACCGGTTGCAGGGTCGGCGGAGACATCACATGTCAGCGCCATCATCAGAATAAAAAGGTGACGGGCTAGTACTTGGCGGCCATCGACTCTGGGAAAGCCGAGCGCATCAGAGGCCGTATTCTGAAGATCAAGCCTACTTCCGACACGGTATTCCGTAGGAACTCCTACATACTCAGGGGGAAGATTTTGCCCCGCACCATTGGTCGCCGCAAAAGCTTGATTTTCAGAGACAACCTCAATCGGTTCGTCGATCACCTGATTGCCATTGTCATCAACGCCGTTGCCAAACGGACGATTCACATCCAGTTTTTGTCCTAACCGAAACTCCGGAGCGATTAATTGCTCCGCCTGCTGAACACCCACGGGTAATCCCAAGCCGGCATTGATCAAACGCATCGCCTTGAGGAACGATGGCTGATTAAGAGTGTTATCAATCGGAAGCGCGAGCGAATCATCTGACTTACTCAGCGTCGTTAGCCAACGGGCGAAACTGGGATCAGCACTCATGACCGACTGCAACCGACCCTGCAATCGATTCGGCAGCAACTCAACATCGAAAGAGTTCGATCGAAGGAGTGGTTCCAACTCCTCAAAAGTAAAGAGTCGATCTCCAGCCAACCTTCCCGATGGGTCGAACTCGTAAGGGTTTTCGATCGCCTCATTGGCGTTACCAGCCATCGAAGGAAGACCGCTGTTGGCCATCAACAAATGGCCTCCACGCCCTAAACCAACGCCGGCCCTACCAAAAGGATCCAAAGAATAGCCGTACCCCAATCGGACATCATGCAATGGCGGTCGCCAGCCGAATCGCAACAAATCGAGGTAATCCCGTCCAGGCAAACCGATTGTCGCTTGATTGACCGCAACATTGGCTCGATCGCCGTATTGGTGCATTTCCAATTCGATGCCCGCTACACCAGTGACCCTCGGAATCACGATGTCCGCAGGCCCATAACAAACACCCCTACAGTGACTTGAC
>JBEIRZ010000375.1:0-4398 GCA_040375695.1 Planctomycetaceae bacterium
CCCAACCCGTCCCAGCCAAACCCATGGCTTCCCAACCCCGCCAATCGTTCCCCCTCCCGTCACCGGACCTCGTCATGATGCACCGAACGATCACGATCGCGACAAGAACGCTCTTCCTGCTGGCCTCGACGCTTGGCTTGAGTGGCTCGCGACCCTTTGCGGAATCGCCTCAGGGCTTGGTGACGATCGACCTAGCATCGGAAACGACTCGGCAAGTCGTCGTCGATCGTGAGCCGGGGCAATATTTGGGGCACCCGACAACGGTGCTGATGGAAGACGGCAAGACGATCCTGTGCGTCTATCCCAAAGGGCATGGCCGGGGCGGGATCGTTTACAAAAAGAGCTTGGATGGTGGCATGACCTGGAGCGATCGGTTGCCGACGCCAGAGAACTGGAAGACGAGCCTCGAAGTCCCGACGATCCATCGGGTGATCGACGCGGCAGGCAAAAAGCGGCTGATCATTTGGAGCGGACTTTACCCCGCGCGGCTTGCGGTCAGCGAAGATGACGGGGCGACCTGGAGCGACCTGAAACCGGTCGGCCGGTGGGGCGGGATCGTGGTGATGGGGTTTGCCGAACCGCTCGATCAACCCGGCCATTACCTGGCGATGTTCCATGACGACGGGAGGTTTTTCAGCGAAGGTGCCAAACAGAAACGGCCGATCGAATTCACCTTGTTCAAAACGTTGTCGACCGATGGCGGGCTGACGTGGGGGACACCCGAGGTCGTCCAACAGGACACCGAGGTGCACCTTTGCGAACCGGGGCTGATCCGTTCGCCCGACGGGAAAGAGCTCGCCGTGCTGCTCCGCGAAAATTCGCGCACGAAAAATTCACACATCATCTTCAGCAGCGACCAGGGGAAGAGCTGGACATCGCCCAGGGAGCTCCCCGATTCGCTCAACGGCGATCGTCACACCGGGAAGTACGCACCCGACGGAAGGCTCTTCATTTCGTTCCGCAGCGTCCCGCCGCGTGGCAAGACAGCCCCGTTCGCTGGTGATTGGGTCGCTTGGGTCGGGACGTACGACGACCTGAAGGGCGGGCGTGCGGGGCAATACCACGTCCGGCTGATGGACAACACGAAAGGGTCCGATTGTGCTTACCCGGGTGTCGAACGGTTGCCCGACGGCACATTCGTCACGACGACTTACGGGCATTGGCAAACGGGCGAAGCCCCGTATGTCGTCTCCGTCCGCTTGCGTTTGGAAGAGCTCGACGCGAAGGCGAAGGGACGATGAATCGACGGGCGGAATCGCCGCGGCTGATGAGCGTCGCCGGGCGGGCGGAGTTGTCCGAATTTTACCGCGACGCGTTGATGCGCGACGTGATCCCGTTTTGGTTACGGCATGGGATCGACCGCGATCATGGCGGCGTGCTGACGTGCCTCGATCGGGACGGGACGGTGATCGATGACGACAAATCGATCTGGTTCCAAGGGCGTGCGGCGTGGATGTTCGCGGTGCTGGCGAAGGACGTCAGGCACTGGAAGACGACCGAGCCGCTGGGGATCGGGTCGCCCCGGGAAGAGGAATTGGTCGCGGCGTCGAAGGGCTGCATCGAATTCCTCAGACGCCACGGCGAGGGCCCCGGCGGCAAGCTTTGGTTCACCGTGACGCGGGACGGGAAACCGCTGCGGAACCGACGGTATGTTTACAGCGAAAGCTTCGCGGCGATCGGCAACGCGGCCTATGCCGCGGTGACGGGGGACGATCGGGCCGCCGAGGACGCGATCCGCTACTTCGAGACGTTCTTGCGGCACAGCTTCGAACCCGGATGGATGCCGCCCAAATACGAAACGACGCGACCGATGAAAGGGATCGGACCGCTCTTCATCACGATCGCGACGGCCCAGGAATTGAGACGGCTGCTGGGAAATCCGATCGTCGGGGGGAAGAGCTGTTCCGCGTGGATCGACGACGCGATCAAAGAAATCCAACGGGACTTTGTCAATGACGAATTGGAAGCGGTGCTGGAATGTGTCGCACCTGACGGTTCGGTGATCGACCATCACGAAGGGCGGACGTTGAACCCCGGGCACGCGTTGGAATGCGGTTGGTTCATCCTGCACGAGGGAGAGCTACGTCGCGATCGGCTGCTGGTCGACCTCGGGGTCAAGATCATCGATTGGATGTGGCGTCGGGGGTGGGACGAGCAGTTCGGCGGGTTGCTCTATTTCACCGACCTGTATGGCAAACCGGTCCAGGAATATTGGCACGAGATGAAGTTCTGGTGGCCACATTGCGAAGCGATCTTGGCGACGCTGATGGCGTGGGAGGCGACGGGGGACGCGAGGTTCGCCCGGATGCACGACGAGGTGCATGACTGGAGCTTTCGCCACTTCGCCGACCCGGTGCATGGCGAGTGGTATGGCTATTTGCGCCGCGACGGGACGCCGTCGTCGATGGCGAAGGGGACGCTGTGGAAGGGGCCGTTTCACCTGCCGCGGATGCTGTGGCAATGCGCCAGCCGGCTCCGGTTCGGCCCAGCCTCTGTTTGACACGTGCTCGGTTTGACACGTGCCGCCCGAAGCAGACCGGGATCGAATGTAGCATAGGCTACAATCGGTCATGAAATGTAGCCGATGCTACATTTGACGATCACCCTGGCGTGCCATTGTAGCCTCGGCTACAGGTTGGCTCGGCTACAGCTTATCGCGGGACGGTGACGCTAATTCGGTTTTTCTTCCGCGGGATCGGCGGGTGTGGCAGGGACTTCAGGTTTGGCGGCGCCTTCGGTTTTTAGGGGCGCGGCCGATTCCTGCAGCGGCATTAGCGCCGGATCGGGCGGGGTCGTGGCCCGAGGGTCGTCATTGGGGGCGTCGGGGGCGAGCGGGACGAGGACGAGACGGACCGGGGTCCCTTGGGGCGGGATCCGCTCCTTGAACGCTTCGAATTGCAGCATCCCGGTCGAGTCGCTGCTTTCGATGGGCAGGTCCATCATGGCGGTGCCGAAATTCGAGACGCAGATCAGTTCGCCGCTGTCGGCTTGGTAGTACTCTTTTCCGTCTTCGGGGTCTTTCCACCAGGTGCTGCCGGCGAAGACCCAATCCTTGTCGAGCTGGTCTTGGGTGCCGGTGCGACGCACCCAGCTCCTGGCATCTGCGGTGAGGACTTTTCCGTCGGCATCGCGCCACATGACCCAGACGCGAACGCGGGGGCCGGTGGCGGCGAGATAGGTCGGTTGGAATTGGACGGTCTTACCCGCTTCGGCGCCGACCGCCAGGAGCGCCGCGTGGACCTCGTGCGATTTCGCGATCGCGCCGACGATCGATTCGTGTTCCTTCGTCTCGGCCGGGCAGGCGAACATCTCGAGGTACGCCTCGCGCTGCGCGACGTAACCGTCGATGATCACCCGTTTCTGATCGACATCGACCCAAAGCGACGATTCGCGGCCCAGACGCGTCGTGCCGGGGGGATCGGCGAGCGTCTTTTGGACGACCTTCGAGGGGCTGACATAACCGAGCTCTTCGAGCACCTGATCGGGCGATTTCGCCGGCCGGGCGTCCTTCGGCGATTCGGCATCCGTCAGCGACTCGGCGGGCGATCCGGCCGCGGGGGGTGTGGCAGGCGGCGCCGCTGGCGCGGGGGCCCCCGAGGTTGTGGTTGGCAGCGCGGTTGCGGATGGCAGCGCGGCGTCGGTGGGGCGATTGTCAGCGGCACGAGGCTGTACCGCCGCAGACGCGTCAGGAGTCCCTTGGTTCGACGGGGTCGTTTCGGGGGATGGGGCCGCGGCGGGGATTGGGGCATTAGGGGCGATCGCCGGGGGTGTTCCAACAGGATCCGACGTGGCCGGTGGTGACGGTGCGGCGGCGGGTCGCGCTTGCTCGGCATCACGGTTTTGGGACGTCGTTGGCTCCGCCGCCGGGTGACAACCGGTGAAGGGTACGACCATCGACAAGATACCCACCGACAACGCTCGGGCAAAAAACGGCCGTTTCATCGATTCGACTCGGGTTGGAGGGGGCAAAGTGACGGGTTCAGATTACCCTATTTAGGGCTGATCCGCTGCAGATCGTCATTCGGGCCGAAAGCTCGGGGCGAAAAGCTCGGTGCGGTCGTCTCGTCGCCGACGAGGTCTCGATCGACAGGCGGTGCGGCTCCCGATCATGGCGGGGGGGGTAGGTCTCAATCGCCTCGATCGGTAAAGTTTGTGCCGGTGTCAAAGTCAACTTAGTTCGCCACACTTGAAGATCGCAGATGCCATCCGACAAATCGTCGCGTCGTCCCGCCGCGGGGGAAACGTCCGAACCAGCTTCCGCCCAGGGATCGGGGTTGGTCCTGGAAGGGGGTGAGGATGGCAGGGAAGGTTCGGGATCGGAAGTTGGCGGGCGGAAGGGTTCCAAACGCCTCAAAAAGCGAAAGCGTGGCGGGAAGAAAGGGGAGCGTAGTGTTGCAG
>JBEIRZ010000143.1:0-10630 GCA_040375695.1 Planctomycetaceae bacterium
GACCGGGTCGATGTAGGCATCGACGACGTGGTCCCGCGACAGGACGGGGGGTTGGACTTCGGTGAATCCTTCCGAATCGAAAAAGGCTCGCACGTCGCGGAGCAATCGCGCGCGTGCTTTTAGATTTTCGACAAGCCTTAACGCCCGTGCCGAAACGTTCCTCTGCCAATCATTCCCCGCCATCCGTCCCCCTAGCGTTCAACCGTCACCGACAAACAACACGATCGAGTCGTTCAACGATAACGCGATCCGTCCTGGAAGGGGACTGGCCCGATCGGGTGGTCAGCGAAGGTCAACCCATTTCCGAACATCGGTCACTCGCCTCTGCTTGGTAGCGACCGTGGGTGGCGAGGTTGCGTTGTCACCCGTGGAATAAATCGCTTGAATACGAGTTTTTGTTGCTAACATGTCATGACCTTTGGCGGCATACCGGGCATGAGCAATGACCGCGAATCGGAAACACGTGAACGGATGGCCCGCTACTGGTTGGCGGCGGAGCATGCCATCCGGGCATACATCGCGGGTGCGGTGCGTTCCTTTCCGGATCGCGAGGACTTGGTGCAGCAGGTCGCATTGGCCGTCGCGCGTCGTTTCGATGAGTACGACGAGGACCGTCCGTTCTTGGCCTGGGCGCTCTGGATCGCTAAGTCGCGGATCATCGACCATTACCGCAGCCAGGGTCGGCGTTCGCAACCGTTGAGCGATGAGCTTTTAGAGCGTTACGCGGAGTCGATGGTGCGTCATCAGGAGACGATTTCGCGACGGCGCGAGGCCCTCGATGAGTGCCTGGGGCGGCTTCCCGAACGATCCCGATCGATGATTCGGCTGCGATACCAGGACGGGTTGAAGATCGAACAGATCGCGGCGTCGATCCGTTCGACCCCGGCTTCCGTCCGCGTGACGCTCTTTCGGATCCGCGAGGCGTTGGCCGAGTGCATCGATCGCAAGCTTGCAGGTGAGTTGCCGAAATGGGGGCCGAAATGATCGACGAATCGGCCAAGCGTCAGATCGACCAGTGGCTCGACGGGGACTTGCCGGACGCTGACGAGGCGAACCTGCAGCAGACGCTTGAGAGTCAGCCCGAAGCGATCGAAGTCCTTTGTGAGCGGGCGCTTCTGCACCAAGCCCTTGTGAGGTCGGGCGCTTTTGCGAGCGATGCACATTCGATCTTAGGCAATGACCGGCAATTCGGGCCGGAAGCGGGGCCAGATTCGCGTTCGGTTCGAGGCCGGGTCGTTCGGCCTTGGTTATGGGGCACCGTCACGGCCGCCGCGATAGGCTTGTTACTTTTTTCATTGGCCTTCTCTCCCACGGTCGGCGCCAACCCCGCCAAGCTTGTTCAGCGAACGCTCGCCGAATTTCGGGACACGGTCGATCGTTGTTATCGCGTCAAGATCGAGTTAGGGCCTACGTTTCGTCGTGGCCCCTTTTCCAGAAGGCAGGCACGATTCGATTCCGAGCTTTGGGTGCGTGGCGAAAGTTTCACGCAAACGTTCGAATCGGATGGGCAAAGCCTCGTCTGGGGGCGAGACCTTCGAGGGGCTGTCTGGTTCAGCGTCACGGCCGACTCGGTCGCGATCTTCGAAGCGGACGAAATCCCCGCGTCGTTGCAAGAGCTTTGTGATATGCGGACGCTCGACCTGCCGACGCTGCTGGAATCGCTGCTTCGAGATTGCGAATTGCGATCCGTCGGTAGCGACCGAGGGATCAGCATCATCTCGGCCCGACCACGGGTTGGCAGCGGTGCGAAGTTTGTGAACGCCGAGATCGAGATCGAAACCGACTCGCTCTTGGTCCGTCGCGTGACGCTGCAGCGGGGCAGCGACGGGCGGGCGGTGGCTACCACGAGTTTCGTCTTGGACCAAGTCACGACGCTTGACGATTCGATGTACGACATGCGATCCCATCTCCGAAAAGACGCCGAGGTGCTTGACGGCGTCACACGGTTGCGGCGACGCGCGGAGCTCTTCCGCGCATTTTTACAGCGGTTGCGGTTCTCTCAGACCCAACCGACACCAGCATCTCAAACACCGGAGGAATCATCGTGAAACGTGCGGCCCATATCGGCTTGATTTGCCTGAGCCTTTCGACCTGTCCGCCACACGCGTGGGGCCAGCAGCGCGCCGCACCAGGCGGTACCACGGACAAGTCGTTGATCCAAAGGTTTGACGCGAATGGCGATGGCAAGATCGATGATCAGGAGCGCCGCGCGGTCCGTGAAAAGATGCGGCAGATGCAGAGCAGGCCCGGGGCGATGACACCGTCGGGCAAGACCGAGACGATCGGAGACCGGTTGGTCACCGAGACGCAGTATCGTTCCAGCGATGGGCAGATGATCCCCTGCGTCCTCTCGATGCCGCAAGGCGACGGGCCGTTTCCGGTGTTGGTCACGATTCACGGCGGGCAAGGGAATCGCGACCTGGGGTACATTCGCACGATGGCAGCCCCGAACGGGTTGTCGCCGACCATCACGGCCTTCAACCAGCAGCCGTGGGCGATCGTCGCGATCAGCTATCGCGCGGGGAATGGCGCGCTGTTCGGGATGGAACAAGATGATGTCGTGGCGGGCATCCGATTCGCCAAAGGTTTGCCCAAAGTCGATCCGAATCGTGTGGGAGTCGTCGGGGGAAGCCATGGCGGGCACTTAGCGCTCGTAGCGGCCGAGAAAATGGGACGCGAGGTGCTCTGTGTCGCGGCCGGTTCGCCCTGGATGACCGATCCCGTGGTCTACATGACCGGGGATCCGTCACGGCCGCCGCTCTCCGAAGTGCCGGCCGAAGCCCGCGAGGCATTGGTTCAGAATGGCCGCCGGATCGTGAACGGAATGATGCGGGGGCGAAAACTTTCGGATCAGGAGCTCCTCGCGTTCATCAAAGGGCACTCGATCGAGGCGAATGCGGACAAGATCGTCGTCCCGACGCTATTCATCACCAGTCGCGGTGATGACCAGGCGCCACACGTGTTGATCGAGCCGATGATCGAGCGGATGAAGCGCGGCGGTAAGCAGGTCGAGGTCTACACGGCCGATAAGAGCCCCCACGGCTTCTATTGGGCCCGCACCGTCAGTGCCGCCCGAGACTTGCGCGGCGAGAAGACCCCGCAAGAGGCCGAGGAAGAGCTGATCGCACGTCGAACGATGATCGATTTTTTTTCTCGTCAATTCGCCCGTACCGATGCCAAGACCGACGCTTCGCCCGCCGCCGCGGCCCAGTCGCCTAACGACCGCATCGCGGCAAACGACCCCTCCGCCCCGGCGACGTCCGAAACGGAACCCGCCGAAAAACGTTCCATTCGCGAAGGGCTAGGTCGACGCGGTGCGGGTGACCGTTCCGGGGAAGGGCGTGGCGCGTCGATGGGGCGTGACGCGTCGATGGGGCGTGACAGGGGGATCGGCGGGGGTGATTTTAAATCGTTAGCGGACGAGTCGGGAAAGATCACCCGTGAAGCTTTCAAAAAACGAACGGGCATGAGCTCTGCCTTGGCAAGCAGGCCCGAAATCATCGACCGGCTTTTCGATCGTTTGGACAAAAACGGCGACCGGACGCTCGACGAATCCGAGTATGAGGGGATGAAAGAGATCCGGGGCCAATTCTCCCGAGGTGCGAATCGCCCTGGCGCCGGCGGCGGCAACCCGGCGGGCGGAATGCCGCGCGATCAAGAAGATCCGCCGAGTGACACCACCGCACCGCAGGGTGACAACAGCGAATTGCAGCGTGACAAGGCCCAGCCGCAGGGTGCAGAAGCCGGGCGGACGATCAAGCCGGAATCACGTCGCTCGCTGGGTGCGATGACGAAGTCCGTCCGCGTCGCTGCGGGGGAATTGGTCGGTGAATTGGGCCGAGGCGAATCGGGGCAAGGGGTGAGCGTCTTTCGTGGTGTTCCGTATGCGGCACCCGCGATCGGTGCGCGGCGCTGGCAAGCGCCTCACCCACCCATCCCGTGGGCCGGCATTCGCGATGCGACACGATTCGGCAGCCCCGCCTTGCAGGGCGAAACCTTCACCCCGCGCGGTGAGCAGAGCGAGGATTGCCTCTTTCTAAACGTCTGGGCACCCGCCGACGCGACGCGCGACTCGAAGCTCCCGGTCCTCTTTTGGATCCATGGCGGCGCGTTTATCCAAGGCTCCGGCGCGCAACCCCGTTACGACGGGACGCAATTGGCTCGACGTGGCGTCGTGGTGATCACGATCAATTACCGGCTGGGGCCGTTGGGGCTTTTTGCGCATCCCGCGTTGACCGCTGAGACGGGCCCGAATGAGCCCCTGGCGAATTACTGCCTACTCGACATGATCGCCGCGCTCCGCTGGACGCGAGACAACATCGCGGCGTTCGGTGGCGACCCGGAGAACGTCACCATCTCGGGCTCATCGGCCGGAGGCACGAGCTGTTTGTTCCTGATGGGGGTCGATCAGGCGGAGGGGCTGTTCCACAAGGCGATCATCCACAGCAGCGGTGGGATCAAAAATATCCAGACGCTTGCGGAAGCCGAAGCGGCAGGGGTCCGCTTGGCACGGCGGGTCGGGCTAGGTGTCGACGCGAGCGTTGGCGACTTGAGACGGGCCGCCGCGGGTGATTTAGCGGTTGGGGTCGGGGCGATTCGCGAGCTGGACCTTCCGGTCAAACCGATCATCGATGGCCGATTGGTCAAGGCCGTCCCGGCGGAGCTGTTCGCACAAGGAAAACAGTCCAAGGTCCCCGTTTTGATCGGATCGGCCAATGGCGAGTCGGGGGCACGTCAATTCGGCGACGAGTTGGCGACCGGAGGCGCTTTCGGGTTCCAACGACAGCTCGCCGATCAGATGTCGAACTCGGGACAACCCGTCTGGATGTTCCAGCTCACTTATGTCCCTCCCCAATCGAGGGACAACCGATTTGCCGCGAGCCATGGCGAAACGGTCGCCTATGCGTTCGGGACGATCGGCCAGTCCGTCGCGGCGAGTTTCGGATTCCGAGACGACCGGGTCGCTGCCAAAGCCGTCCGGTCGCGCCGAGGGGGAGGCTTCGCCGCGGCCGGCGGAGGACGCGAAGACGATTCCCAGGCGGTCGAAGAATCTCCGCAAGGTCGCAAGATCAGTGACGCGATGATCGGCTACTGGATCGCGTTCATGAAGGGCGGGGATCCGAACGATGACAGACTTCCCCGTTGGCCTCGGCATGTCGCGGCAGCCCCCCGCGCGATGGTATTTGGCAACGAAGGGATCGTCGCGAAGTGAATTCGATCGAAGCGGTGGTGTTTCACGTTGACGTCAAAAAAATCGTTCCGCGTCCCCGGCGAATCGCTAAAGCGGGGCGGTTCCATCGCGGGTGGTGCTAGGGATGCTGGGAAAATTTAAAATCGGAAATCCGAAATCGTTTAGGATATGGTCCCCTTCTCTTTTTCCCCGCAAAGTATTTCGTTTTGAAAGTTCGCCTTTTGAGGGTCCAAAACATCCGATGGCTCGGTCATTCATCATTTGGTCGATCGCGTTGTCAATCGTGGCGGCCCGGATCGATATCTCGCGATCTTCGGACCCGTCGGTTCGACGTGGGCCGACACGTTTGGTCCCTGGTGAACATGGCATCGGGCGTTTCGTTCCGGACTTCGAGTTCACGGACCTCAGCGGTGATACGAGGCGACTGCACCAAGGGTCAAAGGACCATCTGACGGTCGTCGCCTTCACGAGCACGAGTTGCCCGCTCAGCAAAAAGTACTTGCCGACGTTGGTGGCGCTGAATCAGGAGTTTGCCCCCCGCGGGGTCAGGTTCGTCTTGGTCAATTGCGTCGCGACTGATGAAGCCGCCGAGATGAAGACGGCTTCGGCGCGATTCGCGACGGGCGTCGAATACGCCTCGGATAAGGATTCGGCGTTGGCCGCCCACCTCGGGGCGACCAGCACCACGGATGTTTTCGTGCTCGATCGATCCCACACGGTCATTTATCACGGCGCGATCGATGACCAGTACGGCTTCGGTTATTCCGTCGACGCGCCGCGTCACAATTACCTTCGTGACGCGCTCGAAGCGGCGCTCGACCAGCGACCGATCCTCGTGTCGGCCACCGCGGCGCCGGGCTGCGTGCTCGATCACCAGCCGGCGTCGGTGAACCCATCGGAAGTGACTTATCACGATCAGATTTCGAGGCTTCTGCAACGGCATTGTGTCGAGTGCCATCGTGAGGGTGGCGTGGGCTCGTTCGAGCTCGATAGTTACGACGACGCCGTCGCGCACGCACCGATGATTCGCGAGGTCGTGAAACAGGGAAGCATGCCCCCTTGGTTCGCCGCTTCGCAAAAGGGCCAATCCGAGTCGCCCTGGATCAACGACCGTTCCCTTGCGGAGGCCGAGAGAAGCCTACTCTTCGCATGGCTCGACAACGGGATGCCCGCCGGGGATCCCGATCATTCCCCCGCGCCCAAAACGTTCGCCGAGGGTTGGTTGATCGGAAAGCCGGATGCGGTGTTCGAATTCGCCGATCCGGTTAAGGTCAAAGCTACCGGCACGATGCCTTATCAAAACGTGCTGGTGGATACTCACTTGGATCAAGACCGCTGGGTGCAAGCGATCGAAGTGCGGCCCGGCAATCCGGGTGTCGTCCATCACGTCTTGGTCTTCGTTCAGGGATCCGATGATGATGGCCCACGCGACGACGCCGCTGACGAACGGGGCGGGTACTGGGGCATCTATGTCCCGGGCAACAGCACCTTGGTCTATCCGGAAGGGTACGCCAAGCGGATCCCTCAAGGTGCCAAGTTGCGGTTCCAAATGCATTACACCCCCAACGGCACGGCGACCGAAGACAGCACGCGGATCGGACTGGTCTTCGCGAAGGAACCGCCGCAGCATGAGGTGCGTGTCGCGAGTATCGCGAATCCCAGGTTCGAAATCCCGCCCGGGGCGGACAACCATCCTGTCGTCGGTAGCATCAAAAACATACCGGTCGACGTTCAGGTCTTGGCCTTCTTACCGCACATGCATTTGCGTGGCAAAGCGGCCCGATTCGAGCTCATTTCGAACGGTCAGGCCCGCACGTTGCTCGATGTCCCGCGGTATGACTTCAATTGGCAATTGCTCTATCGCTACGCCGAACCCTTCAGCGTGAAGGCGGGGGAGACGCTTCAATTCACCGCGTGGTACGACAACAGTAGCGGTAATCCCGCCAACCCCGATCCGAACAGGGAGGTGCGGTGGGGGCCACAGACGTTCGAAGAAATGCATCTGGGCTACGTCGAGTACATCGTCCCGGGATCGAAGCCTGGGGACCCGAACCCGCTCACCCCACGCAGTCGCCTGCGCGGAACGCTACGCGGACTTTTAGGTCGAGGGGACGGGGGAAGGCAAAGCGCGGGGGGGCGTGGCTTGGGCGACACGCTCTTTCGGCAGCTCGATACCGACGGCGACGGCAGCGTCTCGCGTGACGAAGTCAAGGCGAAGTACACGAACAACCCGGCGGCTTCGACCGTGATCTTTGACCGGCTCGATAGCGACAACAACGATGCCCTAAGTCAAGAAGAGCTTAGTAAGCTTGCCGAGATTTTGAGGCGGTGAGCCTGTGGGGGAGGAGAGTCAGAAGCGAAAGAGAGAAATGTTCACAGCCGAGTTTTGAAATGAGCGGATGCGATGCGAGTCTCGTTACAGCGGGTTCCAAACTTTTGTAAATCCGAATTCCCGAAAGTGCCGCTGATTCGCGGTGGCGAAGTGGGTGACGCCATGATGCCGAAGTGTGAAGGCGAGTCTGGCATCGATGATCTGACGAAAAGCCGAGTGGGTTTTGCCCGCCCATCGCCACAGCGGTTCGGCCACCGCCGGTTCGTAATCCCCGAATTCCCACTTAGGATTTCGACGCAGCTTCTCGCAGAAGGTTCGCGCCGCTGCCGCCGACATCGGTTTGTTGAAGATCGCCGGATTTCGAAGCTGCATGTAAATCTCAACGAGCACCAACCCGCACAAGAGAAACCGATCAGATCCGCTCGCATACTCCGCGAAGAAACGCCTCGCCGCGGTATGGTTTGGCGAATGTGGGTTGGCGGCGTAGAGGAACAGATTGGTGTCGGCGGACAGTATCATGGGGTGTCCCGACCTCGTTGCTTAATGGCATCAGCCTCGACACAGGTGAGGGCGGGATCTTTCAAAAAATCGCCGCCACAATCAAGGGTGGGAAATTCCCACTCGCTAGGCTTCGTGGCAGTAACGGGGAACCTTTCGACAAAGTGCTCGGCCGCTTTTCTCATCACTTCCGACAACGACCAATCCTGTTGCTGGGCGATTTCTTTCAATCGCTTGTACAAGGGATCGGGGAATTGAACTTGAGTTCGTATCATGATGTCTTTCTTACACCACCGCCTAATTGACGTCAATCGCGTCGTTCGGTTGCTGATTTTTTTAGCTTTTTTTGCGGCGTCACACGATTTGGTCAGGGCCGAAGGTTTCCCCTACGACGCGGCTGGCAAACACAAAGTCGTCACCGTCGCGTCCGTTTCGCTAAAGGACGCCGCACGGGGTAAGGCCATCGATGTGCTCGTCCGTTATCCCGATGGTGAAGGTCCATTCCCCGTTATTGTCTTTAGCCATGGCGCGCTTTCGAGCAAGGAGGCGTTTGGCACTGCGAGTGAGCATTGGGCGAGTCACGGCTATGTCGTGATCCATCCGAATCATGCCGACGCGGGCGGGGGAGAAGGTGGTGGTGTGGGCGGCGGTCGGTTGCGCGGTTTGCGGCAAGCCGACGATCGAGGTTCCGAAGGGTTGAAAACCGAGGGCCCAGACAATCGTGAGACCAATCGAGTTTCAGGGCGTCTCATGGGCAGGCTCGAAGGTGTGGTTGGAGGCGACGCACGCATCGACCGTGTCAAAGACATCACGAGTATCTTGGATGCGTTGGATCAGCTCGAGCGTCAAGTTCCCGCGGTCAAGGGTAAGCTTGACCGGGGGGCGATTGCCGTCGCAGGTCATTCGTTCGGCGCTTTTGTCGCGCAGTGTCACGGCGGTGTGCGGACACTGGTGGATGGCAAGTTAACGAGCCTCGCTGATTCGCGGGTCAAATGCGTCGTCCCGATATCGGCACAGGGCGAGAGCGAGAACTTCGGGTTGACCGCCGAGAGTTGGGCCGAGGCACACACCCCTGCGCTGCATATCACCGGGACGCGAGACCGCTCGATGCCCCAGCGCCCGGGTGGGGAGATGGGAGACGTCAGCACCAAGGTCGTGCCGTTCGAGCGCAGTCCCGCTGGTGACAAGTACTTGCTGATCATCGAAGGGGCAACTCATGTCTCATTCGGTGGCCGCTTGGGCATGATGCGAGGCGGCGCCGATGCTGCCGGCATAACAAAGTCAGTCAGCCTGGCGTTTCTTGACGCCTACCTCAAGCGAGACGCCGAGGCCAAGTCATGGCTCGATGGCCGATCCGCCACCAATTGGCTTGGCGCGAGGGCCAAATTCCGGCGAAAACTTTAGTGTCCGAGTTCGATGGGATCGCTCGGCGAATTGTAGGGAGCGACATGCAATAAATTGACAGAACTCTTAGGATCGTTGGGAAGTTATGTTATGACCGACCCAGTGGGCAGCGGCGAAGTCGTCTTACAAGTTCTTATCTCTTACCGGGGTCCCCATGTTTTTGAGATTCGTTAGTTTTACCTGCGTTATGCTCGTGAGCCCTTCGGCGGCGCTATCGCAGGAGCCGCGGCTTGCGGACCGTTTCAAGGGACTCGATCGAGATAACGACGGGAAGCTGAACGCGTCCGAAGCGGGATCGCTCGGCTTTTTCAAGCCCGCCGATGCGAATCGCGATGGCCTGGTGACGTTGGAAGAGGCGGAAGCTTTTGCGAAGAAGTCATCCCCCACCAGCGCATCGAATCGCGATCGCGATGCCAACCCAAAACGCGACGCGGGGATGGAGGGAGACGGGGCAGCCGCCGTGTTCCGATGGCCGGTGAGTGCGATCAAGATCTCTGATGCCGAATGTCCCGTGCGAACGATCGAAGCCAAGACGGCTGATGGCCAAGACGCGGTGGGTTTTTGGCGGAGCCCGCGGGGTGAGGGACCATTCCCGACGATCGTCTTCATCCATGGCGGTCTGACGCGGTTTCCGGAAGCGAGCCTGCGTCAGCATTTGACGGACAATCCCGTGATCACCCGGTTTCTCGACAGGGGTTACGCGGTCGTGATGGCGACGTTCCGAACGTACGATCGGGATGTACAATCCCGTGGCCCCATCGAAGATGTCCGAGCGATCTTGCGTCAAACGACCAAGCTTTCGGGTGTCGATCCGCGGCGGATCGCGCTGTACGGCGGGAGCGGCGGTGGCAGCATCGCGTTGGAGCTCGGGGGCGATCCTCAGGTTCGTGCGATCGTCGCGGGCGAACCGGCGACGGTGCTTTACACCGGCATGTTGACGACGGGGGAGTACGCCCCTCGTTTGGAGATGATGGCGAACCCGGAAAAGTATTTCACGCCGGAGCTGCGTGAGCGTACCTTGGGTAAGCTGAAGTCGATTCGCGTGCCGGTGATGATCTTGCACGGTGACAAGCATGATTTACGCAAGCTCAACAAGCCGCTCTTCTTGCCGCTGATGCGTGAGGCGGGGGTTAAGGTTGAGTATCACGAATACCCGGGGTACGGGCATGGATTTTATTTCGGCGGCGGTGACGATCGTTGGGGCA
>JBEIRZ010000649.1:0-1584 GCA_040375695.1 Planctomycetaceae bacterium
AGGTAGCTGCCATACACGAGCAACACCAAGCTGGCGATGATGACCAACAGCCGATAACGGAGCGCGAAGCGAATGACGGAATCGAGCATGGCGGGTTTCTCAGTGGGCTTCGTGAACGGTGCCGTCGGCGTGGACGTGGAAACCGACCGGCGTGCCGCTGGCGGCCTGTGACTTGAGGACGCGGTTGAGCGACGCGGCGGAGTTCTGGGCGACGAACCACCCGGGGGAGACGCTGCCGTCGTTGGCGATCACGACCGTCGAACGGTCCTCGTGCAACACCCGCACCGCCAGCCGATCGAAAAGGTCGCCGTTTTGCCGAAACAGATACGCTTCGGGCCCTTCTCGAACGATCGCCCCCGCCGGGACGACAATCACGTCCTTCAATTCCTCGACCGGCACGTTAAGCCGCACCCGCTGGCCGGGACGATAACGCCACACCACGAACCGTTTGCCGTCACGCTCGTACGCTCGCGATTGGTTCCGTAGCGGGATGACGAATTGGAAGGTCCGGCTGTCGGGGTCAACGGCGTTAGCGAGATGCCGAATCGCGAACCGCTGCGGCGCATCCTCCCAGGCACCCGGCGCATCCTCCCAGGCACCAGGCGCATCCTCGGCGAACTCGACCTCGACCTCCCAATTCTCTTCCGCGGCCCGTGCCAGGTAGGGGGCTTCACGCTTGAAGGCCTTGCCCGCGATCCAGAGCTCTTGATGATCGGCGAGCATCACCAGCGTCTGGCCCGCTTGGACTTGCGTCCCGAGCTCGACTTGCAAATCACCCACTTCGAACACCCCCATCCCCGCATCGGGCTGTCGATCGCCGACCAAGGGCGGGGCGAGCACTTCGATCTCGGTGACAAAATTCCCCTCGACGATCTGTTCGATCTGTTCGGGCCTGATCCCGCGAGCGATCAGGTCCTGGCGATACGAACGGACGGAAGCTTCGAGCCGCCGGAGCGATTGATCGAGCTCGATCAGCCGCGACTGGGGGATCGCCCCTGCCGAGCCGGCGCTGGTCAAGCGTTGGCGTTGTTCCGCCACCAACTCGGTCTCGCGGGTCGCCTTAAAGAGCTCGGCTTGCGAGTTTTGGACGTAATCGCTGAGCAAGCGGATCGTGAAGAGCCGCTCGCCCGGGCGGACCGTATCGCCGGGAAAGGGATCGATCCGGGTCACGACGCCGACGGCAGGTGAGGTCACGCCGCGATCCGACACGCCCGGCACGTCGACGACTTCGCCCGGGATCGCGACTTTACGCCAATAATTCATCACCCGAAGCGGCTTCGAAACGAGCCCCAAATTCTTGCGGGCCTGGAGGCTGATTTCCAGCGTCTCGCGTTCGCCCACGGGTTGAGCGTTTTCATGGGTGTGGTCGTGTTCATCTTCGTGACCCGCAGAGGGGGTCGATGATGTAAAAGGGTTTGACATGCCGAAACGGCCAGTCCAGCGGTCACGGATCTGCCACAACCCATAAGCCACGGCGAATAACGCCAGCATCACAAGGATTGCCCTGAACCGACGCGGTCGCGAAGGTGCCGCATTCGAATCCGATACCGACATGATGGGAACTCCGGTCACAGAACATTCAAC
>JBEIRZ010000155.1:0-10033 GCA_040375695.1 Planctomycetaceae bacterium
GGGGCACGCGATGGCCGAAGCGTTGGCGGAGGCCGGGGCGAGAATCATCGTCGGCAGCCGCGACCGTGACGCGGCGATCGACGCGGCCAAGGGGATCGGCGGCCGTCAGGCCGGCAGGCACCTCGGCGTCCGCATCGACCAACTCGATGCCGCTTCGATCGAGAGCGGCTTCGAAGAGGCGGTCCGGGCGAGCGACGGGATCGACATCCTGGTGAACAACGGGCACGAAGGGCTGGGCGAGGACTGGACGACGGTCACGGCGGAGCAGTTCGATCGGCAGCTCCGCAACCTGACGGGGTACTTTCTCCTTGCCCGCAAGACCCACGACCACCTTCGGACGGCGGGCCGCCCCGGCAGCGTCATCATGATCGGGTCGATGTACGGCGTCGTCGGGTCCTACCCGGACGCCTACGACGGGGTGTGCGCCGCGAGCCCCGCCCCCTATCACGCGCTCAAAGGGGGCGTCGTGCATTTAACACGGCACCTCGCCGTCTACTGGGCGACCGACAACGTGCGGGTCAATTGCCTCAGCCCCGGACCCTTCCCCGGGCCCCAGGCCCCCGCGGAACTGGTGCGGAGGCTCAAGGACAAATCGCCGATGAAACGGATGGGACGGCCGCACGAATTGAAAGGGGCCGTCGTCTTCCTCGCCTCGGAAGCATCCAGTTACATCACCGGCCAAAATCTGATCGTCGACGGCGGATGGACGGCATGGTGATGCGGACACAATCGGCGCGATGACGGTCCTGCACGAGCAGCGCGATGACGGTCCTGCACGAGCAGCGCGATGACGGTCCTGCACGAGCAGCGCGGTGACGTCAGACACGAACGGCGCTAAGCTTCGGGCAAGGGATGAACGTCCCTTGCGCCGACGGGCTTTACAACCGCCTGATGTCGTTGAACAGCGCGAATGCCATCAGCGATAACAGCGCGATCACCCCGGCCATCGTCAACTGCATCTGCAGCTTCTCGTTGATCGGTCGACCCAACACCGCTTCGGCGGTCAAGAAGACCATGTGGCCGCCATCGAGCGCTGGGATCGGGAGGAAATTGAGGATCGCCAGGTTCATGCTGAGCATCGTCAGGAACGGAGCAGCGGCGCGACGCCACGGCTCGATTCCTGATCGGCGACGCGGAAGATCGTGATCGGCCCGCCGACCATGTTGGCACCGGCCTTGCCGGAAACGAGCAGCCCCAAGAAGCTGAAGACTTCGCCCAATTTCCGCTTGCTCGATTCCCACCCGAGCTTGATCGCGGGGACCAAACCGGAAGCGACCTGCATCCGTTCCAGCTCCGCCAGGCCGATGCCGCGGTCTTGCCAGAAAGCGTCCCCTTTGACGAGCGCCGTGTCGACTTCGACGATCTGCCCTGCGCGGTCGACCGTGACCCGCATCCCGGTCCCTTCCGGGAAGTATTGGTAATACTCGACGAGCTTCGCCAGCGTATCGAGCGGCCCGAACTCCCAACCCTGTTCGAGCTTTCGGCGGATCGTCGCGACCGCGTCGTTTTCGGCCACCGCCTTATCGTCCAGCAGCGGCGACGGCTTGCCATCGAGCCAACTGACGGCGACCTTCTTCACCTCGTCACCGATTTGGAAGGGCTGCCCCTGAGCGACGGACGAAACCTTCGCGGTCGCGGGGAAGGCGACACCGAGCCGATCCAGCGCGATCATGCTCCCCGATTCGCTGATCGGGCTGGTCGTCCGCGAAGGAGGGCCGAGGGGGATTTCGAGCTCGAGCTCTTGCGGCGTCTGTTCGACGCTGCGGCGCAAGGTCAGCTTGACCGAGCCGGAGCGAATCGCCAATTGGCTGGGGAGGGCGAAGGCATCGATCTGGGCGTTGCCGTCGACCGCGATGATTTCGTCACCCGCGAGGACCCCCGCCTTTTCGGCCGGGCCGCCGGTGACCAGCGCGGTGACCGGCCCGGGGGCGAAGCCGATCCCGGGGGTAAGCATCGGTTGCGGCGGGAGCGTGACCTCGGCGGCGGAGCCGTCAGCCCGCTTCAGGCCGAGCTTGATCGGCTGGTCCGGGGTCCCCATGAGGGCGCGTTCCAACATCAGGCTGCCGGCGACGTTGTCGCGCTGACCGGCGTCTGGGAGAGGCTGGCCGTTGATCGAAACGACCGCGGCCCCCGCGTCTTGGGGCGTCAATGCGGTCGCCGCGGTGCTGCCAGGGATCGCCAACGAGCGGGCGCTTTTGCCGAGGAACGTCGAACGCAAATTCGAAATGCCGACACGTTTGATCCCGGGGATCTCGGGGACTTCGGCCGGGGTCAACTGAAAATTACGAACGCCGTCAGGGTATTCGATCGCGACGGGGACCGGCTGGTTCGGGTTGCGGGTCCCTTCCAAAACGATCGACGTCGCCATGTCGGTGAAATGGAGCTGATCGTCCTGATTGATCCCGCCGACGCTGATCACCTTCCCGCCGGGCTCGACGCCCGCTTGGAAGGCCGGTCCGCCGGGGGTGACGTCACCGACGACCGCCGGCACGTAAGGGACGCCGTAAAAAAAAGCGGCGGTGGCAAACATCACCCCGGTGATCAGGTTCATGATCACCCCGGAACTGATGATCAACATCCGCTGCCAGACCGATTTGGCGGGATAAGAACGCGGATCGAGCTTCGTGGCCGTGAGCGGTTCGGCGGCCTCGTCTTCCGAATCGGGGGAAGCGGACACTTGGCGGATCCGCCGGTTTTCCTCTTCCATCTTTCGCGGGTCGTCGTCCTGCCCCAGCATCTTGACGTAACCCCCCAGCGGGATCGTGCCGATGCCGTATTCCGTCTCGCCGTAACGGAACTTGCCGAGGGTCCGCGGCAATTTGATCGGGCCGATCTGCAGCGGGACGTCGAAACCGACATAAAACTTTTCGACCTTCACGCCGCACCACTTCGCGGCGAGGAAGTGCCCCAGTTCGTGGACAAAGATCACCAGCCCGATGCCGATCACGACGCGGGCGATCCGCATCAAGAGCGCGGGAAACCACGCCGCGATCCCTTCGCCATCGGCCTGGGCCAACAGGGCCCCGAGCAACGGATCGGCAAGGGCAAACAGCGGCGTGACCGGAGACCCCGGCATGACGAGATTCATGAATTGTTCGATCGATCCGACCACCGCTTTACCTCCGCCCTCGCCCAGCCGTCGAGCTCCAATAGCCGATCGGGCGAGGGATTATACTCATGGGTGTGATGTTCCAGCGCGATTCGGCACGCCGTCACGATGTCAGTAAACCTTATCTGGCCGTCGAGGAACAGGCCGACGGCCTCCTCATTCGCCGCATTCACGACCGCCCCGGCCGTCCCGCCGACGCGGGCGACTTCGAATCCCAGCGGGATCGCGGGGAATCGCTCGGTGTCGACCGGTTCGAGCGTCCATTGGCTAATGCGGGTCAAATCGAGCGTCGGGGTGTCCCCCGGGAGGCACCGCGGGTACGTCAACGCGTGCTGGATCGGCAATCGCATGTCAGGCGGGCTGAGCTGGGCGATCGTCGAACCGTCGATCATTTCGACCATCGAATGGATGATCGATTGGGGGTGAATCATCACCTCGATCCGTTCGGCGGGGCAATCGAAGAGCCAACGGGCTTCAACGATTTCCAACGCCTTGTTCATCATCGTCGCCGAGTCGATGGTGATCTTTCGCCCCATTCGCCAGGTGGGATGGGCCAACGCCTGCTCGATCGTCGCGCTCCGCATCCGCTCCGTCGACCAGCTCCGAAAAGGGCCCCCGCTGGCGGTCAGGATCAACCGCCGCGGCGTCCCGCCCCCGGCGAGGCACTGGAAGATCGCCGAATGCTCGCTGTCGACCGGCAACAGCTCCGCCCCCGAAATCGCCGCCGCTTCACGGACCAAACCCCCGGCGACGACAAGTGTCTCCTTGTTCGCGATCGCGACCCGTTTCCCCGCCCGCACCGCCGCGATCGTGCTTTCGAGCCCCGCCCGGCCGACGATCGCCGCCACCAAAATGTCGACTTGGGGGTCCTCCGCTAAATCGACGAGCATCTCGGCGCCGCGGCCGACCCTCACCCCGGAAGGGAAGGCGACCGTCCCCTCCTCGGGCCCCTGGCACGAAATCACGACCCTCTCCGGGTGATGACGCGTCGAAATCTCCGCCAACCGCGCCGCGTTCTGGTGCCCCGAAATCCCGTACAAACCCCACGAATCGACCGTGTCCGTCCGACCCAAATGCTCGATCACGTCGATCGTCGCCGTACCAATACTCCCCGTGGCCCCTAAAATGGCGATGCGATGTTCGATCGGGGACGAATTGGACATTGCCAGTTAAACTAAAAGGGACGAAAAAAAATCGACTCGATCGGACGAGAAAAACCCGCGTGGTGCGAACCGCCCGACGATTTCCTCCGACCTCGGCCCAATTCCACAGTGAGCGGACGGCGCACAATGCGGGTAACGAGCAGGGGGCGAGGGAAGGGAAAGGGAAACGAAAGGGGAGCGCGGACGCCACGGCCAGGTGATAGCCTAACCTTTTCGGGCCTTCACCAGAACGTCCCGAAGGCGAGAACCTCCCCCGACAGGCGGCACGACTCACCGAATCGAAGCGACCCGACACACGACCCGATAGCGGCAACTTGGAGATGGCATGAGCGAGACGAAACGGCGTCGGACGTCGGGTGATGAACCACGGTGGCCAGGGATTTCATTGATGCTGATCCTGGTCCTGCTGGCCGTCGCCGCCAGCGGCTACCTGATCAGCGGGGCCGAACAGCGGATTCGCTACCCCGACCTCAAACGCCTCCTCGAATTGACCCGCTACGAGAGCTACGGTTCCCAAACGCTGGCCCCCCCCGACCCGAACAAACTCCCTCCCGGCGAAGGGGAATGGGTTAACCGTTCGGCGATCCGCGTCCCCTCGCTGATCAACCCGGCGGCGATGGTCGAATTGCGTTTGCCTCAGGACATCTCCGTCGCCGACGGGGTGATCACGGGGACGGTCGAATACAAGACGCTACTCAAGCCCGACGCCAAAACCCAGCGGATCAAATTCAGCACCGTCCGATCGATCTTCAGCGACGCCGAAGACGCGGAACTGATCCGGTTGCTCAAAGAGGCCAACGTCGTCTGGGACACCGATCGACCCAGCACCTTCTTCGCCGACCATGGCATGGCGCTGTTGATGATCGGCGTGCTGCTCCTGTTCGGTTATCTGATGCTCAAGCGGATCAGCGGCGTCGGTTCGCCGATGTCGTTCGCGCGGAGCCGCGGAAAGCTCTATGGCCAAGACGAACTGCCGATCACGTTCGACGATGTCGCGGGGATCAGCGAGGCGGTCGTCGAGGTGAGCGAGATCGTCGATTTCCTCAAGCACCCCGAAAAGTACCAACAACTGGGCGGCCGGATCCCCCGCGGCGTGCTCCTGGTCGGCCCCCCGGGGACGGGCAAAACGCTCCTCGCCAAAGCGATCGCGGGCGAGGCGGGTGTCCCCTTCTTCGGCCTCTCCGGCAGCGACTTCGTCGAAATGTTCGTCGGCGTCGGCGCGGCCCGCGTCCGCGACATGTTTCAACAGGCCGTCGCCAAATCCCCCAGCATCATCTTCATCGATGAACTCGACGCACTCGGCAAAAGCCGCGGCGGCAACATCGCCGGCGGGCATGACGAACGGGAACAGACGCTCAACGCGCTGCTGGTCGAAATGGACGGCTTCGACACCGACGACAGTGTCATCGTGGTCGCGGCGACCAACCGCCCCGAAACGCTCGACCCCGCGCTCCTCCGCCCCGGCCGCTTCGACCGCCACGTCCTCGTCGATCGCCCCGATGTCGCCGGCCGCGAAGAGATCCTCAAGGTCCACGTCAAGAACGTCAAACTCGATGACAACGTGACGCTCAAAGAAGTCGCCTCGATCACCAGCGGTTTCGTCGGTGCCGAACTCGCCAACTTGGTCAACGAGGCGACCCTCCTGGCGGCACGCAAAGAAAAGAGCACCGTCGGCATCGAGGATTTCAACGAGGCCGTCGAACGCGTCACCGCGGGGCTGGAAAAAAAGAGCCGCGTGATGCGGGAGGACGAAAAGATCCGCGTCGCTTACCACGAAGCGGGGCACGCCCTGGTCGCCACCGCGCTCCCCAACAGCGACCCGGTCCACAAGGTCTCGATCATCCCCCGCGGCCTGGCGGCGCTGGGCTACACGTTGCAACGACCCGATAGCGATCGCTACCTGATGACCCAGAGCGAATTGGAAAGCCGCATGAAGGTCCTCCTCGCCGGCACTCTGACCGAAGAGATGATCTTTCATGACATCAGCACCGGCGCCCAAAACGACCTCGAACGCTGCACCGAAATCGCCCGCGCGATGGTGATGGATTACGGGATGAGCCGCCTCGGCCGGGTCAATTATCGCAAAGGGGCCACCAGCCCCTTCCTGGCCGCCGGCGGCGATGGCCAGATGACCGTCCTCAGCGACGAGATGGCCAAACGCGTCGACCAAGAGGTCGTCCGCATCGTCGACGAAATGCTCGCCCAAACACGCGAGATCCTCGAACAACGCCGCGAAGCCCTCGAAGCCGTCACCCAACGGCTCCTCGAAGTCGAATCGATCGATCACGACGAACTGACACGGCTGCTCGATGAAAACTGCAACGGGCCGTGGCTCGTCCCCGGCACCCAAACGGTCAAGCCGCGGGCCAAATTGATCCCGGCACAGCCTCCCCAAGCCGCACACCCGCCCGTCGATGTCGCGCCGATAGCCGACAATCAGATCTGATTCCGCGGCGACGGTTGAGCACCTTCCGCCGCGGCAAGTAGACTATCCCCAGCCCCACCGGGAATCGCCACCCACGCCCGACCGAGCGTCCCACACCTCCCTTCAACCCAACCCTGCGGATGATCCGATCGATCCCCCAGGCCGCGGCCACGCGGCGGCGTCTCGCCCAAACGACCCTTGCGGCGATAGTTGCCTTTTTTACCGTTAACTCCTCCGCACAGGAGCGCAAGGGTGGCTACGGCCCCTACCCAATCATCCCCGGCCCCTACGCGCACGCCCCCGATTCCGCCGAAATCGACGGCGTCCCCCGCGGCAAAATCTCCGAACACCAACTCCTCAAGAGCCAAGTCTTTCCCGAGACAAAACGCCGCTTTAGCGTCTACATCCCCGCCCAATACGACGGCTCCAAGCCCGCCGCGCTGATGGTCTTCCAAGACGGACACGCCTACAGCGGACCGGGGGGCGATTTCCGCGCCACCACCGTCTTCGATAACCTGATCGCCCGCGGCGAAATGCCGGTGACCATCGCCGTGTTCGTCGACCCGGGGACAAGCGACGCCTTCGGCGAGAAACGGGGATGGCAACCCAGGCCCACCAACCGCTCCGTCGAATACGACTCCGTCTCCGACGCTTACGCCCGCTTCGTGATCGATGAACTCCTCCCGGCCGTCACCGAACAAACCGGCGTGAAACTGACGCTAAACCCCGAGCTCCGCGCGATCTGCGGGATGAGCTCCGGGGGGATCTGCGCCTTCACCGTCGCCTGGTTCCGCCCCGATTCGTTCCGCAAAGTCGTCAGCCACATCGGGAGCTTCGTCGATATCCGCGGCGGCCATGTCCTCCCAGCCTTGATCCGCAAGTCGGACCCCAAGCCGCTGCGAGTCTTCCTCCAAGAAGGGGCCAACGACCTCGACAACCAACATGGCAACTGGCCGCTGGGTAACCTGCAAATGGCCAACTCGCTCGCCTACCGCAACTACGACCATCGCTTCGTCTACGGCGATGGCGAGCACAACGGGCAACATGGCGGGACGATCTTCCCTGAAACGCTCCGCTGGTTGTGGCGCGACTGGCAAGGACAAGCCCCTTGATCGCTGCACTCGCCAATCGTGACGCCGAGGGCTCGTCCTCGAGCAAACCCCCAAGCAGGCCTTCGGGCAAAACCGCCGCGGCTATCCGGCCCCGACCGACCATGACTTGTCGCCTAGACGACACCCGCCGCGACCGCGACCAAACCGACCCCACGCGAACCCCACGACCCCTTCGATAATGTCTCACCACCCCAACCCGACCCCGAGCGACGACCCTCGCGACATCCATTTCGTGGTGCCGCAGGTCCATCGCCTGCGGTCGACGTGGGAGGTCGCCGGTGACGACTTCGACGAACTGCTGAATGTGCTCCACCCCTCGGCCGACGAATCGGAAGGTGGCGATCGCCCCAAGGTCATCATCTGGGCGGACGAGGAAGTGATGGCTTCAAGCCCCCGCGTGGCGGTGATCGCCAGGCTGCTGGCCCGTTCGGGTCGCGTCCAACTGATCGGCCAGCCCCGCGGCGTCCCCGGCGGTGAGGTCGCGAAAAATTCTCCCGCGGTGATCGAGCGGCTCCTGGCCGAGATCCATGACGCGGGGCTCGACCGACGGAGCTACATCATCGCGATCGGCGGCGGCGCGATGCTCGATGCCTCGGGCTACGCCGCGGCGATCGCCCATCGTGGCATCCGGCTCGTTCGGATCCCGACGACGACGCTCGCCCAGGCCGATTCCGGCGTCGGGGTCAAAAACGCGATCAATTACTTCGGCAAAAAGAACTGGGTCGGGACCTTCGCCGTCCCCTGGGCCGTGATCAATGACGCCGGCTTCCTGACGACGCTCCCCGACCGCGATTTCGTCTGCGGCTTCAGCGAAGCGGTCAAGGTGTCGCTGCTCAAGGACCCGGCCGAGTTCGACGCGATCACCCGCGACGCCGCATCGATCGCGCGGCGCGACATGTCGATCGCCTGCCGCGTGATCGCGTCATCGTGCCAGCTCCACCTCCGTCACATCACCCACGGCGGCGACCCGTTCGAAACGCTCGAAGCCCGTCCGCTCGACTTCGGCCACTGGTCGGCGCATCGCCTCGAAGCGATGACCGATTACGCGATCCGTCACGGCGAAGCGGTCGGGATCGGCGTGGCGCTCGATTGCATCTACTCTTCGCTCGTCTTCGGCTTCCCGGAAGCCGATTCGCTCCGCGTGCACCACTGCTTGGCGGAGCTGCGTTTGCCGCTGTGGGACAAGGCACTCGACGATTTCGATCGGGTCTTGTCGGGGCTCGAGGAATTCCGCCAGCACCTCGGGGGGCGGCTAACGGTGACGATGCTGCGGGGCGTCGGCAACCCGATCGACGTGCACACCATCGACATGGCGGCGATGCGCGAAGCCGGCCGCCGCCTCCGCTCCCTCGCCCAGCCAACGATCAAATCGGCAAGCTGAAAAACGGCAGTCGATTTGGGCCACGGAATGACACGGAAGTCCACGGAAGGGGAATGGGGCGCGCGGTGGTGGCCACGGAATGACACTGAAGGTCACGGAAGGGGATTGGCGCGCGCGGTGGTGGGCCACGGAATGACACGGAAGTCCACGGAAGGGTAATGGCGGGCGCGGTGGTGGGCCACGGAATGACACGGAAGTCCACGGAAGGGGAATGGCGCGCGCGGTGGTGGGCCACGGAATGACACTGAAGTCCACGGAAGGGGAGTTTGATGTTAGGAGTTTTAGGAAGAAAAGGTTGGCCTCTACGAGAGAGTGCGATGGATTTGGTTCATTCGGAAATCACAGAGCAAATCATCGGAGCCGCCTTCGAAGTATTTCGCGAGTTAGGGTATGGTTTTCTCGAGAAGGTTTACCAGCGGGCGATGAAGATCGAACTTGAGTCTCGCGGTTTGCTGGCAGACATCGAATCCGACATTCATGTGCGTTACAAAGGACACGTCGTCGGCGCCTATCGGGCCGACATTTTGGTCAATCGATCCGTTGTCGTAGAACTTAAAGTTGCGCCGTCGATCGACAGCCGCGATGAGGCACAACTTCTCAACGAACTGAAGGCAACAGGAATCAAGGTCGGATTGTTAATCAACTTCGGAAAACAAAAAGCCGAATTCAAGCGACTGGTCCATTAATCGCGACAACTCGCGCCTCTAACCCTGACCGCCGCATGATCAGCACCCCATAAAACCGCCATCACCTACCGTACCATTCCCAAGCCTGCCAACATCCAATCCGCCACGCACCCTTCCACACACCTCTTCCGTGAACTTCCGTGTCATTCCGTGGCCA
>JBEIRZ010000634.1:0-1764 GCA_040375695.1 Planctomycetaceae bacterium
AAATTGAGTGATATTGATGACCGATCCGATTTCAAAGCTCCCGAAGATCGTGGTCCTGACCGGGGCGGGGATCTCGGCCGAATCCGGTTTGCCGACCTTTCGTGGCGCGGGCGGTTTGTGGAAAGGGTATCGCGTCGAGGAAGTCGCTAGCCCCCACGCCTTCCGGAAAAATCCGGAGCTCGTTCATGCGTTTTACAATCACCGGCGCAAGGCGTTGCTAGATCCGGCGATCCTGCCCAATCCCGCGCATGTCGCACTGGCAGGGCTCGAACAGGCTTGGGGAAGTGCGAATTTTTTTCTCGTCACCCAGAACGTCGATAACCTCCACCAGCGCGCAGGGGCACGACACGTCCATCACCTCCATGGCGAATTGCTAAAGGCCCGTTGCACGCAAACCGCGGAAGTCTGGCCATGGAACGAGGATTTGAGCATCGACACGCCGCACCCCACCCGCCCGGGGATGAAGGGGACCCTGCGACCCCACATCGTTTGGTTCGGTGAAGAGCCCTTGGGGTTGCCCGAAGTCTACGGCCGGCTGCGCACTTGCGACCTCTTCATCGCCATCGGGACCTCGGGGCAAGTTTACCCCGCGGCGGGTTTTGTTCAGGCGACCCCGGCAGGGTGTCAGCGAATCGAGATCAATCTTGACGACACGAGCGTGTCACCTGATTTCCATCGCCAGCTTCGTGGCCGTGCCAGTGAACTCGTCCCGACGCTGGTCGCCGAGCTGAAACAACTCTGGGGAACGCAAACGCGATCCGATGGTTAGTTGTCGACCGAATGAACTTCCCGACCCCGCCGGTCGCCGCCCCTAGTTCGAATCGGCCTGCACCTCGCCTCCGGCACGCGTACCCATCGCCCGCCAAACCCGCAGTTCGATGCTGTTGCCGATCGCCCGCACCGAACCGTCAAGGAAGCAGACGTTGACGATGCCGCTGTGGTAGCTGCGTGAGTTCAAGATCGCATACGAAGGGCGCGTCACGCTATTCCCTTCCTGCTGCGAATTGTAGTCACAATTCTTGTACAACACGCCGCTGCGGGTGTACGGGACCTGCGTGTTGGGCCCCAGCGTCGTGGTGAATCCGCTGTGATGGCAATGGCCGTTTGCCCATTCCGTATGCCCCGTCCCCGTGCCATCGGCGAGCAACCGATCGCCGATCCCCGTCGCGACCGCCGCGAGCGCTTCGGCGACCGTCGACGGGACCGCAGTGCTCGGCGGCCCGCCGTTTCGCGTGTACGCAGCCCAAGCATGGACCTCGGCCGCCCACATCGTGTTGCTCGTCCCGTCGGTCACCGCGGCTAACGTCAAATTCGCGTTCGGGTGCGTCGCCCCGTCACCACCCCGATTCGTTACAGGATCATAAATGAACCAAGTCCCCATGTTGAATCCATAGGTCGTCGGGTACAAAAAAATCCCGTTGGGAGATCCCGTCAGGCTCGTGTCACGAAGCTCATCACCTTTCGGGTCGGAAGGACAAACATAGGCCGGAACCCGAAACCTGCTGATCACCGGATAGTTCGCCCAAGCGACGCTGAGGTCGATCTGTTGATAAAGGTTGCTCTGTTCCAAGTACGGCATCAACCGGCCATGAATCGACCACGACGCGTTATTCGTACGCGTTCGATCGATGATCATGCTCGGGGGCAACTTCCGGTTGGTCGACTCGTAATTGTGCGTCGCCAACGCGATCTGACGCAGGTTGTTGCCGCACGACATCCGACGCGCCGCCTCCCTTGCCGCCTGCACCGCGGGCAATAGCAACC
>JBEIRZ010000390.1:0-4188 GCA_040375695.1 Planctomycetaceae bacterium
CTTTTTGGGGGGCTTTTTGGGGGGCGTTGAGCGGGCTTATTGGTGGCTCGTTGGCCGGCTGTGTGGGGAGACCCAATTCGGCATTTGGGGAGATCGTCGGTTGGGGGACGTTCAATGTGTCGAGCTGGTCCTCTTGCGGCGCGTTCTGCGCGTTCGGCTTGACAGGCGCGTTCGGCGTGGAAGCCTTGGGCTGGTCAGGCTCGGGCGTTTTGGGCTGATTTTCTTTCGGCGTGTCGGCGGCCGGTTCGGGTTGGGGGAGATCGATCCGTTCGGGGGTCGGTCGTTCGGGGGTCGGTCGTTCTTGGACGGGTGATGCGTCGCGTGGAGATAGGTCTTGGGGCGTAAGTATCGTTTGTGAGTGGATATCGAGCTTCAGGTTGGGGGGCATTTCGGGCGTCCAGGGTTGCGTTGTTTCGACATCGCAGGTGGACGACGCGTGTTCGTGGAGGTGGGCCGTGAGGATGCGAGACAATTCGTCGACGGTGTGGGGATGGCGAAGGATCGCGCTGTGGGTTGCCGACACCAGTCGGGTGCTCGTCACGCGCGGGATCGTGGCGCTGTGGACGCTGACGACGCCATCGGTTTGGCCTAAAAAGATCCCGTAGGGGCCGGTGCCGATGATCGAATGGAGCGGCAATTCTGGCGGTGTCGGCAGTCGAGAGAGGGTCCTCAAGAAAGGTTGTGTCGGATCGAGCAGGTCGATGCTTGTGGGGAGACCGTTACTGAGCGTCCGTTTGAAGGCGCCGGGGTTGTCGCAAGCTAGGCGTTCCATTTGCGGATCGGTTTGGACGACGAGCGAGCTGGCGAGCCTGCCGCAGAGTTTTCCGGCGATGTCGCTCCCTTGGTGCGGCGTGGCGATCATCACCACCCTTTTGACGAACGGGTGCGGCTCGAAATAAAGCCGATCGGCGAGCCGAGCCCGGTTCGCTTCGTCGGTCGCGATCATATCGAGCGGGATATTTGCGACCGTGTCCCAAACCTGATCGCCGCTGTGCGAGACAAGGACGCGCGAGATCAGTCCGCCCATGCTGTGGCCGACCAGGACGGTTTGCCGCAGTGCCGGGTCGTCGGCGGCGGCTGGGAATCTGTCGGCGACTCGCGAAAGTTCCGATCGCAATTCCGCGGCCGATCGGACGAACGGGTCGCCTGTCGAATATTGGAAAGCCCAGACCTGATATTTGTCGAGGAATCCGGGGCGGCTCCGCAATTCGTTGTAGATGTTTGCCCATGTCATCCGGTTCGAGAAAAGCCCGTGGACGAACAAGAGCGGGATTTTTCCGGGTTGGTAGGGTTCCTGGAAATAGAGCCGACCGTCGATCGGGGTCTTGCCAGGGCGCAAGAAATCTTCGAGCGCGGTCGATTCGCGGTAGTGCAACGAGTAGGCGATGCTGGCGGTCAGGTCACGGGCCAGGGGTTGGGGGTTGCCGCCGACCATCGCCTCGGTGCGGCAGAGCGGGTTGTACAGCGTCAGTGCCGAGCCGTCGGGTTGCAAGACCGCCGTCGCGCCAAAGGCGATCCCGTCGGCCAAGAAGTCATCGGTTTTTAATTCATCGCCGTGGAGACCAGCGGATCGACCGTCCGTACATTTCCCGCGGCGAACGATCACCAAGGGGGCGCCGACACCGGTGTTGCGATAGTAATGGGCCAGCGCGCTGTTGGCGTAATGACCGACCTGGTGCCACTCGTTGAAGTCCTCCGGTTGCCAAGGGAATCCTTCCAGCTCCACCGGGATCGTCATCGTCTCCGGGCCGCAGCGTATCGTCAGCCCGCTCACCGGATCGAGCCTGTGGTGGCGAAGCCCCTCGTGGATCATCCGGCCGACGCTGTCGTGGTAAAGCCGCAGCGATTCGCACCCCGCTCGGCAATCGCGACAGCCCCCCGAGGTGCACCCAGAGGCTTGGGCATCTTCCCAGGCGAGCCTAGCGGCGGCAAAGAAAGAGTCGACGCAGGCCGGGTCGCGGTGCAGCGCCATGTGCTCTGCCTGTTCAAAAGTCATCGCCGCTTCATGGCGGCTGGGGTGCGCGGAACCGATCGAGTCGATCACGCTGACAACCGTCTTAGGTAACCGCACCCAGTGCAGTCCGTTCGCGGGGACCCATAAGGAGCCGATGCGAGAATGGCCGCATCCGACGATCGCGAGAAGGAACAGCGTCAAGACGAGCGTGTGCGGTGCCGCCAAATGGCCGGTGGGGTGATTCCCGGTGGGCGGCTGACGCCGATGGAGGCGTTTGGCATGCGAATTGACGTGGGCTGCCAGATCGATGTGGCGATCGACACCGGCAGAGGTCACTTCGGCTGGGGGTACGTTGACCATAGGGGTGGGCATCCGCTGCGATTCCGGCTCGCCAACTTTCCGTCTTTGGGCTTGCTGATCCGTCATGGGGTGGGGGCGACACGTCGGTCACGGTCGACGGCTTTTGAAAACGTAAACCCAGGCCGATCGGCAAGCTTTGCCAATACGGCAAATTCTTCCAAAAACGCGGTCCTGCGAACGATTTCGTCGGCACGGGCGACATAGCCGGTTTCTTGGGGGATTGATTCAAGTTTCGTTTGGCGGGCGTTGTTGGGGCGTGGCCAAGCTCTTTGTGTGGCTTGCTTCCGCGGATGAATTGGCGAGAATCAGGATTGTTGAACGATACCGAAAGGGTTGGGTCGGGGCGAAACTGACGGAAATGGCGAAACTGGCGAAACTGGCGAGTCGCAAGGGGAACAAAATGTGGATGCATCGGATCTTGATCGGTTTCGGCGTGGCGGCCGGACTTCTCGCCGCGCCGCTCGAGCGTTCGGTTGTTGTTGCCCAGGAGCCCGTCCTCAGCGATGAGGTCCAAGCGACGCTCGCGGCACAGGAAGCGGCGATTCGCGGTAAGGTCGACCAATTCGTGAAGGCCTACAACGCGAAGGACGCCCAAGCGGTCGCCGAACTTTTTCTCAAGCAGGCGTTCCTCGTCGATGAGGATGACAACGTCGTGCAAGGCCGCGAAAACATCGAAGCGATCTTCGCCGACCTTTTTGCGGAGAACCCCGATACCGGCGTCGAGGTGAACGTCGAGTCGATCCGATTCATCACCTCGAGCCTCGCCGTCGAATTGGGATCGACCACGACCGTTCCGCCGGCTGGGGTCGCCCCCGAGTCGGGGCGATACAGTTGCGTTCATGTCCTGCAGAACGGCGATTGGAAGATGGGGGTGATTCGCGACATCCCTGCCAAGCCGACGCATCGTGACCAGTTGCAATCTTTGTCGTGGATGGTTGGCGATTGGGTCGATCAGAGCCGGGACGGGATGGTCAAGACTTCGTGCCGCTTCACCCCGGATGGGAGTTTCCTGATTCAGGAAGTGACCGTTCATCCGCGGGCGGGTGGTGATGCGAACTCGATGACCCAGCGGATCGGTTGGGACCCGTTGGGGAAACGCTTTAAGTCGTGGGTCTTCGATTCGGAAGGGGGATACGGCGAATCGAATTGGACGCCGACCGACGGCGGTTGGCTGATTAAGTTCACCGGGGTTAGCAGCGACGGGGCGATCGCCTCGGCGACCAATCACATCCGTCCGCTCGGGCTGGACAAATACCTGTTCCGATCGGTCGATCGCGTCGTCGGCAACGAGGCGATGCCACCCTTGGAAGTGACGGTCGTGCGTCAGCCCCCTGCCCCGCAATCGCCCCCTCTCGAATCGCCTGCCGCGCCGGCCCCCGGCCGATGATCGTTCGATTTTTGTCACCGAACCGATGGTTGATCTCGCAGCCCCTTATCGGAATAAGCACCGAATCTGGAACCCGAACATGAAGACCTCGATCGTGCGCACCTTGTTGGTGACGGTATGCATCGCGACGCTCGTCCTTCCCAGCGATGTCGCGTCGGCCCGTGGCGGCCGTGGCGGCGGTTTTGGTGGTGGGGGTGGCGGCATGCGGATGGGTGGCGGCGGTATGGCGCGACCCTCGGGTGGTATGGCCCGCCCATCGATGCCATCGGGCGGGATGGCCCGCCCATCGATGCCATCGGGTGGCATGTCGCGTCCTGCGGGCGGTTCGTTCGGCAGCGCCCCGTCGATCGGTCGTCCCTCCGGGGGGATGACGCGTCCCGCGACCCCATCGACGCGACCAGGCCAACCGACGCGACCAGGCCAATCGACGCGACCTGGCATGGGAGGTTCCGGCACTTCACGCCCGTCGCTCCAACCTGGCGGCGAC
>JBEIRZ010000272.1:0-6214 GCA_040375695.1 Planctomycetaceae bacterium
CGTTCGGAACTGGATCCCGCTTGCGCAGCGGGGGCGATCGAGCGCGCTGATCGCGTTTGGCGGGCGCTTGGGGGCGACGCTGGCGCCGTTCCTGACGATGTGGCTGATCCTGAACATCGGGGGATGGCGTCCGACGCTGTGGCTTTATGGCGCGGCGGGGGTTCTGATCGCGGCGGCCTATTTCGCGATCGTCCGCGACCGTCCGTCCGAACACGCCGCTTGCAACGCGGCCGAGCTCGCATTGATCGGGCCCGTCGCGGACCAGCGGCGGACCGGTTTTAGCGAACTGATCCGATTGGTCGGCGTCTTTTGCCGCAGCCGTAGCCTGTGGCTCAATTCGCTCTGCCAATTCAGCGTCAATTTCGGCTGGGTCTTTCTCGTCACGTGGTTGCCGACCTATTTGAAAGAGGTCCAGAAGGTCCCCGAACAGCAGGGGGCGGTGATGGTGTCGATCGTCCTTGCCATGGGGATGCTGGGGCAATTGATCGGCGGGCGTGCGACCGATTGGAGCGTCGGGCGTTTTGGGCTCCGCGGCCGCCCCTTCCCGATCGCGACCGCCGCTTTCATCGCGGGGTGCGCGTACCTCGCTTGCCTCCGCATCGACAACGTGTGGGGCGTCGTCGCTTGTTGTGCGATCGTTTCGATGATGACCGATGTGGGGAACCCGTCGATTTGGGGATTCATGCAAGACGTCGGCGGTCGGAACACCGGTTCGATCTTCGGTTGGGGGAACATGTGGGGAAATTTCGGCGCCGCGATCAGCGCGAAGGTCGTCCCCCTATTGATGGTCCAAGGGAGCCAGGGTGGCGGAGGACAAAGCCTCGTCTTCATCACCTGTGCGGGGGCATTTTTCGTCGCCGCGCTTGCCGCCTTGGGGATGGACGCCACCAAGCCGCTGAAGGTCGAATCGGAGTGATCGGCGTGGTTCGACATTCCTGATTCGCAGGATAAAGTCATTCCGTTGCCCGTCACGCATTACTCACCCAAGAACATCCTTCATCCAGCAAACACGCCATGCGATTGTCGACCGTTTTGACCCCCGTATCGGATGAGAACTTGCGGCTTGCCGCACAGTGCGGCGTAACCGATCTGGTGCATCGTTATCCGGGACCTGACCCGGCGGTGCTGCGTCAGGGGATGCGACGGGCCGAGGCGTTCGGGTTGCGAGTCTCGGTCGTTGAAGGTTATTTGCCGATCGAGAATTTGAAGCTGGGGTGCGACGACGGGACTGGGCTCGAAGCGATGCGGCGTTTGATCGGTCAGATGAGCGACCTTGGCATACCGCTGCTCTGTTACAACTTCATGGCCGGAACGGATTGGGCCCGCACGCGGCTGGACGCGCCCCAGCGTGGCGGGGCCAAGGTGACCGCCTTTCGGCTGGCGGATGTTGAGAAGGCGGTGCTGCTCGGGCATCGGCCGACCGATGAGGCCCACGAGACGTTGGCACGCGGGTTGGACCAAGCGCGGTTGTGGGAGAATCTCGATCGGATGTTGACGGCGTTATTGCCGGTCGCGGAGAAGCATGGCGTCACGATGGCGATGCACCCCGATGACCCGCCGCTGGCGTCGCTGTTGGGCAAGCCGCGGATCATGCACAGCGTCGAGGCCTTTGACGAATTGACGCGGCGGTATGACAGCCCGATGAGCAAGATCTGTTTCTGTCAGGGGACCTTCGCGGCGATGGGGGCCGACATCCACGCGACGATCCGGCGGTTTGGGCGTCAGATCGCGTATGTCCATTTCAGGGATGTCGAAGGGGGGGCGGAATCGTTCGCCGAGACGTTCCATGACAACGGGCCGACCGACATGGCGGCGGCGATGCGGGCTTATCGCGAAATCGGTTTCGACGGACCGATCCGTCCGGACCATGTTCCCCAGATGGTCGGCGAAGACGACGGCGAACCGGGGTACACGATGCTCGGACGCCTGTTTGCCTACGGCTACATCCGCGGGCTCCTCGATGCGACCGCCTGAGGTGAGCGCCTGAGGTGACCGCCTGATCCGATCACGTTTCTCGGCCGTCCGATTTGACCAATTCGGAATATCTTCCCTCGATTCGGACAGTTTTGATCCGGTCGGGTCACGTCGGCCTTGTAAGGTTAGGCTGACCTTGACGGTTGAGGATCGAGATTGATGTGTTGGTCGGGGTTATGCCGAATAAACCAGTGACATGAAGACGAGTCCCCGGCATGGTGGGGGCGCCGACGATGCCGCACCGCGGGTGGCGGTCTAGTCCCACTGGGGGCGATGATGGAAAGACGATCAAGGAAGCTCCGCTTTGAATCGCTCGAGTCGCGTCGCTTGATGGCGGTGGTGCAAGACGCGTCGGCAACGGGCGTTTTCGATTCGAACGTGGCTGCAGATCCGTTCGAATCGCGGCGAGTTCCGGCGGTGCTGCACAACGCGGCGCTTCCGGGCGACGTTGATGGCAACGGCATCATCAATCCTCTGGACGCGTTGATCGTCTTGAATGCCTGCACGCCAAAGCGTGGTAATCTCCCTGTGGGGATCCCGCCCCTGGAAGCCAAACCGATTTATCTCGATGTGAACCGTGACGGCGGCGTGACGGTCCGTGACGCGCTTGCCGTCTTGAATCGGATTCGCGAAGCGCTGATGCCTGCACCGGCGATGCCGGCAGAAGGAGAGAATGTCCTTCCCGTGCAGGTTGACGTCATGCGGTCGAATCGGCTGGGGACGTTATCGGCGACGGTCCATCGGACGGCCAAGCCGCTCGAATTCACGACCTTCGAGCTGATCGAAAGTCGGGTCGAGGCACCCAAACGTCCGACCGTCGCTTCGAAGACGGATCAAATGCTGGGGGTTTGCCTCTCCGAGAGCCGTGTCGAGACTGAGGTCGGGCCGACGCTGCGGTCCGCCGATCGTCGCTAAATGGCTTGACCGTTGGCCAGTTGGAGCTTGACCGCTGGCCAGTTGGAGCTTATCCGGGGGGCCGTGAAAGGGAACGCTGCGAAGCGTTGTTTGCCCGTGACATTCGGCATTTTCGGCATGACGACGCAAAAACGCCGATTCTGAAACCGCGGAAGTTACCGGACGGGTCGCGTCGTGCCGCTTCTGTGTGCTTTAACGCGGCAGTTTTTTGTGCCCTGTTATTTGCTGCTGGCGGGACGTATTCTTGCTCCGAATCGAGTATTTTTGGTTTGGCATTGCCGACACTTTCCTGTTCCCCATCAGTCTGCCGATGAACGATCCGACCTTCTTGTTGCTGTTGATCGGGATCCCGATGCTCAGCCAGCTTGCCGCCTCGCAGATGCGGAAGCGTTTCGTCGAATTTTCTCAAGAGCCGATGCCGATGACGGGTCGCGAGGCGGCGGAGTTGATGCTTCGTCAGCGCGGGATCCACGACGTCAAGGTTCAGATGACGAAGGGTCAATTGACCGACCATTACGACCCCGCCAGCCGCACGGTGAACTTGAGCGAAGTGGTTTACAACCAGCCGACGGTCGCGGCGGTCGCTGTGGCGACGCATGAGTGTGGTCATGCCGACCAGCACGCGACGGGTTACCCGCTGCTGTCGGCTCGCACCAAGATGGTGCCGCTGATGCGGCTGAGCAACGTCGCGATCCCCGTTCTTGCCTTTGGCGGGGCGGGGTTGTCGCAAGCCGCGGGGATGCAAGGGACCGCGCTGTTGTGCCTGCTCGGCTTCGGAATGCCGGTGCTATTTAGCCTGGTCACACTGCCGGTCGAATTCAATGCCAGCCGCAGGGCGCTGCGATGGCTCGAAGAGGCGGGTTTCAGAGAAGGCCGCCAGCACAGCGGTGCCCGCAAGGCGCTGTTTTGGGCGGCGATGACCTATGTCGTTGCCGCGCTGGGTTCGATCGTCCAAGCCCTTTATTTTGCCAGAATCTTCCTCGGCCGAAGAAGGTAGCGGCCGCGGGAATCGGTCATGCGGCTGGATCGATTTCGCGGCTGGGATCGTTACCGGCGGAACCTAACCGGCCGGCGTGTGTTACAGCGTGTGTCATAACGGATGTCATAACGCGTGTTACAATCCGAGAGATAGCCCTGGCCTTTTGTCCCGTTACTCGTCTCCATCGGTTCTTCAAGATGCGAAGCAGACCCCCCGTCCACCGGCGCGACATGCTGATCGGATCCGCAGCGATCGGCTCGTCGTTTTTCCTTGTCCCCGGGCTCTTCGCGGAAGAGTTGACCCGGACGCCGGCGATGACCGAAGGGCCGTTCTATCCTGATAAGTTGCCGCTCGATCAAGACAACGACCTGATCAAGGTGGGCGACGCGACGACCCCCGCGATCGGCCAGATCACGAACCTCACCGGCCGGATCCTCGATTTGAAGGGGGAACCGATCCGCGGGGCGACGATCGAAATTTGGCAATGCGATGCCAACGCCGTCTACCTCCATTCGGCTGACCCGAATCGCAAAAAGACGACCCCCGACCAAGGGTTCCAAGGGTTCGGGCGGTTCGAAGCCAACGCTGCGGGCGAATACCGATTCCGCACGATCAAACCGGTCCCCTACCCCGGCAGGCCTGCCCCCCACATCCACTTCAAGGTCCTCAAGGGCGGCAAGACATTGCTCACGTCGCAAATCTTCATCGCCGGTCATGAGGGTCAGAAGCAAGACGGGATTTTCCAGCGGCTGAAAGGCGCGGCCGATCGCAAACGGGTCGAGACGGAATTCAAGCCGATCCCCGATTCGAAGATCGGCGAATTCGCGGCGAACTTTGACATCGTCATCGGCCTGACCCCCAGCGACGCCGAGAAGAAGGGTTGATTCGTGCTAAGCCACTAGTCTCTTTGCATCGCGAAGGTCCGTAACGATGGCGCTCAAAAGTCACGAGCAGTGGAAAGAGATCATTGTCATCACCGATGAAGATGGGAACGACTATGTCGTCAGTTGCGGTTGGGGTGTTGAACCCCCTGTGGCCTACATCCCAGCCGCGTCGGTTTGGAAAGAGAAGACCCCTGCATGGCTTCACCACCGCCGCGACGAAGTGGTCGAGCGTCTGAAATTGCACAAGCACATCGTCGAAGACGAGTTGTAACGAACGCAGGGCAGCGTGCCGAGATTCTTCAAAATCACCCGCGTCTTCAGCACACGCGAGGCGTCAGCAAAAATGAAGCCTTGCGAAGTCACGCCGGCAGCGGGTTAATCGCTGGGCCACTTGTCCCGATCCCAATCGCAGACAGGCTTTTTGGGTGAGCCGCGAGGATCGATTCTCGGTTCAAGCCGTGTGCGGGTCGGTGATGTCTCTGCGTAGCCGCCTAGCGATCAGATACAGGACGATCACAACGATGGTGACCAGGAGGGTCGACAGCCCGATCGGGATCCGCTCGAGCACCAGCAGTGGCAGGCCGATCGTCACGAGCCCGCCTCCGACAAGCGGCGCAGACAAAGGTGCTGCCAAGGCGTATTCCTTCGCCGCGTCGGTCTGCAATTCGGGGTCGATCAGCCGCAGCAGCACGAAGCCGGTCGCCGTCGTCCCGGTGCTCATCCCGTAATTGATCAGCCCCAATTCGAACCAGTGGGGGCGTGGCAAGATCCGCGGGGCGATGACGAGCAAACAGGCGATCGACCAGAGTGCCCCGCCGAGAAAGAGGATCGTGAGTGGCAAAAAGAAGGTGGCGACGGCTTCGAGGTTCAAGGTCGCGATCGCCGCGACGACCAATAGGTCCATCACCCAAGAGCTGATCCGTGCCCCGGCGAGGCCGTCGAGCCAAACGCCGCCTCCGGTGCGCCTGAGCCAACGCCACACGAGCAGCCCGCCGAAGAGGGTGTAGATGAAGAGCGGGAACCCGCCGACGAGGCTTGACCATTTCAGCTTTTGTGCCAGCGGCGATGGTGCGTCCGCTACGGACAAGCGGCTGATCGATGACGAGGACTCACCCGCCTTGAGATCATCACCCGCCTTAAGATCAACAATGGCCCGGCGATCGTCAGTAACTCGAGCGGCCGTGGCGGCACGTGCGTCGATCGCCGCGGCGGTCTCTTTAACGAGCCGCTGCAGGGCCAAGCCGATCATGAAGGCTACGGCGATGCAGACCGCTTGCGTGGCATAACGCGAGACCGTTGAACGGGGCGGTGGACTCAGTCCGCCATTCGGTTCGTCAACGCTCTCGTGCGGGTGCGTCGGGTCATTTTTCAACCGATCCAGCGCGATGCAGGGACGCTCGGCCCAGCTCCTTCGGTTCCGGACGACGAGGTTGATCAAAAAGATCCCGGAGATCATCCCCCA
>JBEIRZ010000419.1:0-3876 GCA_040375695.1 Planctomycetaceae bacterium
CATGATCCACCAGCCACTGGCGGGGATGCAGGGGACCGCGCACGAAATCGAGATCCACGTCGAAGAACTCCGTCGGGTCAAGCGGAAGATGAACGAGATCATGATCGCTCACACCGGTCATTCGCTCGAAAAGATCGAACATGATACCGACCGCGATCGGTTCATGAGCGCCGAGGAGGCCCGCGAGTACAACCTCATCGACCGGGTCCTCCAAAGGGTCTCTGACAAGGCTTGATCCTTTCGCCCCACCCACCCGTCGACCAATACCGCCCCTGTTCCCATGCGTCGCATCGGCTTCATCGATAACCCGTCCGACGCGGAGCGACTTTGCGACTTTCTGCTGACCCGCGAAATCCGCGCGACCCCGGAACCGGAAGGGGAAGGCTCACCGCGGATGGCGATTTGGGTCAAGGACGAAAATCGCCTCGCCGAGGCCCGTGAGCTCTATACCGCTTTCCTGGCCAACCCCCGCGACCCGCGTTATGACGTGGGACAACAGGCGAAAGCGATCCTGGCCCGCGAAGAGGCGACCCAAGCGAAACGGATGGCGAAGATCCGCAAAGGGATCGAAGCTTCCGGCGCCGGATTATCGGGCGGCCGGCGGACCCCCGTCACCGTCGCCGCGATCGTGCTCTGCGTCCTCGTCGGGGTGCTGACCGGGTTCGGACGACCACGGCCCAAAATCGATGCCAACGGTTTGCCGCAAATGAGCAGCGAACTGCGGATCTATTACGCGCTGACCTTCGTCGGCGTCCGCGACCTTCCCCGCAGCGGCCCGCAACAGTCCGACCCGTTCGCCTCGGTCCGCAAGGGCGAACTCTGGCGATTCCTCACCCCGGCACTGCTCCACGCCAACATCGGCCACTTGGCGATGAACATGATGGGGCTGTTTTTCATGGGGAGCGTCTTCGAGCGGATCCATGGCGGGCGCTGGCTCGCTTTGTCATTGATCTTGATGGCGGTCGTCTCGATGGCCGTCCAAGTCTTTTGGCCCGCATCGAACAACGGGGGGCCGTCCGCGGTCGGGGCCTCGGGGGCGATCTATGGCCTCTTCGGCTTCTTCATGATGCGGGTTTATTTCGACCCGACCTACCCCGTGCAACTCCCGCCGATGTTCCAGGTCATGGGGCTCGGTTTTCTGATCCTCGGGGTGCTGATGGTGATCCCTGACATCGCCAACGGTTCGCACGTCGGCGGCTTGGCGGCCGGCATGGTGCTCGCCGCCCTGATCCCAGTCGGGTCGCGTCCCGGCAAAGGGTGGCTCGGCCGCTGGGGCGGGCGAAAATGGGGCTAACCCCCTCCTCCCGGCTCGTCGATTCGGTGACCGAGGTACTGCGGATCGCGCTGCCGCTGATGGTCAGCACCGGGATGTTCTCCGTCGTCCTGTTTACCGACCGGACACTCCTGCTTTGGTATGGCGATGGCTCCGAAATGAGCGCCGCGATGGCAGGGGGAACTTCGTACTGGTTGACGACCTGCCTCCCCGCCGGGATCGCCTCGATGACGGGCGCGATCGTCGCGCAACTGATCGGCAGCGGCCGCGAACGTGAGGTCGGCCGCTTCCTGTGGCAAACGATGTGGTTCGCCCTCGCCACGATCCCGCTCTTTTTGCTGATCGGGCTCTATTCGCCGAAGTGGTTCGAGCTCAACGGGCAACCGCCCGAACTCGTCGGACCGGAATCGACCTACCTTCGGATCCTGATGGTCGGTGCGATCGGGATGATGATCGAAAACGGGCTCGCAGGTTTTTTCAACGGCATCCAGCGAACCCGGATCATCATGTGGGCCAGCCTCGCCAGCGCCCTGATCAACGTGGTGCTCGACGTCTGGCTGATCTTCGGCGGCTTGGGCATCCCGGCGATGGGGATCGCCGGCGCGGCCTGGGCCAGCGTCGTCTCGTTCTGGTTCAAGGCGGTGGTCTATGTCGCGGTGATCCTCCGACCCGCCTTCGAAGAACGCTTCGCGATCCGCGGCGGTTTCGGGTGGGACTGGCCGATGCTCCGTAAACTCCTCTTCTTCGGGACGCCCTCGGGGCTGGGGCAACTGATCGAAGCCGCCGCCTTCACCTTCATCGTCCTGCAGATCGGACGCCTCGGGGATATCCCGCTGCGGGCGACGACCATGGCGATGAATTTTAATCTCGTCGCCTTCATCCCATTGATCGGCGTCTCGATCGCGACGTCGGTATTGGTCGGACACCACCTGACCAGCGGCGGGCCGGCGGGGGCGATCCACGCCGTCCGCGCCGCACTGGCGATCGGTTTGGCCTATTCGCTCCTGTGGGCCGCGCTCTATGTCTTCGCCGCCGATGGACTCCTCGCGCTCTACCGGCTCGGCCAAAGCGATACGAACGTCGGGCCGGCGATCGGGATGGCCAAAACACTCTTTGCATTCATCGCCATTTACGTCTTTCTCGATTCGGTCCAACTGATCCTGACCGGTGCCCTGCGCGGTGCCGGCGACACCTGGTTCGTCCTCGCCGCATCGATCGTCTCGGCAGGCGTATCGCTCCTGGCCGGTTGGTGGTGGATCGACACGCTCGATCGCGACCACGGCATCACGCCGCTCAACGGCTGGTGGGGGGTGATCACCCTCTGGGTCTGGCTCCTCGCCGTGATCATGATCGTTCGCTACAAACGCGGACGCTGGCAGGGGATGCGGATGGTCTCCTGACCCAACGATTTCGTCCCAGCGATTACACGCACGCAGCACCCGGAAACGCCATCCCCTTCGCCACCCCACCACGCAAGCTTCATCTTTGGGCCAAAGCTCGCACAAGCTCTGCCCGTCGCATTTCTCCACCATTCGATCCCACTACCCGGACAGGGCATCGACCTTCTCGGAAGTCCGCCCAGCGGCTCCGCGTCTAGCCGCTTCCCGGCCCGCTATGACGGGCAGTGAAAACGGGATTCCTCCCGAGAAAAACGTTGACAAAGGGACAGATTTCGATAGATTCTCGCCTGTTCACTCTTCATCCCTTCTCTTATCGCCGCCCGCCATTCATGCGAACGAATATCCTCCGAAGCTATTAGCAGCGAATGGTGATACGCGAAGTTTTCGCAGCCTTGATATCCCTCGGCAAGCTCCTTTCGAAATCGCATCTCTAACCGAAACTTCAGTCCCTTGCTCATTCGGAACAGCCGAAACGCACCCCAGCCATCAAAGCCCTTCTCGGTAACCAAAATGCCAGACAAGTCGACCTTCCGGTCCGTAGCCCAGGCCTGCTTCCGCATCTTCGAAATCAAGACTTTCTCTGGTTTTTTTCTGCTGACATTGAACGCGTTAAGTGGGCAAACCGCTTCTAGTAACGAACCGTTAACCACTTCAGACGCCAAGACTCGCTTCATCTTTGACTTCCCTGATGAGCCTTCGGCTGCGGTGGTCATTGCTAACGGAAGGATCCTGCCCGCGACAAAAGACGAGCCGGAGCATATCTCAAAACTCAATCAGGTTTATTTATGGCAACCCAGTGGGGCGCTGGTTTACCTAACCGATACTGACGCAGACGGATTAGGCTTGTACCTGAATCGAAGGCAACACCGACTGATGTCTGACAAACGTGCCTTGTCGAATTTAGATCTAGCGCTTTATGACGACAACGGATTGATCAAAAGTAAAGTCATTGAAGTCACTGAGCCAATCCACAAAGGCCACAACGATTTCGGTTTCGCCTTCTCAGACCGTTATAAGGGAAATATCGAATCGGATTTAAAATACGACTCGAAGAGCCATGCGTGGACCCTTAGAGATGGAGCCGGCGAGTTCTATGTGCCACGAGACGCGTTAGGGCATGACTTTTTCGGGCACCCCTTGATGTTCCGATTCATTATGTCCGAAGACGACCAGGGGCAAATCAACAGTGGACTGATTACGAAA
>JBEIRZ010000663.1:0-1417 GCA_040375695.1 Planctomycetaceae bacterium
CGAATATCGAAACCCTTCGCTCTTTGCCGTCCCTTCCCAACCCCCGAACCAATCGCCGGTGCCGGCGGGGACGTTGACGACCAAACGGGGTGAATCGGTCCCTTGGCCGGTCAGGTGTTCGAGTTTCGGGAACGTCGGCTCATCGCCGCTCATGACGTACTTGAAATAATGCGGCAACTCACACCCATAGACGTCTTGCACCGCATCCAGGACGGCGCGGCCGAGTTCCGGTTTCATCTTGTTGCCGAACCCGCCCGGGGTCGTGATCCCCTCGCAGGGCAAGTCGCAATTTTTCAGCACGCGTAGCGCGTAAGCGAGGTATTCGGCCAACTGGTCGGTACCGATCGATTCTTGCGGGAACGAATTTTCCATCGACGCGGGGGTAGCCGGTTCGATCGGCCGACCGGTCTTCAAATCGATCACCCGCGTGTGCGTGATCATCTCGGGGTGGATGTCCCAATTGGGCAGCATCAGCGTGCGGACCAGATCCAAACTTTCGGCCAAAGCACGCCGCGACCAACCCGGCAACTCACGATCGAGCCACCCGACACAGGCCGGGTAGGGGACGATGCTGTATTTGCCCTTCACCCCATGGTCGCGCGACCATTCGCCGAATTCGCGGACGAACGAATCGGGGATTTCTCTGGGCCATTGCTCCCACGGCTGCTTGTATTCGTCGCGGTCGGGCCATGCCTGTGCGAACTGCGGCATGCAGAAGTGCCCCATGTTCACCAGACATGTCGAGTCGTCGATGATGAACGACAACGGGACGCGGTCGCGTGGCAAGGTGACTTCTGCCTTGAGCGAGGCCTGTTGGCCGTCGGCACGGGTCGCCACCGCCGCCGCGCAAATCGCCGCGGTCCCCTGCATGAATTCACGTCGCCGCATCGGAAGTTTTCTCCTAAATGACTACAGTTGTAGTAATGAATGATGGCCAGCCGCAGCGGGCCCGTTGATCGTTATGCCCGCAACGCCTCCGATTCTACACCAAGTCGATGCAAACCTCGTCCAGCATCACGTACCCTTCGGGGAGCCGGCCGCGCCAGACAGGATAATCTTTTTCCGGTCGTAGCCGATGCCGGTCGCCCTGATCGATCACGTCGGGACCCATCGGGGCGATATCGAGCGGGAAGAGGACCAACAAGATGTTCGCGTTGACGTCACCCAGGACCTGTCGGAGCGGATTGCGGCCGTAAAAATCGGCCCGATCGTGGCGGCTCCCTAAACAGGTCCACTGCGACTCGTCCGGCACCGCCGTGATCTTCTGCTGGGACCACCCTGGCGTTACCTGCATCGGCTGGCCCGTCAGTAGCCATCCCGAGCAGATCCCGTTGTGGACGGCTTGGCAAAGGAGCAGCAACCTTGCATCGCGGTCGATCAATTCGCCCCGCATGCGAAAGGTCAGCTCGGCGTTGCG
>JBEIRZ010000262.1:0-6510 GCA_040375695.1 Planctomycetaceae bacterium
CCGACGTGAGACGCCGCGGCCGCCGAGAATTTTTGGATCCGCTAAGCCGGATCGAGGGGCATCATCCCCAGCCCGTGGACATCGCAAAACGTCTCCACGTCGACGAGCTTTGCCTTGACCTGACCGCTCGCTTCGGCGTGTGTCTCGCGGACCATCGCGGCGGCGAAGCCGTCTGGCCCCGCGTTGACATACGTCGCCGCGCCCAATCCCGGCACTGTCCCCAATCCCGGCACTGTCCCCAATCCCGGCACTGTCCCCAATCCCGGCACTGTCCCCAGTGGGCAGCCGGATACGTCCGGTGATGCCCCGTCGCGGTTGGCCTTCGGTTCGGACCATTCCAGTTCGATCGAATAAAAGTCTCGATCGCTTCCACGTGGCTTGACGATCGAGACCCTCGCACGGAACCAAAACGGTTCGGCCGATGACCCCGCACCTGCCGCCTCGCCAGCCAATGGGGTGTCGAAATCGTCGATCCGAATCGGGGGGGTGACCACCGATTGGCCGCTGGCGGCACACCTCGCCAAGGCCTCCCCGATCCCACAGCGGAGCGGTTCGAGCAGCATTTCTAGCAAATCGTGACTCGGTCGACGCGCCCCAACTTTCAGGAACCGATCGGCACCCGCGAAGGTATCGATCACCCGACGCTCGGCATCGATCAGGATCAGCGGCGGCATGAAACGATCGAGCAGTGTGTCGTAAATCCCTAGCAGCGATTCGAAGTGCGAACCGGCGAATTCGCCGCCGGAAAACATCGCGTTTGGCGGTTGCGACGTCAGGGATGAGCCGGCCGTCCGGTCTCTGTCGGCCCCATCCGCCAGCGCGGTCACGGCGGCGTGGGGGGGCTGTTGGCCAACCTTGGGGAACGAAGAGTCGCTGATCACGTTTCCTCCTTGATGGGCCTGCCTAGCGGCCCGTCTCGATAGCGATCCGTAAAAAACGGCATTGATTCCAAACCGCGATCGTTATAACCTTCCTAAACAGTCTGCTCAAGGATTCGAGCGACCTTTATGGAATCGACGCAAGGATGCGGCTCACAGTCGGCCCGCGAGCGTCGTCTCGACCGGAGGATTTTCTTCCATCCGTTCGCCGATCGCGGCGCCTCACCCACCCAAGGTTGGAGACCTGCGATGTTGGTGCTTTCACGGCGGGAGAAGGAGTCGGTTATCTTCCCGAAACTCGGGATCCGCATCGAAATCACACGCCTCCGCGGAAAGGCGGTCTCTCTGGGGATCGAAGCCCCCGATTCGATCCGTGTCCTACGCGGCGAAATCGCCTCTGCGGACGATGCGTCTGCCGAACTCACAACTCAAGAGCACGGCACGCTGGCCGAAACCGTCGACCAGCGTCGCGAGCGCGAACATGAGCTCCGCAACCGCATCAACACGCTGACCCTCGCCTTGCAACTCGTTAAGAAAAAGGCGAGCCGCGAGGACGGGTTGCTCGATGATGCCCTCCTGCAAGGGGCGATCCATGAATTGGCGCTGATCGAAGAGATGCTGAACGATCACGTGAACCCGCCCGACCTCGATCAGATCCCCCAAAAGGCCGCCCTCCCCTTGGCGCTGATCATCGATGACAACGAGAACGAGAATGCCCTGATGGCCGGCTTCCTCCGCCAGGTCGGATTCCGCGTCGCCGTTGCCCTCGATGGCGAATCGGCCCTGCGGCTGATCCGCCAAGCGACCCAGCTCCCCGACATCGTCCTGCTCGACATGAACATGCCGGGGCTCGATGGTCGTGGCACCATCGAAGCGATCCGCCGCGACCCCAAGACCCGTGACCTGCGGGTCTTTGCCGTCAGCGGCGAGGATCAGGCGAGCTGCCAGGTGGCGATCGGCGATGCCGGTGTCGACCGCTGGTTCCGCAAGCCGGTCCAACCCGATTTCCTGGTCAGCGAAATGGCCCGCGGGATCCGCATGTCGGCGGCCCCATGTTGAACCCGTTCGCCCCCAGTTCCATCCTGCCCGAGGAACAGGGGGTGTTCGCAGACGGCGCCGTTCTCCTGCGGAAGTATTTTCTTCACCGCGAAATCGACTTCACCAAACCGTGCCCCTTCCGGCTCGTTTATGACGGGTGGTGGTTTCGCCAAGTCGTGATGATCGACGATCATCCGGTCTGGCGCGAAATCACTTGGGTCCGCTTTCGCGACCGGATCGACTTTCGGCTCCCGGCCGATGTCGATCCGCAGCAAACCCCAGGACGGATCGAAATCCGCTTCGTCCGCGGCATCCACATCCGTCGCTTCACCGTGACCCTTGGCGGATTGACGATCTACGACGAAATCGTCTAACGCGGCGGACGCGCGGCCTCAGTGTTGGAAGAGGAACTCGTCCGTATTGAGCAGCGCCCAAGCGATGTCTTCCAACGCCGCTTGCGGCGTCTCTTGCGAGGCGACGTGCGCGATCGCCGCCGCCGCCTCTTCGTCGCTGGGCATCCTGCAGAAGGCTGCCAGGTAGAGTTCCTCGATCAGCTCCTTAGGTGCCTTCCCCGCCGCGAGCCCGACCTTAAATCGCGTCGACTCGGCACGAAGTTTTTCATGGATCGTAGGCCCGTTGAAGAGTTCGATCGCCATCCCCAAATTCGAATCGTCGACCCGTTCACAGGCACAGACCGTGGTCCGTTCGGGTTGGCCAAAGACCTTCAAAAAGTCGATCTTGACCAAGTCAGGTGCCGGCAAATGCGTCGCCTTGGTCCCGGCCGGGAAACCGCCAAAAGTCTGGTCGATCCCGACGGCCTGGTTGATGGCATCGAGCAACTGTTCGGCGCTCAGGAGCCTCGGCTGTTGGTGCGAGAAATACATCGCGTCGTCTTTGTTCAGCGGCGTCGTTAGGTAGCTGGCTTGGTAGGTCCGGCTGTTGAGCATGACGCGGAGGATGTGTTTGCGGTCGAACCCGCTGGCGACGAAATCCTTGGCCAGCGTTTTGAGCAACGATTCGTTCGACGGCGGGTTCGAATCGCGGAAGTCATCGATCGGGTCGACGATGCCGCGGGTAAAGAGCTGAGCCCAGATGCGGTTGACTTCCATCTTCGCGAAGAACGGGTTGTCAGGGGCGATCAGCCAATCGGCAAAGGCGAAGCGGCGATCGACGTCGGCAGGAAGGTCCATCGAACCGACGACCGGGGCCCAGGGCTTCATCGTCGCCCCTGTCCGCGGTTGGGTGACCTCGCCCGTGTTGGTGTGCCAGACGAACATCTCGCCGGGACGCTGGGTGTTCTTCCTTTGGATGCGGTTAAAGAACGCCCCCAACCCGTAGTAATTGTCTTGCGTCCAACGTTCGAACGGGTGGTTATGGCACTTCGCACATTGCAACCGGGCACCGAGGAAGACCTGCGAAATATTCTCGACGCACTCGTTCATGTCGGTTGCGGTGCGATAAAAATTCGCCGGCGGGTTGGCCAGCGTGCTGCCACCGGTCGTCAACAAGGCCCTCGCGAACTTGTCATAAGGCATGTTGGTTCGGAAAGCCTCTTCGACCCAGCGGTGATACTTGTAGATCCCGTCGGTGCCGACGAGCTTGCCGGTCATCTTCAACAGGTCGCCCCACTTGAGCGCCCAGAACTTGGCGAACTCGTCGCGTTCCAGCAATTCGTCGATCAGCTTCGCACGTTTGTCGGGTGCGGCGTCGGCGAGGAATTCGCGGGTCTTTTCGACCGGTGGCAGGATCCCGACCAGGTCGAGGTGGACTCGGCGGATGAATTCCGAATCGCTGCAGGTCGGCGCCGGGACGAATTTCAACTGCTGCAATTTCGCGTTGACGAGCTCGTCGACGTAATTGTTTTCCGGCGGGTTGTTCCAAACGAACTCGGGGATCTGCTGGATGAACATCAGCGGCACCGATTCGATGTGTTCGAGGAATCGGACCAGGATGACCGCTTCGCCCCGTTTGGCCGGGGTGACCAGGCCGTGCGCGTCGACGTCAGCGACCTGCTTGTCAGAACTTTCGTAGGCCACCAGGTGGGTGACGTCACGCTTCGTCCCGTCGGCGAAATGGGCGACCGCGGCGAGCTGCTGCGGGCCGTCTTCGAGCCGAAGCACCCGCTTCTTGGAAGGGGCGACTTCGAGCCGCACGCAACGCGGCGTCTCGGGCGGATCGAGTTGTCCCCCTTGCGCGATCCAATCCCGGATCACCGCATAGGCCTCATCGTTCTTGTGGATCTTCTTCCCGCCGCCGTGGTAGACCTTCATCAGCGGTTTTTGCAGCAGCAGGCTGTTGTCCGGTTCGATCACGTTAAGCCGCCGGCCCGACTCTTCGCGGACCAGGGTGTAGGAATCGAGTTTCGCGTCGAAGGCCCGAAGGGATAATCGGAACATCCCCTTGCCGCTGGGCGAACCGTGACAGGCCCCCGAATTGCACCCCTGTTTCGAGAGGGCGACGAGGACTTCCGATTCGAAGCGGATCTTCCAAGGCGTACCGGTCTGTGTCACGCGGACGGGGATTTCGTAACGCTTATCTCCGGCTTGAACCGCCACCTTCGTCTCGCCGTCGGCGATCGCGAAGACGGTCGTGCCTCGGACTTCGGCGATCTTCGGGTCGGCCGAGGTCAACGTTGCCAAGCGGGTCCAATCGCGCTGGATCCCTTCGCTATCGGTCCCCGTGACGATGATTTGGTGACGGTCTCGATTCCCGACGAACATCATTTCCATCGGAAAGACATCGATCGCCGCCGGGTTTGCCAGGATCGTGATCGTCGGCAGCGACGCGGCGACATTCACCGCCTGGCCCTGATGCATCGTTGTTGCGGCCAAAGCGACTTGGATCCCCCCGGCGAGATTCGAGGGCGGGTTGGTCGTCGCGATGTCCGCGGCGAGCTCAACGGCAAACTCGGCGGAGTCCTTGTCCGGGGCGATGGTGATCGGTTCGGGGATCTTGACCCCCGCGATCACGGTCGCGATAGAAGCCGCACCTGTCGCGGGTGTGAAGGTCAGCGTCACCGCTTGCGGGTCGCCCCCTTCGCGTTTGATTTTGGCAACATATCTCAGCGTCGAACCGGGGGCGACCGGCGCCGAGGCGGCGACAGGTTCGATGCTGATCCCCAGCGGTTGATACCACGTTGGCGCGTAGGCGAGCTTTTCGATCCGCCCGCGACCGTTGTGTTCGGTGTAGGCCAACAGGTTGAGCGCGGTGGGTTCCGTGGGGGCTTCCGCTGTACGTTTCCATGTCGTCGTGTATTTGTCACCTTCGGCTTTGACTTCGAATGTCCAACCGCTCGGGAGCTGGTCGGGGATCAAGGTCACCGCCCCTTTGAACGCCGCATCGGTCCGCTTGAGCGGCAGCGCGATCGTGTGCGCGGCCAAGGGTGCTGCCAACCGCAGCTCACCTTCAGGCTGAAGCGTGTAATAGGCACCTGCCGCCGCGACACCGGCCAGTGACATCGCGCCGCGGTTCCAACGGATCGGGAAAGGGACGTGTGGCTTCTTGGTCCGTTGCCATCCGAGGCTATCGACGACGGATGCGATCGCGGGGTTGCCGGCCGCTTGGGCCTTGAGCCCGATCTTGGCAAAGGCTTCGGGCTTCCAGTTCTCATCCGCCGCCAGGGTGATCTTGGCCTCCTTCGCCCCCGCGGGGATCTTGGGGTTCACGACGCGAAGCCCTGCAGCGGCGGGGTCCAACACGATGTCGATCTCACCGTCGTAACCGAATCGGTCGAACACCAAGTCGACTGTCATCGCGCCGACACCCGCTTCGATCGGGAATTGCTGCGCGATTTTGGCGTCGGGTTTGACCTGTGCCGTGAAGGTCCCTGCCGGGATCATCTGGATCGCGAATCCGAAATCGTCTCCCCCTCGCCCCAACAGGTCGGCGATTTCCAATTGAAAGACGCCGTCCGCGGCGAAGGCATGATCGAGCGACCATTCGTCGGCATCATTGACCGGGTTTTCGGCCAGCACAGCGTCCGCTTCGCCCAGCAGCCGCATCCTTGGGAGTGCCGCCGAGCCGAGGCTTCGGGCGAGCGCCTGGAATCGGACCGTCGTCCCTTTCGTCCCACGAATCGCGATCCGTTCGCGGGCCCCGGAGCTGGCGATGTGGCCCGACACGATCGCTGGGGGGGCGATCGGTTCTGCGGCCACCCCGGTTTGCGCGACGTGCGTTGGCAGGCCGGTTACGCGGATCGGCACCCAAGCGGATGACTTGCCACCCGGAAGCCGCGTCGCGATCGTCGTGACGCCATCGGGATGATCAGCGGCCGGCGCGAATTCGCGGGCTTCCGCCGCCGCCCCATCCGGTCCTTGGAATTTGACATTCGCCTTTTGGCCCGCGGTGACGGCCAGCGGCGAGGCGACCGTCAGGATCGGGAAATCGCCGACCCGCAAGCGATAGCTCCCGCCGGCCGTAAAGCGGTTGTCACGGACTTCGATGAAGTACGTCCCGGCCGCCTGGAAGGTGTACGCGAAACGGCAGTCCGGCCCGATCGCGTCATCATCCGCCAACACGATCGTCTTGCCTGCGGGATCGAGCAACCTTAGGACCGGGTCCATCGCCGATTCGATCGGTTGGGTCAGGATTTCGA
>JBEIRZ010000158.1:0-9939 GCA_040375695.1 Planctomycetaceae bacterium
AGGCGAAGGGGGGAGGCCTCTTTGACGCGATTAGGGTATGGCCTTTACAACTCGGAGTTCGATTGCGATGCCTCGACCGCGACGCGCCGATCAAGCCGGTGAGTTGTATCATGCCCTCAATCGCGGCAACCTTCGTGCAACGATTTTCCATAAAGAAGAGGACTACGAGGCGTTCGAGCGAATCCTCGCGGAGGCGCTGCAAATCTTTAAGGTCGAACTGTTTTCGTATCAGTTACTGCCAAACCACTACCACCTCGTGCTCCGCCCGCTCGTCGACGGTGAGATGAGCCGTTTTATGGGGTGGGTCGGTGGCACACACACGATGCGTTATCACGCCCACTACCACACCAGTGGGATGGGGCATGTCTACCAACAGCGATACAAAAGTTTTCCGATACAGGATGGCGAGCACTTCTTCGTCGTCTGTCGGTATGTTGAGCGTAATGCCCTGCGTGCCGGACTTGTGGATAAAGCGGAGGAGTGGCGTTGGGGATCGCTTTGGCGTTGGCTTTGCAAACCCGAACCCCAGCCGCCGCTGTTATCGCCATGGCCGACGCCGCGTCTTCCTGGGTGGGTCGCACGCGTGAATGAGCCTCTTACGGACGAGGAATTAGCAGCCGTTCGAATATCGGCTCAGCGAGGCCGACCGCTGGGTGATAGCGAATGGGTAGGATCGACAGCGCGGCGGCTCAATCTGGAATCGACGATCCGTCCGCGGGGCAGGCAGCGCGTCCATATTACCGACGACGAGGCCCAACAAGGTTGAGCGAATCCTGTTCAATTTAGCCGATGAAAGACGGTGAGAACCTCACGACTCGAATCGGTAGGCCTCACAATAAGCCGGGGTCAAATCCTAACGAAGATTTTGTTTCGATACATCCAATACACGACCAACCAAAAGACGAAGCCGATGGCGGAGTTACGGAGCACCGGTTCCAGATCCGGTCCCGCGATGGCGAAGACGCCCGCTCCTAGGTAGCGTTCCAGCAGGCCGCTGACCCACGGCCTGAGGAGCTGCGACATCATGTAGAGCGCGATCGAATTGGCACCCGCGACGATGAGCGGGAAGGCCCAGCGCCGCCAACCTCGCATGTCCACGATGTAATAGAACACGGCGAGCATCAACACACACATGCCGGTGCAAACAAGGCTGAAGCTGGGTGTCCAGATGCGCTTCACCAGCGGACACAGGCCACTGTGACCGAAAACTTCACCCACCAGCACCAGCGCCGCCCCTCCGATGATCATCACCCACAGCTTGCGTGCAGGTTCGGGGCCGCTGGCACGCACCCAATCGGCGCAGACGATCCCGCCGATCATGGTGAAGAGCGACGGCAGAAAATTGAGCGTCTGATAACCGCCTTCGTTAGCGACAAACGGTGCGCCCTGCGGAAAGAGATTCAGAAACCACACGTCGAAGGCATGGGCGACATTCGAGCACTTCCACCAAGCCTGCGACATGCCGCTGTGGTTTTCGGCGGCCCACTGCGGCGTAACACCGGGGCCGAGTTGAGATGCGCCCCCGTGCAGCACGAAGAGTAGCCAGGTCACGACGAGTGCACCAAAACCCACAATCGCCTGCGCGCGAAAACCACGCCCCACGCAGAGCGCCGCCAGCGGATAGCATAAGCCGATCTGCGCGAGCGTATTCGTCAGCGTCCACGCGGCGTCGGCCCTGCGGTGCGAGGCCAGAAAAATGCCTAGCAAAATGAGCACTGCCGATCGAATCAACGTGTGACGCACGATCTGCCCGCGAGTCTGCCCCTCACGCTCGCGTCTGGCCTGAGAAAACGGCATCGCCATACCGACCATGAACATGAACGCGGGCATGATCAAGTCCCAAAAGCCCCACCCTACCCACGGGCCATGATCAAACTGTGCGTTCAAAAAACGCCACCACCCTGAGTCGGGATTTGCCTGCAACTTGAGCTCGCTGAACCTTCCCAGGCCAAACCCGCCCCAGCTCAACCAGATCATGATGAAGCCCCGATAAGCATCGAGCGAGAGTAGCCGTCCGTTAGAGGGCTCCGAAGCAGGGCTTACGCTGGGAGTATTCATCTTTGGAAAAACCTTGGTGAGGCTCCTTCTCTAAGAATTCAAGTGAATGTAGCGGCTAAGCGCACGGAGGTAACCGGCATCGTCGACGAAAAAGGCTTTGTGCGGCTTTCCAGGGTGACTGCGACTTTCCAGGGTGACTGCTACCCGGGGGACCAGAGCACTGAACGTGGAATAAGCTTCCGACTTGTCTAGCCCTGAAAAAAAGTTGCTTGCAGCTTGGCTACCGAACAGGCAGTAATAGCAAATCACAGGCTGGAAGCCTATCCCACGGTTGCGAGCAGAAGTCATGGTGCAGTGGACGAGACTTCTTGGCGTGAATCCCGAATCCCGGGTACGACCCCAAGATAGGCTACGAGTTACGGATACGATTAATAATACGGCGGTCGTTTTGCGAAGGAAAGGTATCGAGGGGGCGACGTGGGACGTGCCCGACACGGTTGCGATCGTACTTTGAACCGCGATCGGTTGGCTTCAATAAGGCCCGCGGATGTGGCGAGCGACTTCGCGCTGATAAAAATCGCGGAGGGAGCGATGGAGCGTTTCGCCCAGCGGCGGTTGGTCGCTGATCGATGCGTTGAAGGCGACTTGTTCGGGGCGGCTGGCCCCGGGGATGATCGTCGAGACGGCGGGGTGGTCGAGGATCCAACGGAGCGCCGCGGCGGCCATCGGCAAGTCGCCCAGAAGCGATTTCGTTTGATCGGCCAAACCGATCCCGATCGGAAGTGGGATCCCGGCGAAGGTTTCGCCGACGTTGAAGCAAGCGCCGTCGCGGTTGTAATTGCGATGGTCTTCGGGGGGAAACGTTTTGGACGCGTCCCATTTCCCGGCGAGCAGCCCGCTGGCCAACGGGAGCCGCACGATGATCCCGACGCCCGCTTCGGCGGCCTGAGGGAGAAGTTCCGTCGCCGGCTTTTGGCGAAAGAGGTTAAAAATCACTTGCAGCGACAGGAGCCCCGGTTGGCGGAGGCAAATCAGCCCCTCTTCGACCGATTCGACGCTCGCCCCGAAGTGTTCGATCAACCCTTCGGAGCGGAGTTGCCGGAGCCAATCGAAGATATCGCCTTGGCGAAGGACCGCGGTCGGGACGCAGTGCAATTGCAACAGGTCGAGGCGGTCGACGCGGAGCCGGCCGAGCGATTCTTCGACGGCCTTCCGCATCCCCGCGAGCGAATAGTGGTCGGGGTAGGCATCGGGGCCGCGGCCGTACTTGGTCGCCACGCGAACGGTTTGGTCGCAGGAGCGGAGGAACCGGCCGATCAGCGTTTCGCTCCTGCCCGCGCCATACACGTTGGCGGTATCGAAAAAATTGATACCGCTCTTTACCGCCGCCTCCATGATCGCATCGGCCGCCTCGTCATCCATCGGGCCGAAATCGCCGCCAAATTGCCAGCACCCCAAAGCCACTTCGCTGACCGGAAAGCCGGCCGACCCCAAACTTCGTTGTCGCATCGCTACCCCTATCGTTACCCCTGCAGATCGCCCCACCAGTCTTCTCAACCCGCCCCGTCACCGCCGGCGGTACCAAATGCAGCCGGCCAACGGGGGTTCGTGATGGATTGTCGCCCCAAATGCGGTTAGGATAATAGCGGTCGTGGGGAAGATTTTTTCCACGAACCGACCCCGCCTTCATCCCACCTATCGTTAAAGATTACCGATGCGGAAACGGCAGCTTCCCCCGAAGAGGCTCCAGCGGCCAATTGCCGAGCAGCCACTTGCTATGGCGCCCGTCGTGATAGCCGGCAAGTTCCTAGCCGGTAGTCTATGGATCGGCACGCTGCTGGCCAGTGGCTTGGCCCGGGCCGACGAGGGGATCGATTTTTTCGAATCGAAGATCCGCCCGGTGCTGGTCCGCGAATGTTACGAGTGTCATTCCGCCGAAGGGAAGCAGCTCCAGGGAGGGCTCCTGCTTGATCATCAAGCGGGGATGCTCAAGGGAGGCGATTCCGGCCCCGCGGTCACGCCGGGGAAGGTCGAAGGGAGCCTATTGATCGCGGCGCTGCGGCACGAAGGGTTTGAGATGCCTCCGAAGGGAAAATTGCCCGACGAGGTGATCAACGATTTCGTCCGCTGGGTCGAGATGGGTGTGCCGGACCCGAGGACCGATGCGGTCACCGTCACGACGCAGGGGATGACGCTCGAAGAGGCCGCCGAGCACTGGGCCTTCAAACCTTTGTCGTCACCGCAGCTCCCTTCGGTGCAGGAGACCGGCTGGGTCATCAAGCCGATCGACCAGTTTATCCTAGCCAGGCTCGAAGCCGAGGGGCTGCGTCCGGTGCGTCAAGCGACGAAGCGTGAATGGCTCCGCAGGGCGACGTTCGATCTGACCGGGTTGCCCCCCGCCCCCGAAGAGATCGCGGCGTTCTTGGCCGACGAATCCGAATCGGCTTACGAGACGGTGCTCGAAAGGTTGCTCGGGTCGCCGCATTATGGCGAGCGTTGGGGCCGGCATTGGCTCGACGTCGCCCGCTATGCCGAGGACCAGGCCCACACCTTTGCCGTGAAGCCGAGCACCAGCGGTTACCGTTATCGCGACTGGGTGATCGACGCGCTGAACGACGACATGCCGTTCGACCGCTTCGTCAAGCTGCAGATCGCGGCCGACCTGATCGATTTGGACCCGTCGGAGCGTTTTCGTCACCTCCCTGCTTTGGGCTTTTTCGGACTAGGGGCCCAGTACTACAAGAATTCTGACGCGGAGCGGGCCAAGGCGGACGAGCTGGACGATCGCGTCGACACGCTGAGCCGCGGCTTTTTGGGGCTCACCGTTTCGTGTGCCCGGTGCCATGACCACAAGTACGACGCGATCCCGACGCAGGATTATTATTCGCTTGCGGGGGTCTTTCAAAGTTGCCGGCTCGACGACGCGGCGCTCGTCCCACAAGCCGAGGTCCAGGCCTATCAGGCATCGCAAGAGCGGATCAAGGCGGCCGACGAGGCGGTGAAAAAATTTCTGGCCGATAACAAACGGATCGCGGCCGAAAGCCATGCGCTGCGGCTGGCCGAATACGCCGTCGCGGCACGCGCGCTTATCCCACCGGCCGACGGGGTTTCGACCGTCAAGCTCGAAGGGGACGCGATCCGCAAGGCGGCCGAAGGGGCCAAGCCGAACCGATTGTCGCCGACGATCTTGAAACGCTGGGTCGAATGGCTGGCAAGCAGCGCACCCGCGGCGCCGAAGCTGGTGCAAAGCTTCATCTCGGCCAAGGGGGATGAGATCCCGACTGCGGCCGCGGAAGTCGCCGAGGGTTTGAAACTCGCCCTCGATGTCCGAGCCGGCCGCGTCCCCGCGCCGAAGGCCACCGACAGCGCGACGGGCGAAGCGAAAAAACATGAAAAGGGGACGCCACGATACATCACCCCGGTCCTCAGCAAGTCGAACCCGATCGTCGACATCGACATCGACCTGACCGACGCGAAGGAATTGCATTTGGTGATCGCCGATGCGGGGGACGGGAAGAGCTGCGATCATGCCGATTGGATCGAGCCGCGGCTGATCGGTCCCGACGGCCCGATCAAGTTGACCGATTTGAAATGGAAGTCGGCCGAAACCGGTTACGGCAGCATCAACATCGATCGCAACGTGTCCGGTCAACCGCTGAAGGTTGGCGGGACGGCGTTCGCAAACGGCATCGGCACCCACGCCCCATGCGTCATCGTCTTTGAGCTCCCTGCCGGTGTGACACGATTCCAATCCAAAGCCGGCGTCGATAACGGCGGCAGCGACCAGGCCCAAGGTGACGAGTCGGCAACGGTCCAGTTCCGCGTTTATACCGAGCGGCCGAATGACCAGGAATTGATCATGGCCGGGCAAGCGAAACCGGACCAAGGGGTGCTGGGCGAGGATCATGCCGAGTTGGTCCGCTGGGCGTTGGCCGACAAGGGGCTGTTCCGCGTTTCCGATGACGAGCTCGCCGAAGCGCTCGATGGCGAAACGAAGTCGGCGTGGGAACAGATGCGGGCCGAGCAGAAGGCGGCGAAGGATGCGGCGGTCCCGCAATACCCCGTTGCCCACGTGATCGCCGAGGCCCAAGTCGCCGACATGCCCGTCTTCATCCGCGGCAACCCGGCTCGCAAAGGCGAAGTCGCGCCGCGCAAGTTTTTGAGCCTCCTCGCATCGGTCGCCCCGGACCCGTTTCGCAACGGGAGCGGCAGGTTGGAATTGGCCGAAGCGATCGCTAGCCCTGCGAACCCGTTAACCCCCAGGGTCTTCGTCAATCGCGTCTGGCAACAGCACTTCGGACGCGGCTTGGTGGGGACGCCGAGCAATTTCGGGGCCCTTGGCGAACGGCCCAGCCACCCCGAGTTGCTCGATTACCTCGCCGGCCAATTCGTCGCCTCGGGTGGGTCGATCAAACAACTGCACCGCGACATCATGCTGTCGGCGACCTACCGATCGAGCAGTGATTGGGACGCCAAGGCCGCGGAAATCGATGGCGATAATCGGTTGCTGTGGCGGATGAATCGCCGAAGGTTGGATGTCGAAGCGTGGCGAGATTCGCTGCTGTCGGTTTCCGGCAAACTGCAAAGGACGTTCAGCGGGCCATCGACCGAGCTCGATGCCGGGGACAACGTGCGTCGCACCGTTTATGGCAAGGTCAGCCGCCACGAGCTGAACGGGCTCCTGCGGTTATTCGATTTCCCTGACGCCAACATCACGAGCGAACGGCGGAGCGAAACGACCGTCCCCCAACAACAGCTCTTCGTACTCAACAGCCCCTTCATGGTCGAACAGGCGAAGGCGGTGGCGGAGCGGTTCTTTGGCGACGCGGAAACGAACCTCGAAGCTAAGATCCGCGAAGGATATGAAGTCCTCTATGGTCGGCCGGCCAGCGAAGAGGAAGTCGCCTTAGGACTGGACTTCCTGAAGGGGAGCCGTCCCGACGGGAACGAGGCCGAGAAGGAAGGCGAAGGCGACAACGCAGGCGAAAACGGGCTGACCCGACCCCAGCGTTATGCACAGGTCCTGTTGGGGGCGAATGAGTTCACCTTCATCGCTTGATTTACTTTTTCAGGTTTCACCGTTAGCGATTGACGGTGCGAATCAACCGACCGTCGATGCTGAAAGCCATTGACGACCAGACGAGCAACGCAAGATAGGAGTTACCAGAAGATGCGATTCGCACAGCCGATGCTGAATGCTTACGGCACACGCCGCGAAATGCTCTGCCGCTTCGGCACCGGCTTGGGGTCGTTGGGGTTGGCCAGTTTGCTCGCCGATGCCCTGCCACGGGGTGTGCAGGTGGCGGGTGCGGCCGAGCCCGCAGCGGCACCGGCCGCCGGGTCGAATCCGAGCCCGCTGGCGGTTAAGCCTTCGCATTTTCCCGCCAAGGCCAAGCGGGTCATCCATCTGTTCATGAACGGCGGGCCGAGCCAGGTCGATACGTTTGACCCCAAGCCGCAATTGACGAAGTACGACGGGCAGAAGCCGCCCAACGCGGAACTGAAGACCGAACGGAAGACGGGCGGGCTGATGAAGTCGCCGTTCAAGTTCGCGAAGCACGGCCAATCGGGGATCGAAGTCAGCGAAATTTTTCCGCACATCGCGGGGTGTGTCGATGACCTCTGCGTGATCCGTTCGATGCACACCAACATCCCGAACCATGAGCCGTCGCTGTTGATGATGAATAGTGGCGAGACGCAGCCCACGCGTCCTTCGATGGGGTCATGGTTGCTGTATGGGCTGGGGACGGAGAACCAAAACCTCCCCGGGTTCGTCGTCCTTTGCCCGGGGAAGCCTGTCGTCGGGCCGCAGCTTTGGGGCAACAGCTTCTTGCCGGGGATCTATCAGGGGACGCACATCAACAACGCGAAGATGAACCCCAAAGAAGTCATCCGGCACATCAACAACGGCTGGGTCGACCGCGACGCGCAGCGCGAACAGCTCGATCTGATGAAGCGGATGAACGAGCTGCATTTGCGACAGCGGGGCGGGCACGACCCGAACCTCGAAGCGCGGATCGAATCGATGGAGATGGCCTTCCGGATGCAATTCGAGGCGCAGGAAGTCTTCGATTTGAACCAGGAGACCGAGGCGACGCGGACGTCGTACGGCAAGGGGGAGTTCGCCGATGCTTGCCTGACCGCGCGGCGGCTCGTCGAGCGTGGGGTGAGGATGGTCCAGGTCTTTTATGGCAACGGCCAACCGTGGGACGATCACGAACGGATCTCGGCCCATGCCGACAAGGCGAAGCAGAGCGACCAAGCCGTCGCGGCGCTGTTGAAAGACCTCAAGGCCCGCGGGTTACTCGACGAGACGCTCGTGATCTGGGGGGGCGAATTCGGACGGACCCCCGTTTCGGAAGGGGCGATGGGGCGGGACCACAACAACCACGGCTTCAGCGTCTGGTTGGCCGGTGGTGGCGTGAAAGGGGGCATGGTCTATGGCGCGACCGACGAATTCGGTTTCGCCGCGGTCGAGAACCGCATGCACGTGCATGACCTGCACGCGACGATCCTGCACCTGATGGGGATCGACCACCAGAAATTGACCTACCGCTACTCGGGCCGCGATTACCGGCTAACCGATGTCTCGGGCGTTGTCGCCAATCAGATCCTGGCGTGACCAGGCTGCTTGGCTGTGAATGACGGATCGTCGGGTTGGCGGTTAACGACGGATCGTCGGGTTGGCCGGGCCGTATTGCGGAGGTGGCGACGCGGCGTCGGTGGCAGTGGCCCCCGCCTGAGCGGCCTGAGTGGCAGCGGCCCTTGTCGAAGCGGCCCCTTTCGAAGCGGCCTGAGTTGTACCGCCGGCAGTCAAGGCTTGGCCCTTGGGCGGGACGCTTTGCTCGTCACTTGCTACGACCACCCCTTGGGAATCGGCGGCATCCGCCTGCTCCGCAGTCTCGGTCTTGTCGGCGTCGTCATCCTTTTCGGAATTGAAAACCCCGAGCATGAACGATTGGAAGAGGGAGGGGTTTTCGGCCGGGACTTTGCCGGTCGATGCCGTTTTTTGGGACGAACTGCAACCGCCTGCTACGAGAAGGGATAGTGGGACCAGCCATGTCGCGAGGCGGCGTCGGCTGTGGGCTGTTTTTTTCATGGCTTTCTCTGTGTGGACTCGCCTGGGGCAAATGTTGGGGGTGGGTTACCTTTTTTGAAACTTTGGCGTCAAGCGAAGAGATTGTCGCATGACGCTCGAAGACCAAGTGGCGGGGTCATGTGGGGGGGCCAAGTGGGAGGATTTGTAACGAAGATGGCGACGGCGATCGAGTTTTATGCGGGGATCGGCGGTTTCGCGGCGGCGATCCGCCCGGGCCTGCTAGCATCAAGCCTGCTAAACTTGGACCTGCAAGAGATGGGGCCACTGGAAATCACGTCGGCGTGGGACATCGATGTCGCCGCGATCGAAGCCTATCGGCTGAATTTTCCTTCAAGTCACGGGGCGAGGGCGGGGGAGATTCGGAGCCTCGAGATCGCGCGGTTGAAAGCCGACCTGTGGTGGATGAGCCCGCCCTGTTTGCCTTTCACGCGGAAGGGGAAACAGCGCGACCTGGATGACCCGAGGAGCGATTCGATGGTGTCGCTGATCGGCAAAGTGAATTCGTTACTCGATTATCCCCGCTGGATCGTGATCGAGAACGTCCCGCCGTTTGCCGATTCGCGAGCGGGGGCCTGGGTGCGCGAGCATTTGGAAGGGGCGGGGTTCCAGTGCGAGTGGGAGATCCGCTGCCCGACGGAGCTCGGATGGCCGGTGCGACGGTTGCGAAGTTATTTGATCGCCAGCCGCGACGGGTTGTTGCCGCTGGCCATGCTTGAGCCAAAGCCCATTCGATTGTCCGACTTTGTCGATCCGGGCAATGACGACGACCCGAACTTGGCGGTCCCGCAGGAGTGGTTCGAGCGGTACTCGAAGGCGATCGACCTGGTCGACCCACAGGACCC